>DASRSM010000153.1:0-11340 GCA_035656415.1 Vulcanimicrobiaceae bacterium | reverse complement strand
GTCGTCGAGAGACGATCCCGGCATCGCGCGAGCGCTGCCCGGGATCACACCGTGTGCTGCCGGCGGGAGTCCGGCGCGCGAATCGTCGGGAATACGCGTTCGCCCGGCGCCAACCATCGGTTTCCTCGTGGAATAGATGGCAATGGATTTAGGAACGGTATGAGGCTACCGTGCATCTTCTCAAGCGACACGGTCTCAGCCTTACCGTTCTCGGCATCCTCGCGTTGTGGATCGTGCTCTACGCGATCTCGGACCCGAAAACGCACACGGGTGCGTTTTTCGACAACGCGATCGCCGATTGGAGCGGCTCCGCGGCGGTTATCGTGCTGACGAAATTCTTATACGAAAAGCGTTCCAGCGAGAGCAAAAAGCCGCCGCCCGAGCGGCGCGGTTGGAAACGGCTCGTTTACGATCACTCGCTTTCGATCGTATTGAGCGTCACCGGCAGCATTGTTTCGGAATGGCTGCAGATGCTCGGCCTGGTTATTTTAACGAAACGCTTCGTCGAAATCGGGTCGAAGGAAAGCTCTTGACGCTTCAAGCCGGAGACGGCACCGCAAGGGCTTCTTCTTCCGCGTCCTTTTGGCTCATCGACGCGCCTTGATCGAGCAATGCCGCGACCCGATCTTCGGATACCGCCTCTGCTATCAGTTGGCGCGTGCGCTCGTAACCGCGCTGCTCGGTGGGCTCTCGAACGCTGCCGAGACGCGCGTAGGTCGCATCGACGAAGCCGGTAAGCCGGGCGGCACGTTCGGCGCAGCCGCCCTCGGCGGCAATTCGTGCTAAGTGACCGATTGCAACGGCTGCTTTGAATGCGTCGTCGCGGCGCCGTGCCAACGTCAGGGCCTCACGTGCGACGTTCCGAGCGCCGGCGCTGTCGTTTTCGGCGAGATAGTACGACGCTTCGTTGAGTAGTACGACGTTTAGCCAAGCAGGATTGGACCGCTCGCGATAAGTCGCTTCAGCTTCACGAGAGCACGCCAGCGCTGCCGCCGTATCGCCGGCAGCGAATAAGAGCTCCGCTCGAATCGCCTGTAACCGTGCGAGCGTCGGACGATCGTCGGATCGCCGAACAATCGGCTCGGCTTCGTCCAGAAACGCTCGCGCGCGTTCGTCATCGCCCGCCAAGGCGAGAGCGTAGGCTGCCGAACTCAGAAAAGACCCAAGCTGGATCGGGATTCCAACCGAACGCGCTTGAGCAACGGCAGACTCAGCGGAAAGCGCGGATCCATGCAGGTCGCCCGTCTTACCCATCGCATCGGCAAGTACCATCAACGACTCGGCGTGCGTTTTAAGGTCGTTCTGATCGGCTAAAAGGCGCTCCGCTTCTCGAACGGAGTCGACTCCCTGCGCGAGGGTACCGCCGAGCATATGGGCGGAGAGCGTTAAAAGTGCGCGCACGCGCTTCGGAAATGTTTCGATCGATTGGTTGTCAATGCGTTCGATGGCTGAACGCCCTTCACCGGTCGCAACGGCCCAGTAGAACCAACGCAGACTAGCGACTATCGTGGCCGCGCTTGCCTCGGCTCCTCCGGCTGAAAGCCCCCAGTCGATCGCCGACCGATAGTTTTCAATATCGCTCCTAACGAGCGTTACCCATACATCCGAATTGATTCCCCAAAACCGATCGTCCAGCCGCGCCGCCTCGACGGCAAAATATTCGCAGTGACGCCTCGCGGCGGTTTCAAACTCGCCGCGTTCAATTAATCGCTCTAAGGCAAAGTCGCGAGTCGATTCGAGGAGCCTGTACCGGTTCTGCTCGTCTCCAGTTTCAACTACTAAGAGTGACTTGTCCGCTAACGCCGTGACGGCGTCAAGAACGTCACCGGAAACCGACTCATCGAGCCAGATCGCTTCCAGTGCTTCAAGGGTCCACGTTCCGCGCAGGACCGCCGCTTGCCGGAATACGCTCTTTTCTATTTCGCTCAGCAAGTCGTAGCTCCAGCCGATCAAGGCGCGCAGCGTCTGCTGTCGTGGCAATGCGGTCCTGCTGCCTCCAGTGAGCAGCTTCAGCCGATCGTTGAGGCGCTGCGACAGTTGCGAAACGCTCAACACCTTGACGCGAGCCGCGGCCAGTTCGATTGCCAAGGCTATACCGTCGAGCCGTCGGACGATCTCGCCAATGAGACCGGCATTTTCGTCCGTAACCTCGAAGGACTTTTGAGTTGCGCGCGCGCGTGCGACAAACAGCGCCGCGGCCCCGTATTCCATCAGCCGATCCGGCGAAAGCGTCTCTTCCTCGGGTGGTACGGGCAGGAGCGGCAAACGATAAATCTCCTCGCCCGCAATACCCAACCCTTCGCGACTGGTAGCGAGAAACCGCAATTCGGAGCAGGATTGCAACAGTTTGTTTACGGCCGAAGCTGCCGCTTCGACCACCTGCTCGCAATTATCCAGAACGATGAGAAGCTTCTTGGTTTGCAGCGCCATCGCTAGGCGATCCGTCAGATGTTGCCCGCCCGCTTCGTCGGGAACGTTAAATACCGCAGAGATCGCACTGACCACGAGTGAAGGGTCTTCGCAGGACGCCAGATCGACGAACCACGCCCCGTCAGCGCGCGCCAACTCGGCAGCGACTTGCAACGCAGTACGTGTCTTACCGATGCCTCCCGAGCCGACGAGCGTCACGAGACGCGAAAGCTCGACTAACGCCCTTATCTCGGCGACCTCGCTGTCGCGCCCAACCAATGGAGTTAGCTGCGCCGGAAGGTTGTTGGGTACCGCATCGAGCGAATGCAGCGGCGGGAAGTCCGCTGCTAGCCCTTCGGCGCCAAGCTGAAAGACGTGTTCGGGCGTGCTGAGATCTTTAAGGCGATGCATTCCGAGATCGACCAAGTGAATCTCCGGAATGACTCGCTCTTCGATCAACGAGCGAGCCGCACCGGATACGAGCACTTGTCCGCCGTGACCGATCGCAAGAAGGCGCGCTACGCGATTTACGGTTGGCCCGTAATAGTCATCGTCGCGCTCGTCGGCGATTCCGGTGTGGATCGCCATACGGACGCGCAGGCCGCCGACCGCGCTCCAGCCTTGCGCTGCAATCGATCGCTGAGCTTGAAGCGTGGCCGCGAGAGCACTTTCTGCCGATCCGAACGCGACACAGAACGCGTCACCGATCGTTTTGAAGACGTAGCCTGCGTTGGCTTTGATGCAGTCGCGCATCAGCTCGTCGTGCCGGCGAACCGCCGCTTGCATTGCTTCCCGGTTCGAGTCCCAGCGCACGGTGCTGCCTTCGATATCGGAAAAAACGAAGGTTACGGTCCCGGTCGGAGCTTTTCGCTCACCGTCAATCATTCGGCTCGTCCTTCAAGAAGCAAGGACCCGCTCACCTCCGAACGAATGCGAGCAAGCAGCCTTCCCAAAGGTTTCGGAGGTCTTCCATAAATGCACCGGTACATAGCGGCGCTCTTTCTCACTGTGTCGATGACGGCGTGCGGCACCAAGCAAGGTGTCGTACCCAATGCCGTATCGGCATTTCCAGCAGCGCAGAATACCGTTCCGCATAGCACGAAAGGGTTGAAGGTTACACCGTCAACGCTCACGCTCTACGGAAAGGGTGCGGCAAGCGCGACGACGGTCGCGGTCGCCGAGAGCAAATACACCGGTAAGTTCAAAGAAAAAGACACGTGCATCAACGTGGCGGCGATCAGCCCGACGTCGGGGAAAGGACCGTCGCTCAACGTGACGCTTACCGGCGTCGGGAAAGGCAAATGTACCGTAACGTTTTCAGATACGAAGGGACATAAGGCCACGCTAACCGTTACGGATAAAAACGGCGGCCGCCTCGTTACCTCGATGCTGATACCAATCGGAGCACCGCGCGACAAACGCGGACATCGTCACTTCGGACCGAAGTTCATTTCGCCGTCGACTCAGGCAATGACGGTCAAGATTACCGGGCCCGGCGTCAGCATCGATGAGGTCACGGGACTAACTGCACTCTCGCCGGGATGCACGTTAACGCTACAGGGGCTGGCGTGCACCTTCGCTCAATCACTTCCCTCATGTTCTAGCGGCGCCCAGTGTTACACCGCGGCGTTTACTACGTACGACGCGTACGATTCCGCAGCGAACGCAATTCCGTCCGGCGCGGCTGCACTCTCGACGTCGACCTCGAAGTTCTCGATTGCAAATAACGAGACGAACGCGGTCACCTTCAACTTCTCGGGCATCCCCGCCCAGATTGCCGTGGTTCCGGGTACTCCGCTGGTTGCGCAAAGCGGCAACGTGTACGACTTGATCGGTCCAGGCGCGCATAATCTGTTTGCCGAGGCGATCGATGCCGACGGTAACGTCATCTCCGGGATCGGCGCTCCGCACTACACGGTTGGCGTCTCCGGCCCGCTCGCCGCAACGGTGACGCAGCCGCCGGAGGGATCTCCACGGTTCACGATTACGCCGCCGGCAACGCTTGCCGACAGCGCCGCGTTAGGCAGCCTAACCGTAACGGGGGCGTACGGCGCCGGCCAAACCGACGGGTGTGCGGTGACCGGTGCAATCTGCAGCAGCTCGGTCGGGATCGATATGCAATCGCTGCTCGCAGTCGCGGGCGGATACTCGATATCGCTGTTCGCTGCCGAAAAAGGTACGGGGCCGGTCTCCACGATCACTAGCGGCGTACTGAGCGGCTCGACCGACATCGAGTACGACGCGCACGGCAATCTCTATACGGCCGAAACGACCGTGGGCATTCACGAATACAAGGTCGGCTCTACGATCCCGAGCCGCACCATGTCGATACCGGGCGGTTTAGTAACGAAGCTGGCCTTGGATCCCAGCGGCAATCTGTTCGTGCTCGACGTCTCGGCAAACAAGGTGTTCGAATATCCGCCGGGCGCGACGACGCCGTCCCTAACGCTCAACATCGCGTCGTCGAAAGGATACGCATACTTTCTCTCCGTCGATTCCGGCGACGATCTTTGGGTCGGCTATGTGAAGTTCGACACCGGAGAAGCCGTCGAACCCGGAGGCGGCGTCAACTTCTACCCGCACGGCTCGACGACGCCGGCGTCGCTTTCGGGGCTGGTCGCCCCGGTCGGTATGGCGCTCGATCCCGTAACGAAGACCTTATACGTTTCGGATCAAACGCAATATACGTTCGGGCATCCCTATCCGTGCAGCGACGCCACGCCGTGCGCGCTCTACGCTTATACATTCGGAAGCTGGTCGAGCCCGACGTCGATTGGAAATCCCGCCTACGCCGGCGACCTCGCAGTGCTCGACGAAACGATTCATCCGACGCCCTACGACACGGTGACGATCAAGGGCGTGTTCCAAGATGATGCCGACGGGACGAAATTCGCGCTCTACAACACGGCATTTGCGCCGCCGGTCACGCCCAGCGCGTTCACGGCCGGGCTCGACTCCGGCTCCGCGCAAGCGATGGTGGTCGACGAACTCGGCAACATGTTCGTTGCCGCGACCCAAATCGGCAGCGTCTACGGCTACCGCTATTCGACGTTCAACGCGGGCGGCACCGCGGAAAGTATTTCTCCGTTCGTCACGCTGACGAGCGGCCTCTCGAACCCGCACGCGCTCGCGATCGTTCCTTAACCTACAAGACGATGGGCGCGTTCGACTTGGCTTGCGACGGTCGCTCGAAGCCGAACCGCGCGGCGCACAACAGATCGACGACGCGAATTGCGGTGCGGCGCGGGTTGAACCGGCGAAGTGAATCGGCGCGCAGCAAGTTGCCGTAACGTTCGCGCGTCGCGGCGCTCGAGGTGAACCGGGCAACTGCGTCGGCCAGACCGATTCGCCGTACGATGAGCGCCACGTCGTCCGCGTAGAGGCGTTCCATTCCACGGTCGGCAATGACGACGGCCGGTACGCCCGCCTGAGCTAGTGCGACGTTGCCGAATGCCGCGTCGTCAGTAAGCCCGGCGACGACGACGCACGCAACCTCTGCGTGCGGAAAGCGGCCCTCGCTGACTTCGATGATATCGCCGTCGAGCGTTGCAGCGAACTCGGTTCGGCTGGCACCGGCAAGCGCAATGCGGGGGCACCCGTCGGCCGCCGAGCGGCGCAGCGGTATCGCTGCGGATCGCTCGGGCGATGCGCACGGAAGCCACGGTACGCTTAGCTCGACCGCGCCGCGTACTTTCATCTCGGCTCCGCCATAGGCACGCTCCAGCAGCACGGAACGGCCGGACGGTTTCGCTCCGAACCAACAAAGCGAGGCGCTGCGGCGGAAGCGCTCGTCCGTAAACTGCCACGGCTTTATGCCACCGCGCACGACCGG
The DNA here is from genome assembly GCA_035656415.1 of Vulcanimicrobiaceae bacterium. Lineage (GTDB taxonomy): Bacteria > Vulcanimicrobiota > Vulcanimicrobiia > Vulcanimicrobiales > Vulcanimicrobiaceae > JAFAHZ01. The sequence goes on along the minus strand of DASRSM010000153.1, from coordinate 5,099 downwards.
ATGACCGAACGAACGCAGCGCGTCTTCGAGATCGCCGAGCGCCGCCGCGCTCCACTTCGTCACGTTAGCCGGCGCGTGTATGCCGATCGCGCCCACGCTGCCGCGCTCGACGCGAGGCATCGTTTGAAACGCCGGCGACCAGCGCTCGTAGAACCGGCGCTCGTTCTGCTGCTCGCGCTCGTAGCGTCCCTCTGAAGCACCCTCGTAGTGCGCAAAACGTGACTCGGCAACGTAGCGAATCGTTCGGCCCGCTTCGCGCGCGCGCAAGCACAGATCGACGTCCTCGAAACCGTTGACGAACGACTCGTCGAATCCGCCGCTTTCCAGAAACCACTGCGTGCGAACTGCCATCGCTGCGCCGGAAACGCCGAGCGCGTCTCGCGAGTGCGTGACGCCCTCGAGACCGTGCGGCAAGTTGCGGCACGAATAGTGCCAGTGCGCGTTGGGCAAAACCACGAAACCCGCGCACTGCGTAACGCCGTCTTCGAAAAACAGCGCACCGCCGGCAATCGCGACTTCCTCGCGCTCGAACGCGCGGATGAGCGGCGCGAGTGCGTCGCCGAGCGGATAGGCGTCGTTGTTGAGAAACAACACGAGCGGCGTTTCCGCGGCGCGCGCTCCAGCATTGCACGCGCCGGCAAACTTCAGGTTTTCTTCATTGCGCAAGTAGCGCACCCAAGCAAAGCCTTCGATCTCGTGCTGCGTTTCGTCGGTCGAGGCGTTGTCGACGACGATCGTTTCGAAGGGCAGGCCGTCGCGCAGCCGTTCGAGCTTGGCGAGAAGACGCGCCGTCATCCACCAGTTGTTGTAGACGGGAACGACGACGCTTAGCTGGGGCTGCATCGTACCACTGCGGCTCCGTCGATGGCATCGCCGCGCACGGCGTCGAGGGCCCCTTGAATCGCCTGCAATGGAAAGACGGTCGTCTGCGCGCGCACGTTGGCTTCCGCGGCGAGGGTAATGAAATCGCGCGCGTCGGCGCGCGTCATGTTCGTCACGCTGCGAATCTGTCGCTCGCCCCAGAGTAACGAGTCGTAATCGAACTCCAGCATGCGATCGAGGTGGATCGCGTTGATTGCCACGACGCCACCCTTGCGCAGCGACGCCAGCGCGGCGACGACCACGTCACCGGCCGGTGCGAACGTCACCGCGCGATCGAGCGGAACCGGCGGCTTGTCGGTTGCGTCGCCGGCCCACGCGACGCCCAGGCTCTGCGCGAACGCGCGATGCTGCGCGCCGCGCGTGGAAACGTAGACCTCACAATTCCATGCCCGCAGCACTTGCAGCGCTAAGTGCGCCGACGCGCCGAATCCGAAGAGTCCGACACGCTCGCCGCGCTCGACACCGGCGACGCGCAGCGCGCGAAAACCGATGATTCCCGCGCACAGCAGCGGCGCGACTTCGACGTCGTCCATTTCCGGCGGAAGAGACGTTGTGAAATCCGCGCGCGCGCACGCGAACTCGGCGTAACCGCCGTCGCGGTCGTATCCCGTGTACGTGGGGCGATCGCAGAGATTTTCGCGACCGGCTCGGCACTGCGGACACGTGCCGTCGGTTCCGCCGAGCCACGAGACGCCCACGCGCGTTCCCATAAGCGCTCCGTCGACGTCCTTACCGATCGCGACGACGTCGCCGACGATTTGATGTCCCGGCACGACCGCATCGCGATGCGGCGGCAACTCTTCGTCGACGATATGCAAATCGGTGCGGCATACGCCGCACGCGCGAACGCGCAAGAGCACTTCGCCGGCCGCCGGCTGCGGTGCGCCGATATCTTCGAGGGCAACGCCGCCGCGCGCGTCGCCGGCGTGCCGAACTGCAGCAAGCATACGATTAGGCGGCCTCGGAAGCCACCTTCAGGCTCACCTGTTCGAGCAGCTCGCGTTTGGTCTCCGGCACCAACTTGCGGACGAAAACGATCGTGACGATGCACAGCGCCGCGTAAATGCCGAACGTCAGCGGCGTTCCTATATCGCGAAGCTCCGTCAGGAAGAACTGCGAGACGACGAAGTTGCCGACCCAGTTCGCCAGCGTCGACACCGACATGCCGAAGCTTCGCGCGGGAAGCGGAAAGATTTCGGAGATCAGCAGCCACACAATCGGTCCCAGCGAGAACGCGAAACACCCCACGTAGACCATCATGCTGACGAGCGCGATGACGCTCAGCGAGCCCGACAAATGCGCCTGGCTAAAGGCAAAAGCGAGCGCTGCGAGCGCGAGGAACATGCCGGCGAGGCCGGCATAAAGCAGCGGCTTGCGCCCGAGACGGTCGACGAAGAAGATCGCGATCAACGTCATGAGGCAGTTCACCGTGCCGACTATCGTCTCGGCGAGAATCGAAGCGGAGTTCGACGAGATGCCGGCCATTTGAAAGATCTGCGGACCATAGTAAATGACGGTGTTGATGCCGGTGACTTGCTGCAGCACCGCCAAGCTGATGCCGATAAAAAGCGCGACGCGCACCTGAGGCGTCCGCAGCGCCTCGGGGCCCGCGCTGGAAACCTTGAGGCTTTCGCGAATCGAGCTTTCTTCTTCGGCGATCTCCGCGCGATCTTCGACGATGCGCTCGAGCTCGTGGCGCGCCCGCTCGTCGCGACCGATTTTAAACAGGTACCGCGGGCTCTCGGGCATCGCTACCATGCCGATCACGAGCACGAGGGACGGAACGACGGCGATACCGAGCATCCATCGCCATTGGCCGCCGGCCGCGAGCGCGTAATCGACCAGATACGCGGCCAGAATACCGACGGTGATCGCAAACTGATAGAGCGACACGAGGGCGCCGCGAACGTTGCTCGGCGCGACCTCCGAAATGTACAGCGGCGCAACGACCGAGCTGAAGCCGATGCCGATACCGACGATAAAACGACCGACGAGCAGGACGTTCTCGTCCGGCGTCAACGCGGAAACGACCGCACCTACGATGAAGACGATTCCGGCAGCAAAGAGCGTCCAGCGGCGGCCGATGCGATCGGCGAGCCATCCCGACGCCAGTGCGCCGCCCATGCAGCCGATCAGCACGACGCTGATCGTAAACTCTTGCAGCTTCGTCGACAGAGCGAAGTCTTTGTTGATAAAGAGAATCGCACCGGAGATAACGCCGGTGTCGTAGCCGAACAGCAGTCCGCCGAGTGCGGCTACTGAGGCGACCAGCAGCACGAACGGCCTCATGGAAGGCGCATTTGCGGCCGGGCCTCGAAGCCCCCTGCATGGATGTCGAAGCCGCGCTCGCCTACGCGCGCAAGCACGCGTTGGAAGCCTTGGTGGTGGCACGCGGGGACGAGGTCGTCGCGCAAGAGTACGCGAGCGGTTTTCGCGCCGGCTCTCCGCATCCGTTATATAGCGGAACGAAAAGCTTCTGGGGCGTCGCCGCCGTCTACGCGCAACGCGACGGACTGTTGGAGCTCGACGAGCTCGCGGCCGACACGATTGCGTCCTGGCGTGAGGATCCATGGAAGCGCCGCGTGACGCTGCGCATGCTGCTTTCGCTCACGTCAGGCTTCGGTTTCGGCGGCTTGGGCAGCGCGGTACCGCCATATCCGCGCGCGCTCGGCATGGCGCTCAAGAACGAACCCGGCACGACGTTCACCTACGGCGGTATTCCGCTACAGGTGTTCGGAGCGGTGCTCGCACAAAAGTTGGCGCCGAAAACGCCGCACGACTACTTACGCGAACGCGTTCTCGACCCGGCCGGCATCCAAATCGCGTTCTGGCGGAAGCTCCCCGACGGTACCCAGCCGCTTCCGACCGGCGCGTCGATGACCGCCGCTCAATGGCTCGGTTATGGGAAATTCGTTTTACGCGAGCGCGCCGCGCTTGCGCAATGCTTTGTCGGGACCAAAGCAAACGCGCGCTACGGCTTGGGCTGGTGGGTGCGCGTCACCGGCGCGCCCGACGACCTCTTTTACGCCAGCGGCTCGGGCGGTCAAGCGATGTACGTCGTGCCTTCGCTCGATCTCGTTGCCGTGCATTTCGGAAAGAGCGCGTCGTATAAGCACGACGCGATGCTCAAGCGCCTGTTTTCGGGCGGTTGAGCGGACTCTCTTCGTCGCCCACCGTCGTCTCGCGCACGCCCAGCTCTCGTTCGGTCTCCGCCCGTATATCGCTCGGACTGGAGTGGCGAGCCATGCGGAACGATGCAATCGCCGCGATGACGACGATGACGATCAGAACGACGACGAGACCGAAAATCGTGATTCCCCACATGGCTCTTGACGTTATACCCGCCCCGACCGCTAACGCAGCACCGAGTTCCGCGGGTCGTCGACGAACTCGGCCTGAATGTCGTTCCAGCGCTCGCGGAACTCTCCCATACGATCGGGCGGTAAAAAGCTCTCCGCGTCACGCGGCTCTGCGGTGTCGCGCGGTTCGACGGTGTCGCGCACCGAGCGTTCGCGCACGTCGGCGCTGTCGTCGAGGTCTCGACGGTCTTTCATCTAGACGTTACTTTCGGCGCCGAGTAGGTCGTCAAATAGCGTGCGGTAACGCTGCATCGCCCGACGCAAGTCTTCGGTCGAAACCTCGCTGCGCTCGCCGCGCAACGCAATCCCGTGCGCCACGCGGTAGTCTTCGACGACGTGCGGATGATCGGTTGAGATGTCGGCGGCTCGCTGGTCGAATTTTTCTAATGGATAACCTCGGTCGCGCATCACGGACGCGACGAGATGATCGGCGTCGACCACGGCGGCCTGCGGTGCGTCGACGAAACGCGTCTGCACCGTCCGCCACTCCTCGTCGTAGCGCTCTTTTGCGCCGGCGGGAAGCTCTTCGATGTGGAACTTCTTGACGCGTGCTTGGCGCGCCCCAAGTTCTCGCTCTGCCGCCGCGCGATCCCCTTTCTCGCGAACGGCGCGTTCGTACTCGGGCCCGAAGCGTTTCTCGAGCTCGCGCGAGCGTGCGGCACGCATCGCCAGAACGATCGCCACGACGATTGCGATGACGACGATGGCGGCGACGACGTAGTAGACGGTTGGGTTAGCTCCAGTTGACATAGTGAGTATATCTCCGCTCTTTTTGGAACGGAGTTATACCCACACGTCGGCTAGCGTCGAACGCGGCCGTACGCCTAGGGTGTAACCGGGCGCACTCCCTCGATGGGT
>DASRSM010000152.1:0-9643 GCA_035656415.1 Vulcanimicrobiaceae bacterium | reverse complement strand
GATCCGCGCGTCGCCAACTACATTTCGATGCTCACGTACGATACGGACGTCATCGTGAAAGCGCTCAAGTGAAGCGATCCACCGTCCGGCGCGCGAGACAACAGTTCATCGTCAACCAAGCCGGACAAGCGCGCGTGGCCGGCAGCGGGCCGCCGAAGCTTCAGTGCGAGCCGGGCGAAGCCGTCGTCACGCGCAACCTCGTCTGCAGGTACGAAGACTTCACCGCGCTCGAAGGCGTGACCATCAACGTGCACGAGGGCGAAGCGCTCGGCATCGTCGGACCCAACGGTTCGGGGAAGTCGACGCTGCTCAAGGCGCTGTGTGGATTGATTTGGCCCGCGTCGGGACAGTTGTGCGTGCTCGGCGCTCAGCCGCGCGATTTGCCGCCGGGATCGATTGCGTACGTACCGCAAGTCGAGGCCGTCGATTGGTCGTTTCCGGCAACGGTGCGCGACGTCGTGGCGATGGGGCGGTTTGCGCGCTTGAAGTTCTGGCAGCGATTCGGGGAGTACGATCGCGAGGCGGTGCAGGACGCGCTCGAAGCCGTCAACATGCAGAACTTTGCGACGCGACACATCGCAAATCTCTCCGGCGGTCAGCAGCAGCGCGTGTTCGTTGCGCGCGCGATCGCGCAGGAGCCGCGGCTCTTGCTGCTCGACGAGCCGACGACCGGCGTCGACGCGGCGACCGAAGAATCGCTGCGCGAAGTCGTGCGCAATCTCGTCGGCGGCGGGTTGCCGGTCATTATGACGACGCACGATCTGGATCGGGTCGATGAGTGGTTCGATCGCTTGCTGGTGTTGGATCGGCGTATGCTGGCGATCGGTACGCCGGAGCAAGTCGCGCGGTCGGGCGCGTATTCGGCGATTCGCGAGCACACGCACACGCACGGGCATTTGCGGCACGATCATGCGCCGCATCAGGGGCATGCGGCACACCCCGAGGTCAAGCACGAGTGATGACAGTGTGATGTTGCTCGATCCGTTTCATTATGCGTTTATGCAGCGGGCGTTCGTCGCGGCGCTTGCGGTGGGATTGCTGTGTTCGACGATGGGAACGTACGTCGTGCTGCGCAAACTGTCGTTCATCGGCGACGGCATCGCCCACGCGTCGTTCGCCGGCATCGTTATCGCGTTCTTGCGCGGAACCAACTATTACATCGGCGCGGCGATCGTCGCGGTCATCACGGCACTCGGCATCGGGTACGTCCACCGCCGCGGGCGCATCTCGCTCGACACGACGATCGGCGTGCTCTTCACCGCCATGTTCGCGCTCGGCGTGTTCCTGATGAGCCAGCAGCGCAGCTACGCCATCGACCTGCAGAGTTTTCTCTTCGGCGACATCCTTTCAGTACAGCCGCAGGATTTGTGGCTGATCCTTGGTTTGAGCGCGATCGTCGGCCTCACCGTCGCGATTCTTTACCGCGGATTGCTGTACACGTCGTTCGATCCGGTCGTCGCGCAGGCCAGCGGCATCAACGCCGTGCTCTACGAATACGCGCTGCTCGTGATGCTCGCGCTAACCATCATCGTCGCGCTGCAGTCGGTCGGCATCATCCTCGTTGCCGCGTTACTCGTTACGCCCGCAGCGGCGGCGTATCAGCTCACGTCGCGGTTCGCGCCGATGATGGGAATCGCGGCGATCTTCGGTGCGGTCAGCACCGTCGGCGGGCTTTACCTCTCGTATTATTTGCGCGGATCGAGCGGCGCGACCATCGTGCTGCTCGCGACGGCTCTGTTTTTCGGCGCCATCGGCGTTAAGAGTTTGCGCCGCGCGTTAGTGTAAAATGTTTACCGCTCGCGCCGCGGCGATGGCGAGCGCGAGCAGCGAAATCGCCGACTCGGCCAACATCATCATGCGTACGCGCGTCGTGAGCGGAGCCGTATCGGTCGGGCTAAAAGCCGTAGCGGTATTGAACGCCAGGAAAACGTAGTCCGCAAAGTTCGGGTCGTGCGAGTCGCCTGGAAACGCAAGGTCGCGGGGACCCTGCGGGTCGCGAAGACGGTCGTCGGGGCCACCGCCGTCAACCACCCAGTAAAGCAGCGCAAACGACACGACGTTCGTCAGCCAAATCGCAACCGCCGACGACAAGAGCCGTACGCCGTCGAGCGTGGGAAGATCCGGATGAGGCCAGATCATGAAGGCGACGAGCTGGTAGAGCGTCAGCGCATTGAACGCACAAGCCAAGCCGACTACCACGAGAACGGAAACGTTGCGCGCGTCCCACGAGATCTTGACGGCGGTCCCAACTACCGAAAGCACGAACATCGCAGAAAGCCCGATGGTAAACGCCTCGCGAACCTCGCCCGATCCCCACACGTAGCGCTGCGGAAAGCCGGCATTAATCAAGACGAGGAGAAGAACGCCGATCGTTCCACCCCACCGTGCTTTCTGCATGGGCCTCATCTGGCGACTAACGTAAACGGGGCCGTATAGACGGTCCTCTCTTTTCCGCCGGCAACTTGCACCCACGCCGCATAGACGCCGGGCGGTAACGCCGGAAGCATCAGCTTCATAAACGGTCCGGCTTTATTCGAGCCGACCATTTCTTTCATTTCGTTCGCGGAGCTCATCTGTGAGCTCGTTTGACCGCGCAGTAGCGGGTGCGCGTGCACGTAGTCGAGCGTCTTCACGTTAATGAGCACGACGTGCGCCGGCGCGCCGAGATACGGAACCAGATCGTCGGCTGGGTCGTCGTCGTTTTCGACGGTGAGATCGACGTTCTGCGGCGCGTTGGCCCTCAGCGTCGTTTTCGCGAGCGTGACCGTGTACGGACCGGCTTTCGAGTTCGGCCCCGAGGCTGTGCTCGGTGGTTTCACCGCGGCTGGCGTGCCGTCGTTTTCGATCGTGAAGCGGAACACTTGCTGGCCGATGCCGTGGGGCATCGAGTCGGCGTAGACGTAGTACTTGTGATTCGGCTGCTTCGTGAACGACGTTTCGAACGTACCGGTGCCGGCGTTATACGACGGGTGTTTGTGCGCGAACTCGCGGAAATCGTCGCGCACGATCACGACGTGCATGTAGTGCTGCATGTCGATGTCATAGGCTTTTATCGGCGTGCCGGATTTCGCGAACTGCCGCGCGTTGAGCGTGTAGCTCGTTCCCGCACCCTGCGTCGCCCAAAACTTCGCAACGATCTGCGGCGAGCCGCCGAGCAGCGCGAACGTGCCGGCTTGGTACGGCAGCACCGAAGCCAACACGATCGTCGCGAGAGCGCTGAGTATCATTGCACCACGAGCGTAAACGGAGCGGCGTACTTATGCTGCGTCACGCCGCCGGTGAACTCGTACCATACTTTGTACGTCCCGGCCGGAAGCGCCGGGATTTCGACCTGCTGATTCGGGCCGACTTGCGAGTTGGTTTGCAGACGCACGATCTCTTGCTCGACCGTGTAGGATTGCGACTTGTCGAGCTTTTGCCCGCGAAGCGTCGGATGTAACTCGACGTAGTCCAGGCTCGACATTTGAATCATGACCATGTGCGCCGCGCCGCCGAAGTACGGACTGAGATCCTGCGCGCCTTTACCGTCGCGATCGATCGTCACCAGCATCATGTAGGGCGTGTTCGCCGCAAGCGTCGTCTTGGAGAAGATGACGCTGTACGGTCCCGCGCTCGAGTCGGTGCCCGACGCCGTCATCGACGGATGGCCCGATGCCGCCGGGTTTCCGATGTCGAACCGGAAGACCTGACGGCCGGAATCTACCGGATGTGAATCGGCGAACAAATAGTAGTTGTGGCCGGCGTCGCGCGTGAAGTCGTGGCTGAACGTGCCGTCCATGCTGAACGCCGCGCTGTAGTGTTTGAACGTCGAGAAGTCGTCGCGAACGATGAAGTAGTGCATCGTACCGCCCATGTCGATGCCGTAGTGCAGCACCGGCGTGCCGTCGTCGCCGTATTGCCGCACTTTGAGCGACTGCGTCGGACCTTGCCCGACCGCCCAAAACTTCGATACGACGTGCGACTTCTTAGCGTAGAGGGCGAAGGTTCCGGTTTGTTGTGCCGGTGCTGTAGCCGCGAGCGTCGCCACAGCAACGATCGCGAGCGTCAATCCGCGGCGCGTACGACTTTCCACGTTTCATCTCCCATCGGTTCTAGATAACCACCGGCTGTTAGCGCCTCGAGCACTTCGTGCATCGCCGCGCGTTCGTTTTTGTTGGGCATCCCCGCCCATCGCATCGCCAGCTCGTTGAGCTCGAGCGTCGCTCCGGGCACCAGCGCCTCGCGCACGAAGGTTGGCGGCAGCTTCACGCGTTCCATGCGCCGCGCCACCGATTCCAGTGCTTTTTCGAGGTTTATGCCGTCCTTCTGCGGCCCCTCGACGGCGCTCGCCTCCGGCTCGCTTTGCTCGGGTTGACGTGGTTTCGGCTCAACCGCCTTAGGCGTCGGGGTAAAGCTTGCGACGGCATTGTCGGCGAGCGTGCCGGCCATCTCGCCGATGGCCGTAGCGGCGGACTGCCACCAGACGGCATTGACCGTCGGTTTGCGGCGCTTGACGCCGCGAAGGATTGCGCGGGCGACGCGTTCGGGCGTTGCCGCTTTTACGCGCACGTCGCGTTCGACGCCGGTGGCGTCGTGAAACTCGGTCGCGACCAAACCCGGATCGACGTACGTAACCGTTACGTGACGCTCGCTCAGTTCGCGACGCAGTTGCGTCGCCGCCGCGCGAATCGCGGCTTTGGCAATCGCGTAGCCGCCGTAGTGCGGAACGGGCACACGCGCGATACCCGATCCGACGAAAATGAGTTGTCCGCGGACCTTCTCGAGATGCGGCAGCGCGGCGCGCGCGATGCGCAGCGGTGCCCCGACGTGCAGTTGCCATTGCGCTTCCAACGCGGCGTCGCTTTGCTCGAGTAAATCGCCGAACGCGCCGACGCCGGCGTTGTTGACGACGACGTCGATACCGCCGAACGCCTGCAGGGCGGTGTCAACGATGCGTGCCGGCGCGTCGCTCGCGCGCACGTCGGTCGCAATCACCACGCACGCACCGCCTTCGGCTCGAATATGCAAAGCGATCTCGGCAAGCAGTTCGGTGCGCCGCGCGACCGCGACGATCGCAAACCCGTCGCGCGCAGCCTCGAACGCAAGCGCGCGTCCGATTCCGGAGCTAGCGCCGGTCACGATCATCGTGCGAGCTTTAGGCATTCTCCTCGCAATAGTCGCGATACAGATCGAAAATGCCTTGAGGCAGCGCCGCGAAGTAGCCGCTCTCGTCTGCGATAGCCGGCGGCGGTGCGACGATGCTGCGACCTTCGCGCGCGAAAGCGGCCAGCGTTTGTGCGATCGGCTTTTCGCTGCCGTCGCTGCGCACGATGCCGAAGGTCAGTTCGTGCGGTGCGCCGTCGAACGGCGGCATCGCGGCGAGCACCGGATCGTAGTCGGCCCAACACCACCAAAACGCCCCCAACGCGCCGCGCGCGTGCAATCGGTCCAGCACGCCGCGCGCGTAACCGCACATCTGTTCTTCGGTCAAACACGCCATATCGCCGATGCTCGATTGCCCTTCCGGGCACGTCGGATTGCCGAACTCGCTGAACAGCACCGGTTTCCCGCTCAACGATTGCTGTACTTGGCAGAGAAACGGCACGACGTTGGTGTCGAGCTTGTCGCGCGACCACGCGCTGTACACTGAATAGCCGTGCATCGTCGCGATCGTCCACGGCATCGCGATGCTCGCCGGTCGCAAGCGGCGATCGCGCTCGAGATCCTCGCCGTGCATGCCGCCCGTCGAGCCGAAGCCCGACATCTCGAGCAGGTTTTCGGTCAGGAGCGCGCTCCATTTGGCGGCATCGTTGGGCGTTGCCGGTTCGCGTAAGTTGGAGAACTCGTTACCGAGATCCCACAGATACATCGCCGGATGCTCGCGCACGCGTTCGCCGACCGAGCGGGCGAATAGCGTTTGCGCGCGCAGCAGTTTCTGCCCGGCGTAGAAGTCGCCGATGCCGAACGGCGCCTTGTGGCCGCCGGCGATGGTGCGAAAGCGTCCGTGCGGCGTCGATTCGTCGAGCGTCCACGCCGGCAGCCAATTCACGCCGCTCATGTGACCGCAAAACAGGGTCGGCATCGCGAGCAGTCCGTCGTCGGCGAGCGCGTCCATTACGATATCGAACTTGCGCAGCGTCTCGCGATCCATCGCATCGGGTTCCGGCTGGAAATCTTCCCACAACAAAAAGAAGCGCACCACGTCGAGCCCTAACGCTTTGATGCGCGAAAAATCTTCGCGAATCTCTCCGACGTCGAAGCGCTTCCACGCGTACATCGCACTGCGCCGCGGCCAGTAGTTGATGCCTAGAAGAAAGCGTTCCATCTGTCCTTCGACTTCGCGCCGCTTCGCGGCGCTCCGCTCAGGATGACATGGGGAGGCTCTGGCGAAGCGCCTGGGATGGCGCAAGCAGGCAAGGCCGTGACGGTCGGAATCATCATGGGCAGCCGCTCCGATTGGGAAACGATGGAGCCCGCTCGCGATTTGCTGCGCGAATTGGGAATCGCTTGCGAGGTGCGCGTCGTGTCGGCGCACCGCATGCCCGACGAAATGTTCGCGTACGCCGAGAAAGCCGCCAAACGCGGCCTCCAAGCAATCATCGCGGCTGCGGGCGGCGCGGCGCATCTGCCGGGAATGACGGCCGCAAAAACGCTCGTGCCGGTGATCGGCGTCCCGGTGCAAAGTAAAGCGCTCAGCGGCGTCGATTCGCTCTATTCGATCGCGCAAATGCCGCCGGGCGTACCGGTGGCAACGATGGCGATCGGCGGCGCAGTGAACGCGGCACTCTTTGCCGCGCGCATCGTTGCGCTGGGCGATGCGGCCGTGCACAAACGCTTAGAAGCGTACGTCAAAAAGATGCACGACGCTGCCGCGTCGAGCTCGCCGGAGTGAAGGCGGCTCCCATTCACACCATCGGCGTCATCGGGGGCGGTCAGCTCGGTCGTATGTTAACCCTCGATGCCAAGCGCATGGGCTACACCGTGATCACGCTCGATCCGCAAGAGCATTCGCCGACGGGACAAGTCGCCGACGAGCAAATCGTCGCTTCCTACGACGACCTTGCGGCGATCGAAGAGCTCGGCAAGCGCAGCGACGTCGTCACGTACGAGTTCGAGAATATTTCGATCGCGTCGGTGGAGCATCTCGAGAAGCTCGGCTCGCACGTAACGCCCGGCAGCAACGTGCTGCGCATCACGCAGGACCGGATTTTGGAAAAGCGCTTCGTGCGCGAGTGCGGCGTGCCAACCGCCGATTTTGCCGAAGTCGATCGCATCGACGACATTTCGGAAGCCGCGATGACCGTCGGCTTTCCCGCTGTCTTGAAAACGGTGCGGGGCGGCTACGACGGCAAGGGTCAGTGGCGCGCCAAGAATCTCGAGGAAGCCAAAGCCGCGTTCGCCGCGGCGCGCGGTGCCAAGCTGATCTTCGAGAAGACGATCTTTTTTTCACGCGAGCTCAGCGTCATCGCGACGCGCGACGCCAAGGACAACGTCGTGACCTATCCCGTGTGCGAGAACGCGCACGATAACGGTATCCTCGCGATGACGATCGCGACGGCGCGCGTCGACAAGAAGATCGCTATGCGCGCGCAAAGCATGGCGGCCACGCTCGGACGCAAGCTGGAAATCGTCGGCACCTACTGCGTCGAGTTCTTTCTTTCGATGGAAGAAGAGCTGCTCGTCAACGAAATCGCACCACGTCCGCACAACAGCGGACATTACACGATCGACGTAACGCCGTGTTCGCAATACGAGCAGCACGTGCGCGCGATCTGCGACCTGCCCCTTTCGCCGCCGCGCATGTTCTGCAACGCGATCATGATGAATATCCTGGGCCAGGGGAAAGGCGATTTTCTGGCCGGCGTGCCGGCACTATTGAGCGATCCCGCGATCGTGCTGCATATCTACGGAAAGCATCATGCCGTCGCACGCCGCAAGATGGGGCACTTCACGATGCTCGTCGACGGACCGGTCAGCGAGTTCGCCATTGCCGAAGCGAAGGGCGCACTAAAGAAGTTGGGCTGGTCTCCGGTAGCCTAACGGCGTGCCACCGGAATGACGAATCTCGTTGCGGTGTGCGTGTCGTTGAGCGCGCAGATTTTATTGTCGACGAGTCCGGCGGCAATACCGGCGGCGCGGACTTGCGCGTCGGCCGGGTTCGCCGCTTTACCCTTAGGATGAAAGACCCACACGGCGCCGATGGGGCGTAAGTGGGCCGCCGCGCGCGCGATGCGCTCGAGGTCGGCCGGCCCGTCGATCTGCACGAAGATCATGTCGTACTTCGTGCGCAAGTGATGCGACGCGCTCATGGCCAGCCTCGCGTTGAGCTCGAGCAAGAACGCCTCGTCGTGCACGCCGCACACGGCGATGTGCATGTCGGAGCGGACGCCCAGTTTTTCGAAGAGCGACCGATGCGAGTAGTCGCGCTCTGGATTCATTCAAACGTCAGTGTACCCGGCTTGGGCGGGATCTCCGTATAGGCCATCGGCCGATCCCACCAATCGTGCTTTCGCGTACGCAGCTTGTCTTCCGCCGGCGGCGGCGGAAGCTTCAAAGCGAGCGCGCGTTCGTAAGCATCCAAATAGCGGTCGATCATCCGCTCGATCGAAAACGTTCGCGCGACGTGTTCGCGGCAGGCTGCGCGATCGAGCGTCGCAAGCCGCGCAGCCTTACTCGCCGCTTCGTCGACCGTGTCGCAGACGAAGCCGGTGAGGCCGTCGACGACGATTTCGGGAACCGAGCCCATGTTTGCACCGAGCACCGGCGTGCCGCACGCCATCGCCTCGACCATGGTCAAACCGAAGCGCTCGGGCCGCGTCGTCATGTGGACCAAGCCCAGCGCGTTCGAAAGCAGCTCGTTGCGTGCCTCGCGCTCGACCGCACCGAGAAACTGCACGCGATCGCCGTCGATGTGCGGCGCGACCAGTTCGTGAAAGTACGCGTCGTCTTGCGGAATCGCCGCCATCTTCAAGCGCACGCCGGCTCGCCTAGCGATCTCGATCGCCAGGTGCGTGCCTTTTTCGGGATGGAAGCGCCCTAAGAATACGAGATAATCGCCGGGCTTCGCGCCGAACGTGAACTCCTCGACGTCGATGCCGTTATACGTCGTCGCCAAGTAGTCCAAGCCCGGATCGCGATCGGCGTTGGAAATCGAGCAGTAGAAGGTGCGCCACGCGCACGCGTAGTACGCGGCGAGAATTTGCGGCGACGAGAACCCGTGCACCGTGGTCAGCCACGGCGGCGACGTCGAGCCGAGCGCATAGGTCATCGGCTTCCAGTCGAAGTTGTTGTGGATCAAGTCGAACTCGTTCATTCGGCGCACGAGCTCGCCGATGTGCAGCGCGGTGAACACGTCGCCGTTGAGCGCGCGATCCTCGTTTAGCCCGACCGGAATGACGGACGCGATCTTTCCGTCGAACGTGGAGTTTCCGGGAGCAAAGAGCGTTACGTCGAGGCCGCGGCGCCGCATGCCGTCGGCGATGTTGAACGCGATCTGGTCCCAGGGTCCGTCCCCGGCCGGCGGCGTCGGCCATGCGATCGGCGCCAACACGGCGAGGCGAAGCCCCCGAAAGCTCGCGTTATTGGTTGTCAACGACGAGCGTGTCGCGCAGGCTCGTTGCGAGATTCCAGCCCGGCGACGTTTTGCGAATGTCTCGCGCGAGCC
>DASRSM010000151.1:0-1821 GCA_035656415.1 Vulcanimicrobiaceae bacterium | reverse complement strand
CGCGGGCCGCGCGCGCGTGCATTTGCAGCGCCAGCGCGACATATTACTGCGGTGCGATATCGGGGGTGAGGCCGATAAAGCCGTCCTGGGCGAAATCGGATTGGAACGGCGGCAGTTCTATCGCGAGAAGCGGCTAGCGCGGATTCGCCTGGGAGAAGCGCTGCGATACAGCGTTCCGGCACGTTCGGTCGGCGACGCATTGGTGATCGACGCAAGCCGCATCGCGATGGCACATTTTCGCGTGCTGCGCGATAGCGGAGATAGCGCTTCGGCAGTCGCCCTTCTCCAGTCACTGCGCTCGAACGTCACCGATCCGAAGCGCAAGATGGAGATCGCCTGCTTGTTGGTCGAGTCGTTTGCCGAAAACGCTTGGTGGACGCAGTCGCTGGACATGTTGAGAACTGCATCGGAAATCGAAACGTCCGACCACGCCTCGCGCGCGTGGCTGGCGTGGGCAAAAGGACAGATCGCGTGGTACCACGGGACGTACTCCACGGCGGAGTTGCTCGGACGCGAAGCCGTGGACCACATGTTGTCGGCCGACGGCGACCGAACGCCGGAAGACGACGAACTGCTCGCGATGACGTACATGCAGCTCGCGCACACCCGTCACGGGCTCGGAGCGTACGATGCGAGTTTCGAAGCGCTGCGCGCCGCACGCGAAGTGGTCGAGCGCCAAAAGGAGATGCCCGCGCGCGTACGGGTAAATCTGCTCTTTCATCTCGGGGGAGTACTCGCGACGAGGCCCGGCCACGCGCGAACCGCGGCGCGTTACTTGCGGGAAGCGTGTCTACTTTCCGCCCGGCACGGTCTGGCTCGCGATGCCGCGGGCTCGGCGCTCAATCTTGCCCGCGCGTATCTCATCCTCGGTGAAGTCGATCGCGCGCTGGAGATCGGCCGGCAAGGATTGGCGACGTCGCGCCGCGTGCACGGCGTTGCGGCGCACGGTTGGCACTGCTTGTCGTTTGCTACGATCGAACTGGCCGCCGGAAATGCGGCTGCGGCGGTGGAGCTTGCGCGCTTCGGCGGTTCCACCGAAGCGCACGATATGCCGCGCGCCGGCTATGCACAATCGATCGAAGCGAGCGCGCTGCTTGCGCTCGGCGAGCCGCAGCGCGCGCGCACGCTGGCCGAAGGAGGCAGCGCGGTGCTTCGAGCGCACGCGCAGCAACCGTTGCTCGGATTCGCGCTGCGGGTTCTCGCCGAATCGGCCTACGTTTGCGGAGACGGGGCGGCGGCACAAAATGCCAGCGATGAATCGATCGAACTCTTAGAACGGTTTGGCCATCCCTATTCCCTTGCCTCGGCCTTGCGGTCGCGTGCCGCAATCACCGGAAAGACATCGTACGAACGCGACGCGCGGGATCTTCTCGCGTCGCTGCGAACCGCACAGCCGTGAAGCCGTCGAAGAAGAACGGAAACTCCCTCGCGCTCGAAACGCGGCGGCTGCTGCGGCACCTCGATACGCCCGATCTGCTGCGCCATAACGTGCTCGTCGCACATCTCTTCGACGAATATTCGCCGGACGCGGCACTGGCGGCGATCCGCAACATGGTTCATCGCGCGCTCGACCGGCTCGTCGAACAGGCTCGATACGCAAAACGGGAACGAGCCGTACGCTATCGCACGATCGTCATGAAATATGACCTAGGCGGGGAGCCCGCGTGCGCCGT
The DNA here is from genome assembly GCA_035656415.1 of Vulcanimicrobiaceae bacterium. Taxonomy (GTDB): domain Bacteria; phylum Vulcanimicrobiota; class Vulcanimicrobiia; order Vulcanimicrobiales; family Vulcanimicrobiaceae; genus JAFAHZ01. Next base: position 148 of record DASRSM010000151.1, on the reverse strand, counting down.
CGCCGCCGATCTCGGCCTGTCGATGCGGCATTTTTATCGAGAGCGGCACGCCGCGTGCGTCGAGATCGGGACGTTGCTCAAGCAGATCATACCGGAACGCCCTCGAGCGAATTACGTCTCCAGCGTCTTCGAGGTTGCCGAGTCTGCG
>DASRSM010000150.1:0-7058 GCA_035656415.1 Vulcanimicrobiaceae bacterium | reverse complement strand
CGCTCGTAAGGAGGCATGGTTCCGGTGTAACCGTCGATTGCGGTAATCGCATCGCCCATCACTTCGTAAAACGCACCGCGGCGACCACGCAAGCGGCCGATTAAATGCGCTGCCGTCGCGCGAACGACGCGCCAAACGCCGACTCGGTCGATCACCAGCTGCATCGATTCAGGCTGATTGACCGTCGCGAGCGCGCCGGCGCGGCGCGACAACGCGTACGCCAGGCGCGAGGGGCGCACGTACTCCGCGGGAACGAACTCGCCTTCCGCAATCGCAACGGCGGTTTCCGAGACGGCGATGACGTCGCCCGCGCGAGCGATGCCGCGTATGGCGTCGGCGACGACACTGACGAGATCGTCGCCTACGCACACCAAGCGCGTACGCACGGGAATTGCGACCAAACCCGGCGGAAGTTCGGGACGAACCACGGCCAGCGGACGCGTGGCGACGCTCATTGGAGCAAGTCCTCCACGATTTCCTCGAGCTTGTATTTCCGCGATCCCTTGAGAAGCACGACGTCGCCGCGGCGCGCGTGCTCGCGCAGCCATCGCGCGGCATGCGCGTTGTCTTCGATCGTTACGATCATCTGCGACGAGAAGCCGGCGCCGGCAGCCCCGCGAGCCAACGCGTCGGCGTATTCTCCACCCACGAGCAATACGTCGACGCGCTTGGCTGCATGTGCCCCCACCCGCTCGTGCAATTTTACAGACTCGTCGCCGAGTTCGGCCATGCTCCCCAGCACGGCGATCGCGCGTTCCGGCTTCTCCATCGCGAACGCGTCGAGCGCCGCGACCATTCCGCTTGCGTTGGCGTTATACGCGTCGTAAATAACGCGCCAGCCCGCGGATGTGCGAAACGATTCGAAACGACCGTCGGGCAGCCGCAACGTTGCGAGCGCGCCGCGCATCGATTCGAGCGGTACGCCCAGTTCGAGCGCGCCCGCAATGGCCGCTGCGGCATTTGCGCGATTGTGAACGCCCGGAACGTTTACGTCGACGTCGATTTCCTCGAAGCGGTCGCCGTCGCGATCGATCGCGCACGAGCGTCCGACGAGCGTCGTCAGGCGACCTCGTTTTTCGGCGCCTTCGGCTTCGCGCGCGGCAAACCAATGCGGCGGTTGCGCCAAACGATCCGCGCGTTTGACTGAAACGGCGTCGTCGGCATTGAGGACGGCGCGTGCTCCGCGCTCGAACAGCGCCCACTTCGTATCGGCGAGACGCTCGCGCGATCCCATGATTTCCAAGTGCGCTTCGCCGACGTTCGTAAGCACGCCCACTTCCGGCTTGGCAAACGCGACGAGGGTCGCTATGTCTCCGAACTTCCGCGCCCCCATCTCGATCACGATGACGTCGTGTTCTTCGTTCGATGCGGCCAGCAGCAGCTTGCTCACGCCGATTTCGTTGTTCTCGTTCGCCGGCGCGGCGATGACGCGATCCCCGTATTTTGCTGCCAGCAGCTGCGTGAGAAAGGCTTTGGTGGTCGTCTTGCCCGTGCTGCCGGTGACGGCGATCACACGACCCGCGAACACGTCGCGCGCGACGCCGGCCAACGTCATATACGCCGAGAGCGTCCGATCGACGAGCAACGTCGCAACGCCCGGTACGCGTGCGCCGGGTTCGTCGACGATCAACATCGACGCGCCGCGCTTGACGGCTTCGGCCGTGTAGTCGTGGCCGTTGAACCGCTCCCCGGTGAGTGCGAGAAACGTGTCGCCGCGTTCGAGCGCGCGCGTATCGGTGCATACGCGCACTTCGTCGGGCGCCCCGTCTGCATCGAACAGCGTCGCACCCAATAACGTAACGGCCTTTTGAATCGGAATCTTCATCGTGAACGCTCCAAGGCGTCCCGCGCGACCGCGACGTCGTCGAAGTCGAGCACTCGTTCGCCGACGAGCTGATACGCCTCGTGCCCTTTTCCGGCGACGAGTACGACGTCTCCCGCACCGGCTTCGGAAACGGCGCGTTGGATCGCGCGCCGGCGGTCGAGCTCGACCACGACCGTCGACTGCGGTCCGCTCCCTGCGACGATCTCGGCGGCAATCGTACCGGGATCCTCGCTGCGCGGGTTGTCGCTCGTCACGATGACGCGGTCGGCCAAACGGGCCGCGACCGCGCCCATTTCGGGCCGCTTACCGCGATCCCGGTCGCCGCCGCATCCGAACACCACGAAGAGTTTGCCGCGTGTCGTTTCGCGCAGCGAACGCAGTGCGTTTTCGAGCGCGTCGGGTGTATGCGCGTAATCGACGACCACGTCGATCGCACCGCCGCGCACGTGTTCCATGCGGCCCGGCACGCGCTCGAGCTCGGCCAAGCCGGCGGCCGATGCGGCGTCGTCGATTCCCAACGCGCGAGCGGTGCCGATCGCAGCCAGCGCGTTCCATACGTTGAACCGCCCCGGAAGACGAACGTCGAATTCGCGGCCGTCGAGGGTGAAGCGGCTGCCCCCGGGCTCGACTTCGACGTTCGTCGCGACCAGCGTAGCGTCGTGCGCGCTGCCATACGTCAGGGTTTCGACGCCGCGCGCTCGCAAGTCGGAGGCCCAACGCCCGCCGTGTTCGTCGTCGGCATTGAGCACGCACGTCCGAGCGAGCCCGAATAACCGGCGTTTTGCGGCGGCATACGATTCGAGCGTTTGATGAAAGTCGAGATGATCGCGCGTCACGTTCGTGAGCACGCCGACGCGAAAGCGCACGTCCTCGACGCGATCGAGTGCGAGCGCGTGCGAACTGACCTCCATCGCCACCGCAGCCGCACCTTCGTCCCGCATCGCGGCGAGCAGCCCTTGAAGCTCCGGCGGCAGCGGCGTCGTATTCGCCAGCTCCCACGATCGATCCTCAAACTCGGCACCGACGGTGCCGATTACGCCGCACGGCCGGTTTGCACGATTGGAAATCGCGGCGATCATGCGCGTAGTCGTCGTCTTTCCGTTCGTGCCGGTAACGCCGGCAACGTCGAGCGCGTGTGACGGATCGCCGTAGAATCCCGCGGCGAGCGCCGACAGAGCACGCCGCGTATCGGGAACGTGCACCACGGTGACGTGCGCCGGAACGTGCGGCTGGTGTGCGGCCTCCACGACGATCGCGATCGCGCCTTTGCTAATGGCCTGTCCGACGTACGCGTGGCCGTCGGCGCGTTCGCCCCGCAGCGCGACGAAGAGCGCGCCCGGCGTCACCGCGCGCGAGTCGATCGTAATCGCGGTAACCAAACGCGTCGTATCGCCGTTGACTTGCGTGCTTGCCGGCAATCGCCGCAAAAGCGCGGCCAGCTCGATCGTACGTTCAGCCATGCGGTTTTGGTTCCGGCGTTTGCGCGGGCAAAACTCCAGCGTGCAGCATTGCGGCGCGCGCGATCTCGGCGAATGCCGGCGCGGCGACGACGCTGCCGTAATAGGAACCGATGGGACGCTCGACTTTCACGTAAACCACGTATCGCGGGTGCTCGTAGGGAACCATTCCGATGAACGAGGCGGCGTAATACCCCGCGCGATACATGCCGCCGACGACCATCTCCGCGGTGCCGGTTTTCCCGGCAGTCGTATAACCCGCAATTTGCGCGCTCGGGTCGCCGGTTCCGTGCAGCACGACCAAGCGCAAGAAACCGCACAGCTCCGCCGCCGTCTTCTCGGAAAACACGCGACGAACGACGTGCGGCCGGTAACTGCGCACGAGCCGTCCGTCCTGGTCGTAGACAGCCCGCACGATCCGCGGCTGGAGCAGCAACCCCCCGTTTGCGATCGCGCTGTAATAACGGGCCATCGCAATCGGCGTAACGGAGACGCCCTGCCCGAACGACATCGTCGCCAGCGACGGCGCGCTCCAGTCCGACGGCGGCGGCACGATCCCCGGATTTTCTCCGGGCAATCCGATGCCGGTCTGATCGCCGAATCCGGCGCGCTTTTCCATCTCGTAAAACGTGCGGCCGCCAATGTACATACCGACTTCCGCAGCGCCGACGTTATGCGAGTATTGAACGATTTGCGGGAGGGTCTCAGTGCTGCCGTTAACCGGCATGTCGTCTTCGGCGTTATGAATGATGCGGCCGCCGACCGCGAGCGTGTCGCGCGCCGGAAAGGCGGACTTCAGCGTTACCTTGTTCGATTCGAGCGCGGCCGCGGCGGTGAGCAGTTTGAAGGTCGATCCGGGTTCGTAGGCGTCCATCACGGCGCGGTCGCGGCGCGAGTCGTCCCCGTACTTCCAAAAATGATTCGGATCGAAATCGGGCATGTTGGCGAGCGCCAGCACTTCGCCGGTCCACGGATCCATCACGATGGCCGTGCCGTCGAGTGCGTGAAATGCTTTCACCTGTTTTGCGAGCGCGCGCTCGGCGGCAAACTGTAAATACGAATCGATCGTTAGCTCGACGTTGTCGCCGGGATCGGCCGGCTTGAGGACGCGCTCCATTCCGAATGGAATGGGGCGTCCGAATTCGTCGGCTTCGAGCGACATCGAACCGGAGCGCCCGCGCAGCACGTTGTCGTAGGCATATTCGACGCCGTCAAGACCGTTCTCGTCCGTGCCGACGAAACCGATGACGGTCGAGGCGAGCGTACCGACCGTGTCGATGCGCAGACCCGTATCTTCTTCTTTTAACGCGATCCCCGGCAGTCCGAGCGCGCGCACGCGTTCTGCGACGTCGTGCGGAACTTTGCGCGCGATCCAGGCAAACCACGAACGTTTATCGTGCAGAGCCTCGACGATGCCGGGCGAGATCTTACCGACCGCTTTGTTCAACGCAGCGACCGTGCGATTGGGATCGGTAATATCGCGGGGAACCGCGTACACGCTTTCCGACGGCAGCGAACGCACCATTACGTTGCCGTCGCGATCGAGGATAGTGCCGCGGCGCGCGAACACTTCCACCGTATCGGAACGCTGCGCGAGCGCTTGCCGGGCGTAGGTTGGGCCGTTACGCACCTGCACGTCGACGAGACGCCAAACGAGAAACAGCGCGATCAGCAGGCAAGCGTAAAAGAGAAACTTAGCACGCATCGGGGCGACGCGCGTGAACGTTCGTTGATGCACGCTAAACTGTAGTCTTCGGCGCCGTTACCGCGGCTGCGCCACCGCGGGGACCAACAGCCCGGCGAGTGAGGAGAATGCGGCAAGGTGACGGTCTTGCGACGGCTGCGTCGGCAGCACGACAAGCGCAAAATGTTGCGGCTCGCTCATACCCAGACGCACCGCTAGCCCCGCCAAACGATCGTCCGAACGCAAGGCCGCGATCTTGTCGTCGAGACGCATCGTCTCGGCCTGCAGTTCGGTGCGCTCGTGCTTGGCGTTGGCAACCGCGTACGACAGCCCCGTCAGGCTCGACGTGAGAACGACGTACCCCATCAGAAATGCGAGCACGACCGCGAGCACGCCCGAGATGCGCGCGAGGCTCAGGTATCGCAGTTTGGACTTCTTGTCGATGCGCCGATGCGTAGCCGCTCGCGCCGTGCGCGGATTCGAAATGCGATGCCTGCGTTCGACTTGGCGGGGCTGTAACAACTTAGCTAGCCTTTCGTCGAGCGGCGCGCAGCTTAGCGCTGCGCGCGCGAACGTTTTGCGTTATTTCATGCTCGGTCGGAACGAGCGGACGGCGCGTGAGCACTTCGAGCCGTTCGTCATCGCGGAAGGTGTGCTTCACGATGCGATCCTCGAGCGAGTGAAAGCTGATGACGACGACGCGCCCAGCCGATGCAAGCCGTGCGACCGCCTCTTGTAAGCCGTCGCGCAGCGCACCGAGCTCGTCGTTGACCGCAATGCGTAACGCTTGAAAAACTCGCGTCGCGGGATGGATACGCTCGCGGCGTCCCGGACGATGGACTACCCCGGCAATCAGCGACGCAAACTCGATCGTGGTCGTCGGAAGCTTTCCGGCTGCGCGCCGCTCGACGATTGCGTGGGCGATGCGGCGCGCGGCACGCTCTTCGCCGTATTCAAAGAACATGTCGGCCAGTTCGCGCTCGCTCGCACTCGCGAGAACGTCGTACGCGGTACGCCCGGCGTACGGATTCATCCGCATGTCGAGCGGCGCGGGTTTGCCCAGGGAGAAGCCGCGTTCGGGATCGTCAAACTGCATGGACGACACTCCCAAGTCGAATAAGATGCCATCGATCGGACCGATCGCGTGACGATCTAGCTGCTCGGAAAGATCGCGGAAGTTCGCCGGTATAAAGGTAAAGCGAGGATCGGCGATCGCCGCCGCGCGAGGCGCCGCCGCCGGATCCGCGTCGAATGCCAAGAGCCGGCCAGTTCCCAAACGATCCAAGATCGCTCGCGAGTGGCCACCCGCACCGAAGGTCGCATCGACGTAGATCCCATCGGAGCGGATCTCCAGGTAGTCCAACGCCGGACCCAAGAGCACCGGAACGTGGCTCATGCGCGCACCACATCAGTACACCCCGAGGTCGGCCATGAAGTCGGCGACCTCGCTCCCGGACACGTTCTCGACGTTGTAGCGCTCCTCGGCCCAGATCTCGATGCGCGTCATCATGCCGACCGAGACGACGCTGCGTTCGATTCCGGCATAGCCGCGCAGACGCGCGGGAATCACGACCCGGCCCTGGCTGTCGCTCGCGACTTCCTCTGTATGGGCGAAGATGTAGCGCAAGAACCGGCGGTAGTTCTCGCGGTCTTCTTTGCGCGGCGGCGACTCGAGCCGGCGCGAGATTTCGACCCACGTCGGAAGCGGGAAAAGCGCGAGACACGGATCCGGATGACCGATGGTCAGGACGAAGCGTTCGCCCAGGCGATCCCTGAAACGCGCGGGCACGATGAGACGCCCTTTACCGTCAAGGGCGTGTTGCTCCGACCCAGCGAAACGCGGCAGATCCGCCTGCACCAAAGTCCTCCGGAGGCACCACTAGGCACTACTTTGCTCCACTATACGCCCCAACTGAGCACGAAGCAAGTTTGTGGCCCCGCTGTGGGATTGTCGGTTTCAGAAGATCGCCGGAATCTACCAGAAGTTCATGGGAATTTCAGAAGTACGCGGGAACTTTCCACTAGGGATGTGAATTTCTCGAGCTTACGCGAACGTCTGTTCGCGTTTCTCTAGATGCGGCTGCCGCGAAGG
>DASRSM010000149.1:0-10842 GCA_035656415.1 Vulcanimicrobiaceae bacterium | reverse complement strand
GTACGAACTGCAGAAGCGGCACTACCGCGAGCTTCGAACCCGGTTCGAGCTCTCGGCGCAGATGGCCGTGCGCTGCATCGCCGTCGTTGCGGGCGCTCTGCGGCGCGATCGTTCGATTCGCCCGCGCTTCCGATCGGACTCGGTTTCGCAAGGCCCAACGCGCCAGGATCTCCGGCTGGAGTTTCGCGCAGTTGCGCGCGTTCGTCGAGGACAAGGCCGAGTTGGCCGGCGTGCTCGTGATGGTCCTGAGTCCGCGCAACACCAGCCGGCAATGTTTCGCGTGTACGTACGTCGACAAGCGCAACCGGCGATCGCAGGCGGAGTTCGCGTGCGTACGATGCGGACACGTCGATCATGCCGACGTCAACGCGGCCAAGAATATCGCGTATCGGGCAGCCGTCAACCTGCCTCTAGTCTCGATGCTGGTTCTCACGCGGGAACTGGCGTTAGGGACAAGCTTCGCCCTTAGGGCTGAGTAGCTTGACCTAGCAGGCGTCTCCCGGGAAGCGGTCGCAGAGCGCATGATGCCCACTTCCCCGTCGGTGCTCGTCATCCGCCTCGACGCGATCGGCGATGCGCTGGCCCTCGTGCCGTTGCTCGATGCGTTCCGCGAGCGCGCGATTCCGACGGACGTGCTGTTAAGCCCATCTAATGCGGGCGTCTTTTCGTCTCGTGCCGTACGCGAGGTTATCGTGGCTCACGAGGTGCGGCCGCGCTCCTCCCATGGGCGGGATAACCGCGCTGCGATCGCGCGCCTCGCAAACCTGCTGCGCTTTCGCGCGTATACCCACGTTTTGGTCGCGACCGAAGACCCTGCCGGTTACCGCCTCGCGCGTGAAACGCAAGCGCCCGTTCGCGTCGGTTTTACCAACCTCTGGGGCAAGCCGTTCAAGACGCTGTGGTCGCGCAGCTATGTCAACGTTCGCGTCTATCGCAGCGCCGGTCTCGACCCGCGCGCGCCGCACGAATGCGAGGTGCTGTTTCGTTTGGGCACGCCGCTGCTCGGCGAGGACGCGACACCTTCGCGAGACCCGCATCGTTTGCGTCCGCTCGTGCTCGAAGACGAGCCTACTCCCGATAGGCGGGTCGCCGTTCAGATCTCCGACAAATGGGAGCGGCTGGGAATCGCGTTTGCTGCGGTCGTCGAAATGGTGCGGCAGTGCAGCGCGCACGGCGAACTGCGCCTATTGTCGTCGGAAAGCGAATCGGCCTATGCAGATCGCATCGAGGCCGCGACGGCTTTTCCGGTCGAGCGCTTCAGTACACTCTATCAATGGAAATCGGCGATCGGCGCAGCGCGGGCGATCGTTACGCCCGACTCGGGCGCCCTGCACGTAGCCGGTTTCGTCGGGACGCCGGTCGCCGCGATTTTTCCGCCCGGGCGCAACTTCCGGCTGCAAGTCGCGCGCTGGTTGCCGTGGGCCGCACCGTATCGCATCGTCCGCGCCGACGAAGGTTGGCCCGCGCGCGCAGCCGGCGCGCTCGCGCAACTGCTCTAGGTTGCCGCTAACGGCAATCGCCGGTGCGCCGGTACAACTCGATGCCGCCGTCGCGCCGAACGAGGACGTATCGCCTCGCCTGCACGAGCGACGTCAACTCGGCACCGTATTCTTGCAGCCGCGGCGAGTCGGGAAAGTCGCGGTCGACGAGCACGAGGCACGCTCGCGTCTCGACGTGCGGATCTTCGGGAAGCAGCCGTGCATTCGGATCGTCGAGCGCGAGATGTCCGTACGCTTCCTCTTGCGTCGCAACGCTTGCCGCGCGCGGCAGTTGCGCTAAGGCAGCGTCGAGCGCGGCGTCGCGCGCCTGACGCGCGCGCAGATTGAGGGCCGGGTGCAGTGGGTTCGCGACCGCAAATTCGACGACACAGAGTCCGAGCGCCCAGTAGAGTGCGACGCGTGCCCGCTTGCGCGTCGCGAGTTCGCACGTTCCGGCCGCAAACGCGGCAAGCACGTACCCGATCCACGCACCGGCGTAGTGCGATCCGAGCGTAAACGTCGTGCTCATTCGCGAGCCGAGAACTTCCAGCAGCGGAACGACGGCCAGCGCAAACGCTCGCGTGCGCACCGGAACGAACGCCAGCGGGGCGAGGATCAACAACAAGAAGCCGGCGCGCTCGAGAATACCGCGCGGCAGCAGCCCGCGCCAATCGGCGGAGGTCCACGCGTAGAAGCGCGTGGGCTGCCACGCCGTCGATGCGTTGGCGTGGGGCTGGATGACAAAAAAGAATAGCAACGCAATCGTAACCGAGACGATCGCGACCCCTACGGCGAAGCGCGCGCGGCGCGGATCGCCGCGATACGCAACCGCACTCGCTGCGCCGGCGCACGCCATGAAGATGGCTTGATCTTCTTTTACGCTAAGAGTCAACGCCGCGAACGCGGCCGCCCAAACCATCGCTCCCGCATCGAAAGCGTACGTCGTCCACGCGACCGCCGCCGGAGCGAATCCGTTTTCGTGAAAGTCGCCGAAGACGAGTCCCGCCAACGGTGGATAGAGCCACACGACGAGCACGCTGAGTCGCGCCGTCGTAACGTCGCTGCGCGCGCGCACGATCGCGTACACGGGCGGAGCGCACAGCGCGCCCGCGATCGCCTGCAGCGCGATCAGCGTCAGCGGAGAGTGCGCGAGCCACACGGCGATACCGGCCATATACAGAATCGGAGAAAAATGGAACGCCCAGTGACTGCCTTCGAGCGCGTTGCAAAAGCAGCCGAACGCGCTCGCGACGGTTTGTTGGAAAATCCCGAAGTCGACGAGATTGCGATGCGCCGCGTATTTGACGGCGCCTAAATAACTGAAGACGGCCGCGTAGACGACGCAGCCGATCCAAAGGAGGCGATCGCGCATGGAGACCGCTAGACCGCGGCGCGTCGCTGCTGCAGGTAGGGCCAAATGAAGCCGTCGATCTCGCCGTCGAGCACGGCCTGCGCGTTCCCGGTTTCCACGTCCGTACGATGGTCCTTCACCAGCTGGTACGGCTGCAGAACGTAGGATCGAATCTGGCTGCCCCACTCGTTAGCCTGACGCTCGCCGCGTAAACCGGCGAGCTTATTTTCGTGCTCTTCGGCGGCTCGCGCGACGAGCTTGGCGCGGAGAACGTTCATCGCAACGTCGCGGTTTTGTGCCTGAGACCGCTCCTGTTGGGACGCAACGATGACGCCGGTCGGGATATGAATGATGCGCACGGCCGATTCCGTCTTGTTGACGTACTGGCCGCCTGCGCCGCCCGACTTAAACGTCTCGATGCGCAGTTCGTCCGACTTGATCTCGACGTCCGACGCTTCACCCGCTTCGATCTCCGGAATGATGTCGACCGCCGCGAACGAGGTGTGGCGCCGGTGCGCCGCGTCGAACGGCGAGAGGCGGACGAGCCGGTGCACGCCGCGCTCGCTTTCGAGCATTCCGTACGCGTTGCGTCCGCGAACGAAAAAGGTAATCGACTTCAATCCGGCCTCTTCGGCCGGCGATTCGTCGACGATCTTCGTTGGGAAGCCCTTCTCTTCGGCCCATCGCAGGTACATGCGCGCCAGCATCTGCGTCCAGTCCGCCGCATCGACGCCTCCGGCGCCGGCAAAGATACTCACGATGGCGTTGTGCGCGTCGAACTCGCCGGCGAAGTTCGCCGCCATCTCGAGATCTTCGATGGTTTGCTGGGCCGATGCGATTCCCGAATCGACGTCGCGCTGGGCCTCGTCGTCATCGCCGAAGAGGCCGAGGATGTCGCGCGCGTCCTGCAACGTCTTTTCGGCGGTTTCGATTTTCCCGTTCTCGTCGCGCAGGTCGGCGAGCTCTTTCATGGCGCGTTGAGCGCTATCGGGATCGTTCCAAAAATCCTCGGCGTGCGAGCGTGCGTCGAGCTCGCTTATGCGCCGTGACTTACCCGCATAGTCAAAGACGCTCCTTGAGCGTCGTCAGACGATCGTCGAGGCGTGTGATGGCGGTAAGTTGGGAGTCGCTCATGAGGAAACAGCGTTTTCGGGAGCCGCACCGCCCTCCCTTGTCGGCGTGCGTCTCCGTCGTGAACGAGCATCGACTCACGACGGAGGTGTGCAATGTACGTCCAACCCCTCGACGGCCAACTCGGCCCCGCTACGCTCGCGCCGCTGGAAACGGCGACGGAAAGCGTTCTATCTCCCGCGCAGAGCGCGCTTACCGAACCGCTCGGCGGCGAGGACGGCATCTCGCGTTTCGTGCCGCCGGGCATCAGCAACGCGATGCTGCAAAATCCAATGCAGACGGCGCTCTTCGGGCCGCTGGGCGGTCTCATGCAGCAGCTGATGCAGATGTTGCAGTCGATGATGGGATACGGAGGCAACGGCGCGTCCAACGGTTACGGCGGTTACCCCGGCGGATGCGACGGTTACGGCAACGAGCAATACTTTTCGAACGCCTCCGGAGCGAGCACCGGCGACCCGCATTTATCGTTCAACGGAAACCACTGGGACAGCATGTCGTCGCAACCAGATCTGCTCGAATCAAACTCGATTCCCGGCGGCTTCCAGGTCTCGACGCAGGTCACGCAGCCGAACGCGCGCGGAGTGACGTGGAATCAATCGGCAACGGTCGCGCTCGACAACGGTAACGTCGCCGTTTCGATGAACAACGAGGGCCAAGCGACGCTCCAGGAGGGCAATCGTACGATTCCGCTCGCCGCCGGACAGTCGCTCAACCTCGGCAACGGCGCGAGCGTAACGTGCAATGCCAACGGCTCGCTTTCCGTCCTAGCGCAGAACGGGAACGGCGGACGCATCGAAACGACGCTTACCGCACAAGGTCAAGGCGTCAACGTCGAAACGAACGCGCAAAACGTCAACCTCGGCGGCGCGCTCGTCACGGGAACTCAACAGCAATCGCCGATCGGCGGCCCGGTGCTTGCGCCGCAACCGCCGCTCGATCCGTGGCAGCCGATCGTTCAATCACCGATCGGCGTCCCCGGCGGCGGCCCAATCACCGCCCCCGGCAACTTCCCGCTATCACCCCAACCCATCCACATGACCCCCTATTAAAAATGTTCAGGGCTCGTGTTAGCGCAGCGCTCGATCGTACTCTCCGAAGACTTCGAACTTTTTCGCAACAGACACGACGTCGACTTCATTTGGATGTTGCGAAAAAGTCGCAAAGCAGAAAATCCGCACGGATGCGGATTTTCGAGCGGTCTTCGGAGAGTGCGACGAGCGGGACGCTAAGCCGCCGCTCCGTGGCATTTTTTAAATTTCTTCCCGCTTCCGCACGGACACAGCTCGTTGCGTCCAACCTTAGGCTGATCGCGCTGCACGGGTTTGGCAGGCGACTCGTCGTCCATGTTGGTGTGCAGCTGCTGCGGTTTGCGCTCGGATCCAGGCATCGGGCCCAAAAGCTGTTCGACTTCCTGTTGCCCGAGACGGCCTTGTGAAGCCTGAGCCGCTTGCGGCAGAATCTGGCCGGACGGAATCGGCTCGAACTGGGGGCCGGATTGCTGCTGCCGCGCCATCAGCTCGGGCGGCGGCGGACCGTGCTCGATCTGCACGCGGAAGATGCCCTTGATCGCTTCGTCGGCGATGTTGTTCTTGAGTGACTCGAAGATTTCGAACGCTTCTTTTTCGTACTCGACGCGCGGGTCTTTCTGACCGTATCCGCGCAAACCGATGCCGGTCTTGAGGTGATCCATCACGTAGAGATGGTCGACCCACTGCCGGTCGATGATCGGCAGCATGAGATAGCGCTGCTCGACGACGCGCAGAATCTCCGGCGTTACCTCGTTCTCTTTGGCTTCGTACGCTTCGAGCGCTTTCGCGTTGAGGAAACGACGGATTTCCTCCCGGTCTTTCTTCTCGAGATCGCTTACCGAAGCGACGCCTTTGACGGGGAAAACGACGTCGAGCTCGTTGAGCATTTCGGTCAGACCCCACTCGGTCGGATGCGCGTTTTCCGGCGCGTTCTGCTCGACGGTCTCGTCGACTTTCGCCTCGAGCGTTTGCGTCAAGAAGGTCCGCGAATCGAACTTCCCTTCGAGAATGGCGCGGCGATCCGCATAGATGATCGAGCGCTGCTTGTTCATCACGTCGTCGTACTCGAGAACGTGTTTGCGGATTTCGTAATTGTGGTTTTCGACTTTGCTTTGAGCGCGCTCGATCGATTTCGTGACCAGTCCCGACTCGATGGGCTGTTCGTCGGTGAAGCCGACGCGTTCCATGATCGCCGTCATGCGCTCGCCGCCGAAGAGCCGCATCACTTCGTCTTCGAGGGAGATGTAGAAGCGCGACGATCCCGGGTCGCCTTGACGACCAGAACGGCCGCGAAGCTGATTGTCGATGCGCCGCGACTCGTGACGTTCGGTGCCGATGATGTGCAAGCCGCCGCTCCGCGCGACGCCTTCGCCCAGTTTGATGTCGGTACCGCGCCCGGCCATGTTGGTCGCGATGGTCACCTGCGCCGGCTGGCCGGCGTCCTTGATGATCTCGGCTTCTTGCTCGTGGTACTTGGCGTTGAGCACGTTGCATTCGACGCCTTTGCGCCGCAGCATCGAGGCGAGCAGCTCGCTCTTCTCGATCGAACGCGTGCCGACGAGCACGGGGCGCCCCTTGCCGTGTTCAGCGATGATCTCGTCGACGACCGCGTCGAACTTCGCCTTCTCGCTCTTGTAAACGATGTCGGCGTTGTCCTTACGGACCATCGGCATGTTGGTGGGAACGACGACGACGTCGAGGCCGTAGATGTCGCGGAACTCGCGTTCTTCGGTCTTCGCCGTACCCGTCATGCCGGCCAGATGGTCGTACAAGCGAAAAAGGTTCTGGAAGGTGATCGTAGCGAGCGTCTGATCCTCGCCGCGAACTTTGATCCCCTCCTTGGCTTCGATCGCCTGATGGATGCCGTCGGAGTAACGCCGGCCGTACATGAGACGCCCGGTGAACTCGTCGACGATAATCACTTCGCCGTCTTTGACGATGTACTGCTGGTCGCGATGGAAGAGATTCCACGCCTTGAGCGCGGCGTTGAGCTGGTGCGCCAATTCGATGTTGCGCTGGTCGTAGAGATTCTGGATGCCCAGCATCTTCTCGACCTTTGCGACGCCGGCTTCCGTAATCGGAACCGCGTGCGCCTTCTCGTCGACGGTAAAATCTTCGGCTTTTTTCAAGCGCGGCATAATCTGCGCGAATTTTTGGTAGAGCTCACCCGACTCTTGCGAGGGACCGCTGATGATTAGCGGCGTGCGCGCCTCGTCGACCAGAATCGAGTCGACTTCGTCGACGAGCGCAAAGTAGAGCTCGCGCTGCACGAGGTCCTCGACTTGCCACGCCATGTTGTCGCGCAAGTAGTCGAAGCCGACTTCGTTGTTCGTGACGTACGTAACGTCGCAGGTATACGCGGCGCGGCGCTCCGCCGAGTCGAGGCCGTGCTGGATGATGCCGACGGTCAAGCCGAGGAACTCGTACAGCGGCGACATCCATTCGGCGTCGCGGCGAGCGAGATAGTCGTTGACGGTGACGACGTGTACGCCGCGGCCTTCGAGAGCGCGCGCGTACACCGGCAGCGTCGCGACGAGCGTCTTGCCTTCACCGGTCTTCATCTCCGCGATGCGGCCTTCGTACAAGACCTGACCGCCCATGATCTGGACGTCGAAGTGGCGCATGCCGAGCGTGCGTTTGCCGGCTTCGCGAACGACGGCGAAAACCTCCGGCAGCATCGCGTCGAGCGATTCGCCGGCTTCCAAACGGCTGCGGAACTCGGGGGTCTTGGCGCGCAACGCTTCGTCGGAGAGGGCGGAAGTTTCGGGCTCGAGGGCGTTGACGGCGACGGCGGTCCGCTTTACGCGAGCCACCTCTCGCTCGTTACCGTCGAAAATACTTTTCAAGAATGCCATAAGGGCCTTAGCTCTTCTCTAACAGAGGGAGGGATACCGTGAAGGTACTTCCCTCGTTTTCCTTAGACTGCACGATGAGGGTTCCGCGATGCGCCTCTACGACTTTTTTGGCAACGTAGAGGCCGATTCCGGATCCGGCGATTCCGCGATTACGGGCATTGCTCGCCCGTCCGAATCGCGTGAACAGGGCGGGAAGCTCGTCGGGCGGGATGCCGATCCCCCGGTCGGCGACGTCGATCGTGGCGCGGCCTCTTTCGGCCCGCACCGTGACGCGCGCTTCACCTTCCGAATACTTCAGCGCGTTCGAAACCAGGTTGTCGATGACGTGGCGGAACCGCTGCGGATCGAGCTCGACCGCCAAGACCTTCGTCGGCACCGAAACGGCGAGCCGCGGATTGTTCGGCGCGGTCGCCTCGACACACTCTTTCACGAACTTGCCGAGATCGACCGTCGTTCGGGCCAGCGAGAACCCCTCGGCCTGCGTCTGCGCTAGTACGAGCGCGTCTTCCGAGAGCCGGACCAGCCGCTGCGTTTGCGAGAAGACCGTTTCGATCTCGTCCTGATGATCTTGGTCGCTGTCCAACAGCAGCTCGCAGTATCCCGAAATCACGGTCAACGGCCCTTTGAAGTCGTGAGCGAGCATCGCAAGCAGATCGTCCTTGAACTCGTTCGACTCATGCAGCGCGTAGTTGGTGCGAACGACCGCTTCGTAGAGCTCGATATTGCGCAGCGCTAACGAAAGCAACGCGCCAAGCTCTTGCAGCAGCCGCAGCTCGTCGCGGCCGAACCGCTCGGCGCCGTGTTTACCGATGAGCAAAAACGTGTCGATCGTGTCGGTGTCGGGCTCGGTTACCGGTCGCGACAGCGGGACGACCACGTATCCCGGTCCGTCGATGAATCGTTGAACGCGCCGCTCTTCGCCGCCGATTCCACCGGCGCGTTCGACGCGGTGCGCGGTGTCGAAGCCGCTTTCCGCAATCAAATCGTCGATACCCTCGCCGTACGAACCGGCACGCACGTACGACCCGCCGTTCCAGTTGAGCACGCACGCGTTGCTCGCGTGCACCAGCGTCGCCGCCAGCCGGCACATCGCCGCCGCAAGCGGTCCCAGCGCGCGGTGGCTGAGAATCGTTCGTGCCGCTTCGGCGAGCGTCTCGCGTTCTTGCGCGCGACGAAGCTCGCGTTCGTACGCGTGTGCGTTCGCAAGGGCGATCTCTAAGTGAGACCCCAGCGTGCGAAAAAACGTGAGGCGCTCCTCGGTCGACCACTCCAGCTCGGCATCGGGCGTGCCGCGAATCGCGAGCATACCCCACAAGGCGCCGTCAAGGCGTAACGGTACGACGACGCCGCTGCGTCCTTCGAAGAGCGCGCCGCGCACGGCGCGAGGAAGGAGCGCTGCGTCGCTGGGCTCGTCGACGGAAAAGAACGGCTCCAGATATTGTCGCTCGATTCGCTCCTCGAAGACCGGCGATCGCTGTTCGCGTACGCGCAGCGCGCGCCGCACCATCACGTCGCCTTCGAGACGAAAAGCCGCACAATCCACCGGCAGTTCGTGCGACACCGTTACCACGAAAACCAGCAATACTTCGTCGACGTACTGCGTGTCGCGCAAGATCCGCACGACGCGTTCCAGCGATTCGGCCTGCTTGCGGCGAGCGCGTTCGCGCTCGTACAAGCGCGCGTTCGACAGCGCCAACCCTACGTGAAACGCGAGCGAACGCACCGCCGTCACGTCCGCGTCTTCGAACTTGTGCGGCCGATCGAACGATAGGACGAGAGCGTCCTCCACTCGGCCTTCGACGACGAACGGCACAGCGATCGAGTCGTCGCTGCGGACCGTCAAACCGCCGAAGACTTTGCGAAGGTCCGCATCGAGCTCGACGGGACTTGCCGTAATCGACGCCGTGCTCCCGTGCGCGGCAACGGCGACGGCGGTGGCGCGCTCGCCGTCGGGCGAACGCTGGTACACGATGCAGCGATCGGCACCAAAGGCCGTGCGCACGCCTTCGACGATGCCGAAGAGCACGTCGCGCCGATCGAGTGACTTGTGCAGACGCTCGTTGACCATTGAAAGGAGGCGGCTGTCGCGCGATTGGCGCCGGGCCGAAACCAGTGCGCGATCCATTTCGATGAGCCGCGCGGCGAGACGGCAGAAATTCGAAAGCTGCTCGAGGGTTTCGCGATCGGGCTCGCTTTCGACGTTGACGACGACCGCTCCGAGCGCGCGTTGTTTGATCGTCAGGGGAGCAAGTACGACGTCGCCCTTGCACGCGCTCGCGCTCATACCCGCGAGCGGACGCTGCTGCGCAGTGTCGAGGTACGTCGCACCGTCACCGTAGCGCGCGATGGCGTGGAGAAAAAGCCGGCGCAGCTCGAGAGAGTCGTCGCGCAGAGCAAACGGTGCGGCATTGCGCGGCGCGGTTCCCGTAATCGTCGTATCGTCCGCAAACAGCAGGACGGTGGCGGCGCCGCCTTGCAGCGACGCTTGCGCGACCGCCGCAATCGTTTCGGCCTTACCCTGTGGTGAGGCCGAGTCGATGAGGCTATGAAGAGCGGCTAACGTTCCTACGGCACCACGCTCAGACCGGTCACGTTTCCGCCGGATGTGAAGTACCCCATGTACGGCACGTCACCATATTTGTCCGGCGCGAAGATGTAGATGATGCCGTTACCCGACGATGTCGTGTCGGCGACGTAGATCAAGCCTTGCGAATCGACCTTGATATCGGTCGGCGCATTGAGCTTGGTCGCGCATCCGGAAATGATGTGCGTCGGCGGGGACGTGATGATATTTCCTACGCCTTTGACGTTCGGCTTCGCGAAGATCAAAATCGCCGGACCGTTCTTGGCACGGCACTTGGCGTGCGGCGCGCCTTGATCGGATACATAGACGTTCCCCACGGTATCTACCGCCACGCTCGTTGGGACGAACACGTGCGTTTTCGCTCCGATGATCGAGAACGTCGGGCGGACGTTGATCGGCGTCGCGGTCGGCGATG
>DASRSM010000148.1:0-6968 GCA_035656415.1 Vulcanimicrobiaceae bacterium | reverse complement strand
GTGTGGTTACACGCCCGCCGGCGGTGTCTTGAACACGACGACATACCCGTCCAACTTCTACAACGGTAAGGGCATCGGCGACGTCAAGGCCAACGGCGGCGTTTCTACCCCCTGGACGCAAAGCTATACGCCCAGCACGGGGAACAACGGCGCCATCGGCGGCCTCGTCTCGCCGTGGAACGTCTTCTTGAACGCGCAGATCAAGATCTAGATCCACACATAACGCGCAAGAAACGGATGGTAACGACATGGGACCGGCACTATGCTGGTCCCATGAGTTTTATCGTGACTTCACTCGACACCGCGACCGCCGACGAGATGCGCAATGCCTCGCAGGATCCCTACGGCAATCAACTGCAAGCCGAGACGCAAACGAAGCCTGGAAATCCGTGCCGCCATTGTTTGCGGCGAGCCAAGCAAGGCGAGCGCCTCGTGCTCTTCTCCTACAGCCCGTTCGACACGCGCAATCCGTATAAGGAAGTCGGCCCGATGTTCGTCCACGCCGACGGCTGTCCGCGCTACGCGCAATCCGATCGCCTTCCCGAAGACTTCTTGAACGGCCCGATCGTGCTGCGCGGCTACGACGCTCAGCAGCGCATTGCCGACGTCTCCGTCGTGCTCGACGGAATGACGGAGCGGCGCGTCGAGGAACTCCTCGCCGATCCCAACATCGCGTTCGTCCACGCCCGCTCGTTCACGCACGGATGCTACCTCTTTCGCGTCGACCGCGGGTAAATAACGGGGCAAAGCGAAGCTTAAAGAACCGTGTATACGTCGAAAAGGAGCCAGCCGGCGGGGCAAAATGGTGCCGGCGAGGCGCGCCCCTACGAGCCCGAAAAGAACCCTGCGATTCGCCGAGTGACCGCCGGAGCGATCAAACGCCGCAAAGGGAAGGCCATCTTTCCAATCGCGACCGCTTACGATGCCGCATTCGGCCAGTTCGTCGAAGATGCCGGAATCGACGTTATTCTCGTCGGCGACAGCTTGGGTAACGTCGTGCTTGGTTACGACGAAACGACGCCGGTAACGATCGATCAAATCGTGCACCACACGCAGGCCGTCGTGCGCGGCACGTGCCGCGCGCACGTGATCGCCGACATGCCCTTCGGTTCGTATCAAGTGAGCAATGAAGACGCGCTCCGCTCTGCGATTCGCTTTGTCAAGGACGGTGGCGCGAGTTCGGTCAAGCTCGAGGGCGGCGTCTACGAGGCCGAACGCGTGCGCGCGATCGCGCGCAGCGGAATTCCGGTCGTCGGACACATTGGGGTCACGCCGCAAACGGCAGGCCTTGGTCCCGGCTTCAAGATGCGCACGCACCGCGATCGGCTAATCGAAGATGCGCGTGCGATCGAACAAGCCGGCGCGTACGCGATCGTGCTGGAAGTCGTCGATCACGAAATCTCGGGCGAGATCACCGAGCTGCTTTCGATTCCCACCATCGGCATCGGCTCGGGTCCGCACTGCGACTCCCAGGTGCTCGTACTGCACGACATTCTCGGCATGTATTCGCACTCGCCGCCGTTTGCCAAACGCTACGCCGAGGTCGGAAGACTCGCCACGGAAGCCCTCGCCGCCTACGCGCGCGAAGTAAGAGAAAAGACGTTTCCCTCGAAATAGGTTAGCCATGGACGAGTTTGATCGGCGCTCGGCGGAGCGACGCCGCTCTATGGCTCCTGCGCAACGCGCCGAGGCCATTTGGGAGCTCGTTTGCGAACTATGGAACCGCGGAGGTCGGGATGGAAGGCAACATCGACTTGATCGATCTGTTGCACGCCTTGAACGCCGAGGGCGCTAAGTATTTGCTCGTCGGCGGCTACGCTTTCGCGTTTTACGGAAAGATACGCGCGACCAAGGACGTCGATATTTTCGTCGGGACCGATTCAGAAAATGCTGTGCGTGTGTGGAACGCGCTACAGTCATTCGGTGCACCCTCATCCGAAACAAGACCGCCGCAGGACGCCCTCAAGATCTCGTTGACGTGGCCTATCTAACCGGCAAAGCGTGACCGCGCGGTGCCGCTCTCTCGGTAGTCTGTTCGCGGGACTCGTAGCGAGCGCTGCGATCGCGGGTTGCGCCAAGGCGAACGCCCCCGCGCCGCGCCTCACCGACGCGGTCGTCGACCGGAGCACGCAGGCGTGCGTCGTGAGTTACGACGGCTTCTTCTGGTATCGCGTTCCCTCGGGATCGTTCCCGCCGATCGAGCTGCGTTACGCGCGATGCGGGCTCGAACACCTGAGCCAAGACGCAACCCCGCCCTTGCCGCGCTGGTCGATCCCGGGCGGCAAAACGCAGACGCGCTTCGTTGCGACCTCGCTGCAGCAGCACGTCTCGTTAGCGGGGATGCAAAGTCTCGAACGCCTCGCGGCTGCACGTCACATTCCGATGACCTGGATGATCGGAAACATGGCATATCTCGCCTTCGCTCGCACCTACGACGCGTATCACACGAACAACGGCGACGACGTGCAATCCGCTTTCTTTCCGAGCTTGCACGTATTAATCGCGAAGAGTCTGCCATGGTATACGCCCAAAGTCAGCGTAGCGTCCGCCGGAACCGAACGGCTTATTCCGCAGGGACTCTATCCCGGCGAGCACGCGTTCTGGGGAATCGCGTGGAACAGCCGCGGTACCGACGGTACCTGGGATATCGGCGCGCCGTGGGGCGCGTACTGTGCCGACGTGAAATCGTACAAACGTCCGCAACCCGACGGCGGATGCGATCTGCTCGCCTTCGAGTGGACCGCACGCGACTTGACGCGCGCCTATTTGAGCGGACGCGAGGACGCGTTTTCCACCGATCCCGACGACCTGCTCGCGCGCGGCGGCTTTTCGGTTTCGTCCGCAGTTGGCTACGTGCGTTCGATCGTCGATGCGTATGCGGCAGCCGGGGAAACGCAGCCGATCGTGATGATCGCTCAGCAAGAAACACCCGAAGAGATGCATCCCGGGAGCGCCGGCATTATGGATGCGATATTCGCGCGTGCCGTTCGCGACGGAATGAAGGCCGAAACGCTGGGGCAAGCCGCTTCCGACGCTCGAAACTGGGCAGCCGCGCCGCGCGCCGTCGCGTTCCCCTTTATTCCCGGCGGAAAAGGGAGCGTCTATCCGGCGACCGTCGATTACCACGACACCAAGGTCGGAATGAGCTTCATCGGCGGGCACACGCTGCCCAGCCGAATTTTCCGATATGCCGGCTATCCGGTATCGCGTTTCAACCGTCCGATGCCGCAGGTTCGTGCCGAGCAGATGCCGGTGTTAACCGGCGCGAGCGCGTCCGGTGGATGGCTGACGCTTTCGCTTTCGGCTCCGGTGGCGATTCGCGCGGGCGCCGCGATTTGGACGGATCCGGATCGATTGAGCGTTCGTGGCGCGGGAGCGATGCGCGCGGGCCGCGCCGCCACGATTCTCGTATTCGATTTGAAACGCGGCAGGAACGTCGTTCGCTACCGCTGTCCGGGATGCAACGGCATCCGCTTCGACTACTCGACGTAATACAATGCCATGCGTATGGCACCGTGCGATGGTACGCTGCGCACATGCTATACATCGAAGAGACCACCGACCCGTTGATTATCGCGTTGCGCGCTTTCGAGAGCGTCCTTCTCGATCTCGACGCCACGCCTCCAGCGCCTCGACGCGCTTGCGCAACGCCGCCAACTCCTCAACCAGCGCGATCCCGCCCTGCGCCAGTCGCTCGGCCTCGCCTTTAGTACGGCGTCGAGTCTCAGCCGGCTCCGCACCGACCAGCGTCTCCGCCGTCGTGTTCAGCGCGCGAGCGATCTTGACGATCGTTCCAATCGATGGATTGGTGCGCTGACCGGATTCGATCTTAAAAAGCGTCGGATGATTTACGCCGGCGCGGCGCGCCAACTCGTTCTGCGACCATCCCATTGCCTTGCGGCGAGCGGCGATTCTCTCTCCCAGCGTCACGATTTTGATCTGTAGCACCGCGCGCCCAGAAGCCTTGAACCACAAGGTCTTCCCAATTGGCAGAACCGAATGGACAATCAATGGATCCGAGAGCGACACACCTGCCGCGTTCTCGCGCCGAAATCGAAGCGACGGCGCCGTCGATCGACGTCCTCGTCGAGCTGCTGTGCGACATCCGCGACCTTCTGGGCGAGTGCGTCGTGCGGTTGTCGGACCTGGAGGCGCACGCAGCCGAACGGGGCCGCTGAAGCGTTACTCGACGTTGACCAGCGCGCGCGTTTTATGCGTCGGCGGTACGTTAGGGTACTCGCCGGTCAGACAGCCGACGCACATTTCGTCGGGATCGCGTCCCACCGCCGAGTACAACCCTTTGAGGCTGAGGTATCCAAGCGAATCGGCACCGGTTTGGGCACGAATTTCTTCGACCGTATAGTTGGCCGCGATGAGTTCGTCGTAGGTCGCCATGTCGACGCCCAAATAACAGGGATGCTTGATCGGCGGCGACATAATGCGCAAGTGCACCTCGCGGGCGCCGGCTTCGCGAAGCAGCGCAACGATGCGCGGCGTGGTCGTGCCGCGCACGATCGAGTCGTCGACGACGACGACGCGCTGGCCGCGCAAGTTTTCTGCGACGGGATTGAACTTCAAGTGCACGCCGCGCGCGCGCATCTTCTGGTCGGGGCTGATAAACGTGCGTCCGATGTAACGGTTCTTGATGAGCCCCTCGACGTAAGGCAATCCGCTCTCGGCGGCGTAGCCGATGCCGCCGGGAATCGCGGAGTCGGGCACCGCCATCACGACGTCGGCCGGCACCGGATGCTCTTTAACGAGTTCGCGCCCCATCGCGTGGCGCGCCATGTAGATCGAACGCTCGTCCAGCTTTGAATCCGGACGCGAAAAGTAGATGTACTCAAACATGCATAGTGCCGGAATCACGCCGTCGATAGGGGTCTGATGCGATTCCAACCCGTCGCCCGTAATGCGCACGATCTCGCCACGGCCGACCTCGCGCAGATATTGCGCGCCGATCGTTCCGAGCGCGCACGATTCCGATGCGACGACGTACCCGCCGTCCGGCAGCGTTCCAAGACAGAGCGGCCGCACACCCCACGGATCGCGAAACGCGTAGAGCTCGTTTTCGGTACACAGCACGATCGAGTAAGCGCCGCGCGCGACCTTGAGAACTGCGGCGATGCGGTCGACCATCGTGCCCTTCGACTCGACGATCAGCTTGGCCATCACTTCGGAATCCGAGGTGGCTTGCAGCACGGTCGTCGGCGACAGCGTATCGCGCAAATCGTCGGTGTTGGTTAGGTTGCCGTTGTGAGCGAAGGCAAAGTCGCCCAGTTCGGTGCGTTCCAGCAGCGGCTGTGCGTTAACGACGATCGAGGAGCCGGTGGTCGAGTAGCGCGTATGGCCGACCGCGATATGACCGCTAAGGTCGCTCAGCACGTCTTCGTCGAAGATTGCGCCGAGCAGACCCATGGCCTTGTGCGAGCGGATCGTTCCACCGTCGGCTGCGGCAATGCCGGCAGACTCTTGCCCGCGGTGCTGCAGCGCGTAGAGGGCGAAATACGCCAACCGCGCCGCATCCCGGCCCGGCGCAAAGACCCCCGTTATCCCGCACATCTGACTATAGTATAGGGGTTAATCGGAGGACCGCCTACCCCCAAAGATCTGCAGCAGGGCCAGGAAGATGTTGATAGCGTCAAGGTAGATGCTCGTTGCGATCTGGACGGGCGTCAGCCCGTCGCCGCCGGCACGGACGCGAGCAA
Source organism: Vulcanimicrobiaceae bacterium (assembly GCA_035656415.1). Taxonomy (GTDB): domain Bacteria; phylum Vulcanimicrobiota; class Vulcanimicrobiia; order Vulcanimicrobiales; family Vulcanimicrobiaceae; genus JAFAHZ01. The sequence goes on along the minus strand of DASRSM010000148.1, from coordinate 1,263 downwards.
AGTCGATCAGCACGAGGCCCGAGAAGATAACGAGCGTCAGCCACGCGTACGTCTCGGGGTGTATGAACTTCACGAAGATCGAGATGATGCCGACGACGACCAGGCCGAGCAGCGCGATCGTGAAGATGCCCTGGAAACGCCGCAGGTCCAAACCCGTCGCATAGACGATCGCAGCGAGTGCGAACATGCCTAACCCCGTGGTTAGCGCGGCGTCGACGACGACGCCCGATCCGAACGCGCGGACGTAATTCGAAACGACCGGCGCAATGCCGACGCCTTCGCAGAACGTAAAGACGTAAAACAGCGTGAGCGAAAGCGCTTCGTTCCGACGCGTGGCGTTGATCGCCAGCAGCAGAAGGAACCCGACGATCATCGCGATTACGCCGATGCCGAACGCAACGTTGCCGAATAACCATGCCGCACCCGCGGTAATGCACAAACCGAGCGCGGTGATGCCGAGCACTTGCCCGAGCAACGACGATGTCGAGACCGGCCGCGCTATCGCGTTGCCGTACGCACCTTGAGGCTGAAACCGATATGCCATGACCTTCTTACTTAACCCCCGTCCGGCCGAGGAGTTACACTCGACCTTGCACCGAACGTACGTTCGTATTATACTACCAAGCCATGAGGGGCGTCGAGATCGTCGAGCAGACCGCCCGGTCGGTCATCAACCCGGTCAAGGGCATGCCGTTCAAGTGGTCGGTCAACCCGTATCGCGGCTGTTACCACCAATGCGTCTTCTGCTACGCCCGCCGGACCCACTGGTTCCTCGATGAGGACGGAGTCAACCGCTGGGGCAGCCGCCTCTTCGTGAAGATCAACGCGCCCGCCGTCGTGCGCCGGGAGCTCGCTCGCCCGGGCTGGCGACGTGAATACGTCGCGCTGGGTACGGTAACCGATCCCTACCAGCCGCTCGAAGGCCGCTACCGCCTGACCCGCGGGATTCTACAAGTCTTCGTCGATTTCGACACGCCGGCCGGCATCATCACGCGCTCGCCCTTGGTCGTTCGCGATGTCGACGTCTTGCAGGAGCTGGCCCGCAACGCGGGCGTCGGCGTCTCCATCAGCATCGCGACGCTCGACGAAGCCGTCGCGCGCGAAATCGAACCGACCGTCGCGCCGCCGCGCCAGCGATTGCGTGCCGTATCGATGCTCGCGTCGGCCGGCATCAAAGTCAACGTTGCGCTCGCGCCCGTTCTTCCGCATATCACCGACGCGCCCGAAAGTCTCGACGCAGTCGTTCGCGCGGCGCGCGATGCC
>DASRSM010000147.1:0-4850 GCA_035656415.1 Vulcanimicrobiaceae bacterium | reverse complement strand
GACCTTCAGAGCATTCGCACCCTGTTCGAGCAGGTTGGCAAGGTAGATGCGGTCGTGAGCACGGCCGGCAACGTCCATTTCGGCCCGCTTCTCGAAATGACGCCGGAGCAGCACGGTATTGGACTCTCCGACAAGTTGATGGGACAGGTGTACCTCGCGTTAGAAGCTGCGAAGTACTTGAACCCCGGCGGCTCCGTCACGCTGGTGGCAGGAACGCTGAGCAAGGATCCGATTCGTTTCGGTGCGAGCGCAACGATCGTCAATAGCGCGATCGAAGGTTTCGTCCGTGCAGTAGCAATCGAGTTTCCTCCGGGGACCCGCATCAACGCAGTGAGTCCGACCGTTCTGCAGGAATCGATGGACGCATACGGTGCGTATTTTCGCGGGAGTGAGGGCGTGCCCGTCAAACGCGTGGCTCTCGCTTTCAGCAAGAGCGTCGAGGGAGCACAGACCGGGCAAGTATACGTCGTCGAATAGCGCGCAACGCTGGTCGCGCCTGGTAAACGTTCTCGTGGCGTGGGTTACGATCCACTCGCCGCTTCCAAATTGAATTGGGTACGGCGCGTGCAGGTGCGAGTCGGGGAACGCTTGCACGAATCCGCTGTGGTATAGCCAGGTAAACTTGCCAGTTTGCCTGATAAAATGCTAGACTGGGTTCCTATGGCGAAAATTGCGAGTGCCGACGCCTCCATCGAAGCTGCCGTCGAAGAACTCTTGAGAGCGACGGGGCAACTACTCCGTCGCCTGCGTGCCGAATCGAGCGGCGACGATTTGACTTGGACGCAGACGGCCGTGCTCGGACGGCTCGCCAAAGAAGGCCCGGCAACGACCGCCGATCTCGCGCGTGCCGAAGCGGTGAAGCCCCAATCGATGAGCGCCTCGCTCGGCGTCCTGGAGGAGCAGGGGCTGGTCGAACGGCGACCACACCCGACCGACGGCCGGCAAATTCTCTTTGCCCTCACGAGGGCCGGCGTTGCGACCCGCGAAGCGCGTTCGCGCCTCAAACGCAAGTGGCTCGCAAGCGCGGCCGCGAGGCTCTCCCCCGCCGAGTTGCGCGCGCTCCTTGGCGCCGTCAAGCCGATGAAGCGCTTGGCAAATTCGTGACGCTTTCGATCCCTATTGCGACAGAACGTAAGCACGCGTTTGGCTTCACGTTCGTCGCGCCGCTGGCGCTGGGATCGTGTCTCAATCCGATCAACTCGACGATGATTGCGACGGCCCTCGTGCCGATCAGCCGTAGTCTGCACGTAAGCGCGGCTGAAGCCGGATGGCTGATTGCGGCGCTGTACCTTGCGAGTTCGATCGCGCAGCCGGCGATGGGGCGCCTTGCGGATCTCTTTGGGCCGCGTCGCGTACTGCTTCTAGCGCTGTCGGTCGTAGCGCTCTCCGGCGTGGTGGCATGGCTCTCCACGTCACTTTCCGTCTTGGTGGCTGCGCGCGTGCTGCTGGGGATTGGAACGTCGGGAGCATATCCGGCGGCCATGCGGATCTTTCGCGTGCGGGCCGACCGTCTCGGCGTTCCGCCGCCGCGTGCAGCAATGAGTTTTCTCTCGCTTGCGGCGATCGGCACGATGGCAATCGGACCGCTGCTGGGCGGCGTCCTTACGGGCGTCTTCGGTTGGCACTCGATCTTCACGGTCAACGTTCCGCTCGCGCTGCTAACCGCGATTCTAGTGATTCTGTGGACGCCGAAGGATGAACCGGCGACCACGAACCTACCCGCCATCCTGAAGGAACTCGACGCACCCGGTCTCGTGCTCTTTTCCGCCACGCTCTTCGGTCTGATGAGTTTTCTCATGCGCCTAACCCATCCGATGTGGTGGGTTCTCGCGATCACGATCGCGCTGGGGATCGGGCTGGTCGCGTACTCGCAGCGCCGAACCGCACCGTTCTTCGACGTGCACATGCTGGCGCGCAACACACCACTCGTCGTCACTTACGTGCGCGCCTGTACGCTGGCAACGATCATCTACTCGGTGCTTTATGGATTCTCGCAATGGCTCGAGAGCGGGCCGGGTTTTTCGAGCTGGGCTGCCGGCGCGATTATGTTGCCGATGTCGGTTGCCGCCGGCGTTGCGTCGTTCGCCGGTGGACGCACCAAGGGGATCCGCGCACCCTTCATCGTCAGCATCGGTCTCATGGTTCTCGGTTGTTTAGCGTTGGCGGCAGTCAGTTTCGGAGCACCGGCGTGGCTCATCGCTGCGGCCGCCGTGCTCTTCGGTTTTCCGCAAGGAATGTTCTCTGTGAGCACGCAGGCGGCGGTCTACATTCAAGCTCCGGCAAGCGAGATCGGTGCTGCCGCCGGCCTGCAGCGCACAGCGTTCTATCTCGGCGCCATCATCGCGGCTAGCGTCTTGGCACTCGTCTACGGGCAAAGCGCAAGCAACGGCGGCTTTCTGACCCTCACCACGATCATGGCCGGTCTAAGCGCGCTGCTCTTCATTTGCACCATCTTCGACCGCACGCTCCCGCGCGGCCGAGTTTAGAGAGGAACGTCTTCGATGCCACTTACCCAACTCGACCCCGTCGCCGCACTCGTCGTCATCGACTTGCAGAAGGGTGTTACCAGCTTCCCGTGCGGGCCACATTCCAGTGCCGATGTAATCGATCGCTCCGCCGAGCTTGCACGTGCATTCCGGAGGCGCAACCTCCCCGTTATCCTCGTTAACGTCGAAGGCCGTGCGCCGGGACGCGTCGATGCGACCTTCAACTTCAATCCGCCGGCGGACTGGACGGAACTCGTACCCGAACTCGACCCTCAGCCCAGCGATTACACCGTGACCAAATATCAAATCGGCGCGTTCTACGGGACGGCCCTCGAACGCATTCTGCGCCGCGCCCACGTCACGCAAATCTTCCTCACCGGCATTTCCACCACCGCGGGCGTCGAGGCCACCGCGCGCGCCGCATACGACAGTGGTTACAACGTCGTGCTGGTCGAAGATGCGATGACTGACTTGAACGCCGAAAATCACGGCCATGCCGTCGAATCGACGTTCCCGCGTATCGGCGAAGTAACGACGGCCGCCGCAGCCCTCGAAAAGCTTGCCTTGCAATGACGATTCCGTACGAGCAAACGGGAGTGGGCCGCTGCCGCAATGGCTCACCGGAAATCAGCGAACTCGCGCAGAGCTACCTGCAATATATCTCTCAAGCCGAGCTGCGCGACGTTCCGCCGATTCTGAACGTCTCCGTGCGCGGATCTTTCGACTACTCCGTCCTCGAAGACAACGAACGAGCGCCCGCAGGCGCTCGCCCATCTCATCCCCGATTTTACCGCTTCGGTCGGGAAACGCTTAGCTCATCGAACGGAGATGCCGATCGCGGTGGCCGGGAGTCCAGGAAGTATCTGAACGTCTTTGAGTGTCCCGTGATCTACGGTGCGAAACGCGCCGATCGTGTGGGTTCCCGAGTTAACGACGTAGACAAATCCATCATCGAAGCTCACGCCGATATCGGCCGGCGCACTTCCGTTCGGCTCGATGGCAATTGCCTTCGTTAGGGCGACGGCTCCGTTCGGGGCGACCGTGTAGGAGGAGATGTTGTTGCTGCCCGTATTGGCGACGAACGCGAAATTACCGCGGTGCGTCAGCGCCGCCCAGCACGCGGCCGTTTGGTGGTTCGGGACGGAACCGCTGACGGTTGAAAGCGAACCGTCCGACCCCAACGCGTACGACGACACCGCCGAGGCGCCAGCCACTTTACCGGAGGCCTCGGTATTGATAATGCCGCCGTTGGCGGTCGCTACGCTGCCGAAGGGCGTGGTTCCGTTCGAGGAGTGCGCAATTGCCGGTCCCGCAACGCCGCCGTCCACGGCGAACGTGTCGATAACGTTACTTACCTTCTGCGGAACGAACAACGCCGTTCCTCCGGAGCGAAACACGAGGTCGACGGCATCGTCGCTCGCACTACCGGTCAGGCTTTGCGTCGAACCGGCGATGGGGTTCAGCGTTCCGTTCGCACCGATGGTAAAGCCTGCGATCGTATTCGATCCCTCGTTGAGCACGTACAGCGTGCTGTCCCAAACCGCAATGCTCGCGGGCGTGGTGCCGTTAGACGTGAACCGGCCGATCAGCTTCATGCCGGTGGAAGATACGTCGAAGACAGCGATGTCGTTCGAGCCGGCATCGGAAGCAAAAAGAAACGAGCCGGCATTACCAAAGTTGACGGTATGGCTTGCGCCGTTGAGGCCGGTCCCCGAACCTGTTCCGCCGGTTGAGAACGATCCAACGAGGCGCAGCGTACCATTTGCCAAGCGGGCATAGCGCAAAATCGCGTTGCCGGCCGCGCTGTTGCTCATGGTGAAGACGTCCCCTTTGACGTCGGATCGAGCGGCGCGTCCAATCGCAGATTGCGTAGTTGTCGACGATTGGCTTGCCGATTTGGGCGATTGTCCCGGCAACGCGCCGGAAGAACATGCCGACGCCGTTGCAAGCAACAAGGCCGCACTGAAATAGCAAGCTTCCTGTTTCATCACATCCATCCAAATCATCAGAGAGTACTATTGGCGATACACAGAGTAAGCAGATCCGATGAAAGCGGATGACGAGATTATTGGTAACTGTGACCCATAATCATTGGGAACAATAGGGCAGGAAGCCGACGGCTCGGCGAGATTACGCAGCCGTCACGGACGCGCCCGCCCTTCGACTTAGTCTATTCTGAGCGAGCGAAGCGAGTCGAAGGGCCAGGATGACAAGCGCATGGCGTTTGATCTGTCCTTCGACTCCGGCCGCCAGAAATCGATTGTGCCGTCGCAAACTACGCAGCGGCGGCCCTACGCTCAGGATGACAAATATTTGAAATTTTGGTGGAGCTGTCGGGGTACTGCCCCCCGAGTCCAGAAAGCC
>DASRSM010000146.1:0-30285 GCA_035656415.1 Vulcanimicrobiaceae bacterium | reverse complement strand
AGGATCGTTAAGGATACCGTCTATGACGTTGAAATTGCGCACGAGGGAGCTGACGACGAACTCGACGCGTAATCGATCCATCCGCCACCAACTGCCTCGACCTTCCAGCCATTGATCGTACGACCATCGTCCCAACTGCTGACGCCCGGCATTGATAAGCGCATCGTCGGCGTGCAGGCCGGCGAGTACGGGTACGACGCTTTCGCGAAGCGTCGTGCACAGCGGACTGGTACCGATATCGATGATGGTTTTTGGTGGGTCGGCTTGAGCTTGTCTGCCATACGCGGTAAGCAGCATACAGCCGACGACGGCAGCAATCGGCCGAAGGACCCGACGCTGCAGCATCTTCATGCGAATGCGTTCTAACCGTGGGGTGATTTCCTCCTATCCGAGTTGTCGAAAACCAGATCCGTTGATTCCTTCGGCCTATTGCCGGCGCCGGTCGACGGTAACTGGTCCTGGCTGCACCAGCGCAAGCCAGGCCGCTGAATGTCGAAATTGGAGACCCTCATTCGACGTACTCCATGAACGGGCCGATTTCGGCCCCGAACCGACAGGAGTACGACCATGAATCTCGTCACGGCAATCGCCCGCAACCTTCTCGGCCTCGTTTTTGTCGCCGCCGGCACGATGACGTTCATCCTTCGAAGCCCGGTGCCCCAGCCCGGTCTCGCCGGCACGTTCAATGACGCGTTCGTCGGATCGCACTGGGCGCTCTTCGTCGCTGCCGCCCAGCTCGCAGCGGGCGTGCTGCTGCTCGCCGGTCGATTCGTTCCGTTCGCAGCGATCGTCGTGGCGGCGTTTCTCTACAATAGCTTCGCGTTTCACATCACGATGATGCCGGCCGGGTTGCCGATGGCGCTCGTCGTCGCCTGCCTATGGTTTACGGTGTCGTGGGAGTACCGCTTCGCGTTCGCAGCGCTCTTCACGGCGTCGCCCGTCAAAAGCGCAACCGGATTGGCCGTCCGAGCGGTCGAAAGCGGAGGGTAATGGAACGCGTCATTATCATCGGATCCGGGCCGGCCGGGCTTACCGCCGCCATCTACGCCGCGCGGGCGAATCTCACGCCGCTCGTCTTGGCGGGCGGCCTGTACGGCGGTCAGCTCATGCTCACCACCGAGGTCGAGAACTATCCCGGTTTTCCCGAAGGTATCATGGGCCCGGACTTGATGATTCGTTTTCGCGAGCAAGCCGAACGCTTCGGAGCGCGCATCGAGAACGTCGACGTCACGTCCGTCGATTTCAAAGCGCGACCGATAACCGTGCGCACGCCGGATGGCGAGTTTCACGCAAAGACGGTTATCGTAGCGACCGGTGCGAACGCGCAGTGGCTCGACATTCCGGGTGAAGAACGGCTGCGCGGCCGCGGCGTTTCGACGTGTGCGACCTGCGACGGCGCGTTCTTTCGCGAAAAGCACATCGTCGTGGTGGGCGGCGGCGATTCGGCGATGGAGGAAGCACTATTCCTGACGCGCTTCGGCCGGCGCGTGACCGTTATCCATCGCCGCGACTCGTTGCGCGCGAGCAAGATCATGGCCGATCGCGCGCAATCGCACGAAAAGATCGACTTCATTTGGAACACCGTCGTCGAAGAAGCGATCGGCGACGGACAGCTCAAAGCGTTGCGGCTCCACAATATCGTGGACGGCAGCCGTTACGACTTCGAAGCCGACGCGCTCTTCATCGCCATTGGCCACACCCCGAATACGGATATCTTCAAAGGTCAGCTCGATCTCGACCAAGCCGGTTACATCGTTTCGCCCGACGGCGTTAGCACCAACGCCGAAGGCGTCTTCGTCGCGGGCGACGTCAATGACATTCGGTATAAGCAGGCCGTGACGGCTGCGGGTGCGGGCTGCCGCGCGGCGATGGACGCGGAGAAATATCTCGAGGCGTTAGAGTTTCGCGTCGCGGTCGAACAGATGCCGTAGCGCGGCGTCGATTTCGGGAAACCGAAACTCGAACCCGTATTCGTCGAGCAATCGCTTCGGCAGCACGCGCTGCCCTTCGAGCAGAATATAGGCGCCTTCGCCCAGCATCAAGCGCAGCGCGATCTTCGGAACGGGCGCGACGGTGGGTCGTTTGAGCGCCGCACCGAGCGAGTGCGTCAAGGTTGCGTTCGTTACGGGATTCGGAGCCGTTGCGTCGATTGCGCCTTCGGCACGATCGATCGCGAGTTCGTAGATGCGCGTCACGTCGTCGACGTGGATCCACGAAATCCATTGTTTGCCGCTACCGACGACGCCGCCGATTCCCGCGCGAAATGGCGGTAGCATCTTTGCCAGCGCCCCGCCGTCAGGATCGAGCACGAGGCCGCAGCGCACCATCGCCACACGCAATCCGAGATCGCGCGCGTGGGATGCTTCCGCTTCCCATTCGACGCAGACGCGCGCGAGAAAGTCGTTTCCCGGCGGGCTCGTTTCGTCGAACGTTGTCGCTTCGCTCGTGCCGTAATATCCGATCGCCGACGCCGATACGTAAACCCCGGGTCGTCTGCTTTGCTGCCCGAGACGTTCCAAGAACTGGCGCGGTGCTTCGGTTCGGCTATATTCGATGCGATGCTTCACCGTCGCCGACCAGCGTTGCGCGACCGGCTCGCCGGCGAGATTGACGACGGCGTCGCATTGCGCCGCGGAAACGGCGGCAGTCGCCGGATCGCGCAGCGATAACGCTTCGACCGCGTCGCCGCGTGCCGTCAGCGCTGCCGTCAATCGCTTACCGATGAAGCCGGACGCGCCGAGAAGGGCGACTCTCACCGACGCGCCAGCGCAGCTCCTTCGCTGCCGACGATGGTCTCGAGCTCGTCGACCGTTTTGGGAATCGCCGCCGTCAGATTTTCGTTTCCGTCGGTCGTAACCAAAATATCGTCCTCGATGCGCACGCCTATACCCTTGAAGCGCTCCGCGCAATCGAGCTCGCGCCGGACGTAGATGCCCGGCTCGATCGTCGTCACCATGCCCGGCCGCAGCCGAACGGGTTCGTCTTCGCCGTCGCGGTAATCGCCGACGTCGTGAACGTCGAGGCCCAGCCAGTGGCCAGTTCCGTGCATGAAGTACTGACGGTAGTGTTTCTCTTCGACGTTTTCGTCGAGGCCGCCCGAAAGCAGGCCGAGATCGATCAACCCTTCGGTAATCGTGCGAATGGCGGCTTCGTGGAACTGGTTGCGGCGAACGCCTGGACGAACTTGCGCGATCGAGGCTTCTTGCGCCGCGAGCACGAGCTCGTAAATCGCACGCTGCTCGGGCGTGAAGCGTCCGTCGACGGGCCACGTGCGCGTCACGTCGGTCGCGTAGTAATCGAGCTCGCAGCCCGAATCGACCAGCACCAGCGACCCGGCTTCAAGGCGGTCGCGGTTGCTGACGTAATGCAGCGTCGTGGCGTTATCGCCGGTGCCGACGATCGATTCGTAGGCGACGAACTGCGCGCCGTTGCGAAGATACTCGGCTTCGATCATCGATTCGACTTCGTATTCATAGAGGCCGGGGCGCGTCGACCGCATTCCGGCCGTAAAACCCAGTCGCGTAATCGCCGAGGCGCGGCGCATGATGGCGAGCTCGCTATCGCTTTTGATCAGGCGCATCTCGTGCAATACGATTCCGGGATCGGCGAACGAGCGCGGTACGCGGCCTTTTTGATGCGTGCGCGCGCGTGCGGCGTCGACGGCGGCGTGCACGATCGCATCGGTGCTCGAGTCTCTGCCCGTCGCGTAGTGCAGCATCGTTGCGCCGACCAGGTATTCCGGCAAGCGTTCGGCGAGGTCGGCGATCGGATAGGCCGCGTCCACGCCCAATCCATCGACCGCGCGTTCGACGCCTAGACGAGCGCCGTCCCAAATTTCCCGGTCGCGATCGCGCGTTCGCAAGAAGAGGACGCTGCGATGCTCGGGATGCTCGGGCGAAAGCACGAGCACGGCGTCGGGTTCGTCGAAGCCGGTAAGATAATAAAAGTCCGAGCTTTGGCGAAACGGATACGACGTGTCGCTGTTTCGCAGGATCGTCTTCGCGGACGGAATGACGGCGGCGCCGCCGGCGATCCTATCGGCCAGGCGTTCGCGACGTTCGACGTACGGTTGCATGAGCGTTATTTTAAGAGACGCAGCGGATCGGGCGCAAGCTATCCGGCGGTTACTGCAAGCTGCGAGCGATCGAGTCGATTTCGCCGGCCGTTTGATCGACGGCGTGCTCGACGCTCGAGCGGTCTCCGCTCTGCATCGCTTCGGTGAGCTTCGGAAACGCGACCTCGGCGTAGCCTTGACTGCCGTAGAAGAGCAGGTCGAGACGATGCACGGCGTCGATGGCCTTATCCGAGGTCGCGGGACCGGCTGCGCCGGCAAAGCGATCGATGGCCTGCGAGATCGGCGCGAGGCTGACGCCGGTTCCGTTGTTGTTCGTAAGCGATGCGATTGCTTGTCGCATCGACGGCACGTACGCGTCGAAGCGGTATGGAAGCGCGGTATCCGACGTGAGCCGGTAGGCGAGCAGCGCGAGCATTTGCGAGAGCGCTTGATGGTGGGCAAAGTGCGGGTCGGCCTGCGTCGTCGCGTACGTTAAATCGTCAAACGCGGAGTGGTAGGCGCCGAACGGTCCCGCAAACGCCATCTCGATGGTGGGAATACCGAGCAGATGCAAAAACGGTTCGTGATCCGAACCGCCGCCGGGCGCGAACGTTTGAACGCCGCCGTCTTGGCCGCGCCACGTATCCCAGACCGTCTGCGTCGGCGCGCGCGGGTCCGGAACGAGACGCGCGATCGGCGGTGCGAGCGGTGCGAGCGCTGCGGCCGCGGTGGTGTAGAAGAAGTTTCCGGTCGCTGTTTCGTCGGCGTTAACGTAAGCGACGCATCCTCGGCGGAGCGCCCAAAAGTGCGTGCGCACGAACGAGTTAGAACCTACCTCGCCGATTTCTTCGCCATCCCAGCCGGCAATCTCGATCGAATACTTCGGACGCCAGCCGGCATGATAAACGTAGCCAAGCGCACGCGCAGCTTCCAGCAACGTCGAGATACCCGATCCGTTATCCGTGACACCGTACACCCAGGCGTCGCGGTGACCGCCCAAGATCACGCTATGCGCGCCGTCTTCTCCGCGTAAGATGCCGATGGTGTTCCAAAGCCAGATCCAGTTGTACGACTGGTCGACGCGCATGTGAACCGCGGCGTGGCTCGTTCCGACGGCGTACTGCGCGCCGAGGCCGCCGCTCCATCCGTTAGGTCCCGGGGCGCCGCCGATTTCTTGCAGAAGCCGCGCTGCGGTCAACGCGCTCACCGGAAGAACCGGAATCTTCAATGCGGGTGCGCCAAGGCTTCCGCGCTGTACCGATCCTAGCGGACGGTACGGACCCGAGGGATATGCAACGCCGCGGTCGGAACCGTCGCGATCGGCGGGATCGGAATAGAGAATGACGCCGGCCGCACCACGATCCATCGCACGCCGCGCGAGCTCGCCGCGAAACTCCGCACCGTAACGCACGAGTACGACGCGTCCGTGAACGTCGACGTCGGCCGCCGCCAGCGTTCGATAATCGGCGTCGAGGCCGTGATTGGCGTACACGATCGGCGCCGTGACCTCGCCCGAGCCGCTCCACGCGTTGAACGGGACTCCCGAGTCGCTGCGGGAGGCGTCGGGATCTTCCGGCAGACCCGTTTCCTTGAGATCGAAATCCACGTGCGGCTGCACGAGAAGCTCCAGCACGGCTTTCTTGAGAATGGGAACCTGCGCGTATACCCGCTCGATCGACGCGTCGAATCCGTACGACTGTAGCTGGTCGCGCATCCAAACGGCCATCTTGTAGTCGCCGCTGCTGCCCGGATAATGCGCTTCTTGATTGAGGCGTGCCGAGTCGTCGAGCGCACCCTGCGACGTAGGAATGGTGACCAGGAACTGCTCGATCTGACGGTCCGTCGGAACTCCGTTATCTGCGCTCGCGCTTGCGGCGGGTAGCGCGAGGCAGACGGCGAGCGCGGCGGCGATCCAGCGATACGGCATAACCTTTTTTTCGGCCATCACGCGGGGCGCCCTTAAAGAGGGTCCTTTTACGCGCGGATCGAGCGCAGCAGCGATTCGGCTTCGCCGTTGAGGTTTTGCGCGTAGACCTTCGGATGCGTGAGGTAAAACAGCGACATCACGTACAGGACGAACGCGTGAGGCCGGGGGTCGGGGAGCGCCGCGAAGCGCCGCCGGGCGAGCCCGGCCAGATAAGCGGCGCGTTCGCGCATCGCCTCCGGTGTCGCATAGGCGGCGGCAAAGTTGAGCTCGCCGTGATCGCGGTCCTCGGCCTGGTCGATGAACGAGTCGAGGAGCACGTGCAGCGCCGCCACCGCCGGAAAGTGGGCTTCGTAGGTGGCCGCAATCGATTGCGCGCGCCCCGCGAAGAGCTCGTAGAGCGGCGCGTACACTTGAAACTGCGATCCCGCAGCGCACGCGAACTCGTACCATTCCAAGTCTGCGACGCGCTCGTTCGTACGGGCGGCAAACCAGTCGCGGCAGGCACGCTCGCGGTCGCCGGGCGGATAATGCTTGTACGTCTGCATTTCGGCGTAAAGCTTCGCGGCCTCGCGAAAGACCGGCAGCAGTTGCTCGTGTCCGTCGATACGGCGCAACGAGCGCTGGACGCGCGTAACCAATCGCAGAAGGTAGCCGTTATCGTGGCCGTTGGGACCGAGTGCGTAATAGTCGCGCGGCGTCGCGTACGGATCGAGTGCGTCGGCGATGGCCTGATGCAGTACCGGATACGCCTCGATCGGAACGTCGGGATGCCGGTCGCAGAGGTTGTCGAGATAGTCGTAGATCGATTCGAGCGGTGCGACCAGTTCGACGTACGCGCGGGCTTTCGCTCGCGGAAGAAACGTTGCGAGAATGCATCCGCCGGCAACGTGATACGCTTTCGCTTCGACGCTCGCCAGCGCTTCGTCGCGCAACGCGTCGTCGCGAATCGATTGCGCCAGCGACCGAATGCCGTCGAGCTCTAAGCGTGCGTGGGGTACGACGTTGCGCAAGAAGCGCACGATGTTCGCCGGCGTCGAAGGCCCGTCGTGCGTAAGAAAACGAAGGCGCGCCGGGCTGACGAGCACGTGGCGAACGGCCCATGAGATCTCGTCCCGCATCGTTGTGGGTTAAATCCCGCCTACGAACCGTCCGGGATTGAGCGTTCCGTTCGGGTCGAACCGGTGCTTGAGTTCGCGCATGCGTTCGATAGCGTCGGGCGGCCGGCCCCAAACGTTGAGCGACGGGCGGTGCGGGTGTTGTCCGGCCAGGACGATCGCCTGCGGTTCGATACCGTGCAGCCTTTCGTCGAACGTTTCGATTTTTGCACCGAGCGCAAACGAATCGAGATCGCTCAATCGTGCGACGACGTCGCCGTTGAGTGCGTCGACGATCGTTTCGCAGCGCAGCTCGGATCGGGCCGCCAAATCGTGCACCGCGAGTGCTCGCTCCGCCGATGCATCCGGCGGGGAGAGGAAACGATACGAGATCGATCGCTCGCCGAGCGTCGCGACGTACGAATCGACGATCCGTTCGAACGATTCGCGCGCGCCGGCGTCGATGACGCGCGTGTCGGGAACGCCCGCCCGTCCGAGTGCCGAACGCAAGTCGCGCGTCGCGCGCTCGAGCAGCGCGCCGCTCCCCTCCAACAACGCAAAGATACGGCCTTCGTCGCCGTCTTCGCCATCGATCGAGTTGTGAAAACCGTCGATCCAAAGCGCCGCAGCCGGTCGAATCGCAAGTGCCTCGAGCAGGCGGCAAGCGTTCGTGCGCGATCCTTCCGGAAGCGGCGCGAAGAACGCACGCGCGCTGGACGGCAGGGGCAGCGTCTTGAGGTTGGCTCGCACCAGCACCGCAAGCGTTCCGAACGATCCGACGTAAAGCCGGCTCATGTCGTATCCGGCGACGTTTTTAACGACCATTCCGCCGGCGTGCACCAGCGTTCCGTCGGCGAGCACCGCCGCGGTGCCGATCAGGTAATCGCGCGGGCGGCCGTAGAGATGGCGGCGCGGTCCCAACCACCCTGCGGCCAGCGTTCCACCGACCGTAGCATAGTGCGCGCGCGGAGCGTCGAACGGAACGAACTGTCCGCGCTGTGCGAGAGCGACGTTGAGGGATTGCAGCAGCGCGCCGGCCTGCACGGCGACGGTAAGATCCGCGGGCGCGTAATCGATGATTTTGGCGAGCTCGGCAGTCGAGAGCGTGACGTCGACGCGTTCCGGCGGCAATCCCATTCCGGCGAGCGTGTTGCCACCGACGATGAGAATCTTGCGGCCGCCGGCGTCGCAGCTCGATACGAGTTCGCTCAGCGCGTCGACGCTTTGCGGTGCGTCGCAGCCGGCGACGGTCACCCCGCTACCTCCGGGCAGCGTGCTCCGCTCGGGAAGATCTTATCGGGATTGAGCATGCGCTTCGGATCGAAGACGTCGCGCACGCGTGCCATCGCCGCCAGATCGGCGGTCGTATAAACGCGCGTCATCGCATCGCGCTTTTCGTAACCGACGCCGTGCTCGCCGCTGATCGTTCCACCGAGGTCGACCGCAGCCTGCAGAATCGTGTTTCCGGTTTCGATGACCGCGGCGACCTGCGCGCGGTCGGTCTTGTCGTACATCAGCAGCGGATGCAGATTACCGTCGCCCGCGTGGAAAACGTTTCCGACCGTGAGCCGGTGCTTCGCGGCGGCGGCTTCGACCTGGCGCAGCGCTTGCGGAAGTTTGCTGCGCGGAACGCACACGTCTTGCGTGTAGTAGTTCGGTGAGATGCGTCCGGTCGCGGCGGCTGCACCCTTTCGGCCTGCCCATAGAGCGTCGCACTCGGCCTGCGTTCGTGCGCTGCGCCAGGAGAGCGCGCCGTGACGGTTCACGATTCCGTGAATTGCCGCTTCGCACGCGTCCATGTCGTTTTCGAAACCGGCGTTCTCGATCAGCAACACGGCACTTGCATCGGTGGGATAGCCGGCGCCGAACGCCGCTTCGACCGCACGCACGATGACCTTGTCCATCATCTCGAGTGCGGTGGGAACGATGCCCGCGCCTACGATCGCCGACACCGCTTCGGAAGCGGCTTCGATCGAAGGAAAGGCGACGACCCAAACGCGGACGGCTTCGGGAAGCCGCATCAGCCGGACCCAGGCCGACGTGACGATGCCGAGGGTCCCTTCGCTGCCCACAAACGCGGCCGTCAGATCGTAGCCGGCCTCGTCCACGCTCGTCGTAAGGACGTCTCCGCGGTCGTCGACGATCTCGAGAGCAAGCACGTGGTTGACGGTCGTCCCGTACGACAGGCAATGCGGTCCGCCCGCGTTTGTCGCGATGTTTCCTCCGATCGTCGCGACGCGCTGCGACGACGGGTCGGGGGCGTAGAACAAATTCGTGGACGCTGCCGCCCGCGACACATCGAGATTGACGACGCCCGGTTGAACGCGCGCGCGACGGTTACGTACGTCGAGTTCGAGAATGCGGTTCATGCGTGCGAACGACATGACGACGCCGCCTTCAACCGGCACGGCACCGCCGCAGAGTCCGGTGCCGGCGCCACGTGGGACGATTGCCTCCCCGAGTTCCCGTGCGACGCGAACGACGGCGCTGACGTCGCGCGTGGACGTGGGCAGGACGACGGCGGCGGGGAGATTTCCGTCGGTGTACGCATCGAATGCGTAGGCGGCGAGGTCTTCAGGCGCCGTTAGGACGGCGTCTCGTCCGACCGCCTCGGCGAGGCGCTGGTGTAACAACACGAGCGAGTTTCGGCAGGAAGGCGAGCCTCCCCGCACCAAGGCGCTTAGGAGATGTTCTCGTTTTTCGGCAAAAAGAAGAAAGCCGCGCCTAAGCCCATGGCGCGCCCGAAAGGGGGCACGGGCCAAAAGCGCAGTGCGTTTCGCATGCCGGTCGAGTTCGAAGTTTCGTATACGCTCGACGGCAGGCCCGGCAGGCGCCGCGCACGCGCAAACGATCTCTCCGCCGGCGGCCTGCGCTTGTCGACCGACGAGGATTTGGTGCGCGGATCGCGGCTGGCTCTCGAGTTTCACCTGCCCGACGAGTTCTTGTCGGAAATGACCATCGAAAAAGAAGTTTTCGAACAAACGCCGTTCGGGCTGCGCCCGCAAACGGTCAAAGTACAGCCGCCCGGTTTCAAACCGATTTACATGCGCGCGACCGTCTTGATGCCGTTCTTCGATCGCATGGAAAAGAAGTTTGCATACGGGACGAAGTTCGCCGCAGCTGAGACCGAGATGCAGGAAGAGCTGCAGCGGTTCATCCACCTCTGGCAGATTCATTATCTGCGCTCGCGCAGACCAGACTAGTACAACAAGTACGTTTGGCGCATCGTTTTGAAGCGCTCGACGGCAACGCTCCAGCCGTCGACGATTTCGCTCGCGCCCTTTCCGCCGATCAATCCGCGGCGCAGCGAATCCGTGCCCCAATCGCGATCGAGTTCCGTCGCTTTGACGTGCAGCGCCGAGGGGAAGAGATCGCGCACGGCGGTGAGGATCTCGACGGCCGTCCGAACCGCAGCGAAGCGGCGTTCGTCGAAAACGTCGAGCTCGACGCCGGACAGCTCGCGACCTTTCCAAAAGCCGGCGAACGGCGACCATGCCGCAGGGCGAAACCAAACGCCGGGCAGGTTGCGCGCGTTCAGACTGCGCGCGAGCCGATAGCCGTCGATATCCGCGCCGCCGGCATAAAAGAACGGCTTGCTATAGCCGGTGCCGTTGTTGACTCCGGCGTTATCGATGAGGCCGGTGCACAGCAGCACGAAACACGTTTGCCACGTCGGAACGTTCGGCGACGTCTGCACCCATTGTAAGCCGGTGTCGGGCCAGATCGACGAGCGGTCCCAGCCCCGCATTTTTACGACGTGCAGCTTCGTGCCGATTCCAAAGCGGTCGTTGAAGAGCGTCGCCAGCTCGCCGACGGTCATGCCGTGCCGCATGGCGATCGGATAGAGACCGATGAACGATTCGAATGCGGGTTCGAGTACCGGGCCTTCCACCATCACGCCGCCGGCGGGATTGGGTCGATCGAGCACCCAGAACTCCTTGCCGTATGCTTTGGCGCCTTGCATCGCATACGCCATCGTCGAGACGAACGTGTACGCGCGCGCACCCACGTCTTGAATGTCGAAAAGCAAGACGTCGATTCCCTCGAGCATCGCCGCGGTCGGACGGCGCGTAGCGCCGTACAGGCTGTATACGGGCAATCCGGTTTGCGCGTCCGTATACGTTCCGACGCTCGCGCCGGCGGGCCGGTCGCCGCGAAAGCCGTGTTCGGGTGCGAAGACGGCCTTGATGCGAACGCTGGTTCGCCGGTGAAGTGCGTCGACGATCGATTCCAGTTGTGACGTGACGCCGGTTTGATTGGTGATGATGCCGACGGTGCGATTCCCGAGCTGCGATGGGCTTTGCAGCAATACGTCGTCGCCCAGCGCAACGTTAGCGTGCGGAAGCTGCTCCGCGCGAGCCGGTAGTGCGCTCGAAGCGGCGAACGCGGCCGACGCACCGACAAAGAAGCTGCGCCGCATCATGGATTTTCGGCGAAATATTTGATGAGGCGCTCGAAGTATTCGGCGCCCGGGACCTCCGTGAGATCTGGAAACGGTTCGCGCCGTTTTGGGCGCGGCTTCAATCGCAACGGGATAAACGTGAACTCGTCGATGCGGGCCGTGCGCCGCGACGCCATGATGGCGGCGATGCGCATACCTTCCGCCCAGAAAACGTAGTGATTGCCGCGAAGCAGCTGGGCTTTGCGCATGCCGAACGTCCACGATTGAAGGTTCAAGTCGACCAGCGGCACCGGCGTTAGGTCGTAAAGTTCGTTGACGAGAATGAGCTGCGCGGTGTCGGTTCCTTTCGTACTGTAGAGAATGCGCTGCATCTCGTCGCACTTTGGGCGTGGGATACCGTTATGCCACTCGAGCGTCGCGAGATGCATATCCGGAAACGGCGAGACTAAAAGCTTCTGTTTCACTCGACGAACTCGACTTCCGCGCCCTTCGTCAGAACCCCCGCCTCGCGCGCACGCGCCAACAGCGCCGAAACCGCCCGCATGCCGTCTTCGCCCAAATCGTCGGTGAATTCGTTGACGTACAGACCGATGTGCCGGCGCATGACGTCGTCGCTCATCTCCACGGCGTGTTCGCGCACGTACGGCATGACGCGATTGGGATTCGCTCGCGCGAAAGCTAGGCTGTCCCGGATCGCTTCACCCAATCGGCGGGCTTCCTCGACTTCGACGTCCTTGCGAACGAGGATGGCGCCCAGCGGTAGCGGCAAAAGCGTGAAGTTCTCCCACCACTCTCCGAGATCGGCGATGGCGATCAAGCCTGCGTCGCGATACGTAAAGCGCGACTCGTGGATGATGAGGCCGGCATCGATTTTCCCTTCGGCGACCGCGGGAACGATCCGATCGAAGCGCATGATCTCGACGCTCTTCGGACGGCCGCCCAACGCCATTTGCAGCAGAAGATAGGCCGTCGTGCGTTCGCCCGGAATCGCAACGCGCTTGTCGCGCACGCCGGTAAAGAGCTCCGGAGCGTTCTCCGGCCGCGCGACGAGGAGCGGTCCGCAGCCGCGTCCGACCGCGCCTCCGGAACGCAGAATACGATAACGTTCGGTGAGATACGGCAGGGCGCCGTAGCTGACTTTGACGAGCTCGTATTCTCCTTGCGCGGCTGCAGCGTTGAGCCGGTCGATGTCGGCCAGATGCGCTTCAACGGGAGGCGCCCCATCGAGCATCCCATTGGTGAGCGCGGCGAATACGAACGTATCGTTGGGACAGGGCGAATACGCGAGCGTGCGAGTCGTCACGATGCCGGCGTCGCTTCCGCCGCATCGACGGCTTCAAAGAACGCGTTCAACACGCGCTGCAATCCGCTTTGCCCCTGCTCGAAACTCCACGCGCTGCGCTCGCGGCTGCCCACGCGATTGGAAATGCCGCGCAGCTCGATTGCCGGAACGCCGGCGATTTGGGCGGCGCGCAGCGCGGCGAAACCTTCCATCGATTCGACGCCGACTCCCAACCGCGCAATTCTCGCCGCGGTTTCTTCGCTCGACGTCACTCGAGAAACCGTGATTCCACGCAACACCCGGCAACCACGATTTGCGACCGCGGCGACCAGGCGGACGTCGGAGTGCACCTTGTCGACGACGTTTTGGCCCTCGGGCAGCACGATCGGCCGGCCGTCTTCGAGTCCGAGCTCGAGGATTTCGTCGCTCACCGCCACGCCGTCGCCGATCTCGGCAGATCCGTCGATTGCGCCGCCGAGGCCCGCATTAATCAACAGCCGGTAGCGTTGCTGCGCGAGGGCGCGCGTCATGGAACACGCGGCTTCGACCGGACCGACCCCAGTTGTGAGGAGTTCGACGTCGCGCCGAGGCTTCCAAAACGAAAGCTCCTTTTCGATCGCACAGGTTAGCAAGATCACGCGTTTTAAGGCACTCCGATAAGCTTGTGCGTTTGCAGCGAGAGGCGAAAACGGCGCGGATGCGCTTTGGCGTGTTCGAGCGCGATGCGCACGTTTTTCGGCTTATTCCCCTCGGGCTGCAACAGAAACGGTTCCTTGCCGGGAAACGCTTCGAGGTGTTCCTCGGGAACGCGTTCGTCGACGATGAGCTTGACTTCGTTAGCGCGTTCGGCCATGCGCCGGTCGACGCGCTCCTTGGGCGAGACGCACAGCCAGACGTCGTCGGGAAGCTGCGCGTAGATCGTTCCGTTCGATTCGACGTGCACTCGGCGGCCGTCTGCACGCAGCGCGTCGACGAGTGCGGGCGTTTCGGCTTGTGCGAGCGGTTCGCCGCCGGTCAAGATCACGGTCGGGCAGTCGCCCCCGATCGTGCGCACCTCGCGCACGACGTCTTCGATCGCTGCAAGACGTTTGAGCGAATAGTCGGTGTCGCAGAAATCGCAGGCGAGATTGCAGCCGGCAAGGCGCACGAAAACGGAGGGCGTTCCGGTCCAGGTACCTTCGCCCTGAATGCTGTAAAAAATCTCAGCCAGCTGAAGCATCGTGAAAATCGCTCCGGTGCAGCACTGCGCACGAGTTAGCCGTTTCCCAAAGCACCAACTCGTCCAACCCTGAGAGCGCGCTCTCGAGCCGCTTCCAAATCCACATGACGATGTGTTCGGCGGTCGGATTCTCGATGAAATCGTTGAGCGTCGTATGATCGAGCGAATCGATGGCGGTCTCGCGGACGATGCGCCGGATCTCGTCGAAATCCTCGATCATTCCGCGCGCCGGGCCTTCGGTACGAATCGGGCCGCGAACGCCGACTTCCAGGCGATACGAGTGCCCGTGCATGCGCGAACATTTACCGGCGTGGAATGGCAGCACGTGCGCGGCTTCGAAACGGAAGATTTTACGGATCGTCAATGGGAAACGATGGCGCCCGAGATGCAGTTGGAGCGTTTTCCTTCCAGCACGTAGTTCATATGATGGTCGTTGAGATGCGCGCGTACGCCTTTGAGCCAGTTGCTGCTATGCTCGGTCTCCTTGATGCGGTCGGTGTCGACGAGCGCCAAGCCGTATCCGAAACCCGAACCGGGATCGACGTCGGAGTGGAGCGCGAGGTGCTCGCCGTTCCAGCCGTGCTCGCGCAACGAGCGCTGCAAGTAGTCGATGCCCATGAGTTTGAAACCAGCTTCCTTGAGAAACTGGCTGCACCAGCTCGTCCAAACGCCGTACGCGTTGAGCGTGCGCGCGACTCGCTCGTAGGCCCGCTCGTCCATGATCGCTAGAGCGTGCCTTCGGGTCCCATTTTTTCGAGGCGCTTCTTCAAGTCGGCGAGGAAGCCGCTGGCCACGTATCCGTCGACGACGCGGTGATCGAGCGACAAACACGAGTTCATCATGCTCCGAATCGCAATCGAGTCGTCGTCGCGGACCACCGGTTTTTTGACGACCGTTTCCATCGTGACGATGCCGGCTTGACCGCCGTTGATGATCGGCGCAGATGCCCAGGAACCGTTGGCGCCGTTGTTGTTCACGGTAAACGTGCCGCCGGCCAGATCGTCGACACCGAGCTTATTGCGACGGGCTTTGTCGATCAGCTCGCCGGCTGCGATGGCCAAACCCTTGATCGAAAGCTGGTCGGCGTTCTTGATCACCGGAACGACGAGATTCGTCGCCAGGCCGATCGCGATTCCGAGGTTGACGTCCTTGTTGACGTAGATGCCGTCCGCGGTGAACTTGCCGTTCATCAGCGGGAACGCGGCCAACGATTCGACGACCGCACGAATGAAGAACGGCAGAAGCGTCAGCTTGTATCCGGTCTCGCGTTCGAAACGATCCTTTTCGCGCGTCCGCCACTTCCAGACGTTGGTGACGTCGATCTCGACCATCGACCACGCGTGCGGCGCGGTGCGTTTGCTCTCGACCATGCGCTCGGCGATGATGCGGCGCGCCTGCGTGAGCGGAATGACCGTTCCGGGAATCGGTTCGCCGTAGGTGGACGTACCCGACGGCGGCGGCGCTTTCGGAGCGGAAGGCGCGGCAGGTGCGGTAGGCGCCGAAGACGCGATCGCCTGGCCAACGACGGCCGAGGGGCCCATGCTGGCCGCCGTCAACACGTCGTCGGCGGTAACGCGACCGTTGGTTCCGGTACCTTTGATCGAGCGAATATCCAGATGGTGTTCGCGCGCTAAACGACGCACGGCGGGCGACGCGCCGCGCAGTGCGCTTTCGGCGTCAGCGCCGATCGCGCTGGCCTTGCCGGCACCGTTGGACGACGCCGGTGGGGCCGTCATCGGTGCGTGTGACGCCGGGGCTGCTGCCGGCGCATGCGCCGGTGCGGCCGGTGCGGGAGCGGATTGGGCGGCTGCCCCCACTTCGTCGATCACGGCGATCGGCGTTCCCGTTGCGACGGTCTCGCCTTCTTTCACGAGGACTTCGCGAATCGTCCCCGTTACCGGCGACGGGACTTCCGCGTTCACTTTGTCGGTCGAAACCTCGACGAACGCCTCGTACTTGTCGACGCTGTCGCCGACTTTCTTGAGCCACTGCGCGACGGTGCCTTCGGTAACCGTTTCGCCCAGCTGCGGCATCGTAATCGTGGTTGCCATTAGAACCTCACCAACTCTCGCATCGCTTCGGCCATCTCGCCGGGCGACGACATGAACTCTTCCTCCAGCGGAAGCGCGTAGCCCATTGCCGGAACGTCGGGTCCGCACAAGCGACGAATCGGCGCGTCGAGATGGAAGAGCGCGTTCTCGGCGACCATCGCGCTGATCTCGGCTCCGATTCCTCCGAACTTATTGTCTTCGTGAATGACCAGCAGCTTGCGCGTTTTCTCCACGGAGCGCAGGATCGTGCCCTTGTCCATCGGTCGGATCGACCGCAGGTCGATCACTTCGACCGACACGCCTTCCTCTTGCAGCTTTTGCGCGGCTTCGAGAGCCCAGTGCACGTACAGGCCGTAGGACACGACCGTCAGTTGCGTGCCTTCTTTGAGCACGTTGGCTTTTCCGAACGGGATCGTGTAGTGGCCGTCGGGGACTTCGCCTTTGATCAGGCGGTACGTCTTCTTGTGTTCGAGGAAGAGCACCGGGTCGTTGTCATCGATGGCCGTGTTGAGCATGCCTTTGACGTCGGCCGGAAACGCGGGAGCGACGATCTTTAATCCGGGGACGTGATAGAAGAGCGCCTCGATCGAGACCGAATGCGAGAGCGCCCCGCGAACGCCGCCGCCGTAGGGCGTGCGAATCACCATCGGACACGTGTACTCGCCGTTGGAACGATAGCGCGTCTTGGCCGCCTCGCCGACGATCTGATTGAACGCCGGATAAATGAAGTCGGCGAACTGAATCTCGGCGATCGGGCGGAGACCTTCCATCGCCATCCCGACGGCGATGCCGACGATCGACGCTTCGGCGATCGGCGTGTCGATGATGCGCTGCGAGCCGAACTCGTTGATGAAGTCCTTCGTAATCAGGAAGACGTTTCCGCGCGCACCGACGTCTTCGCCCAGAATCACCGTACGGTCGTCGTTCTTGAGCGCTTCGTAGAGCGTCGCGCGAACCGCTTCGACATTGTTCATCACCGTCGAGGTCGCATTACTGCTGCTCACTGCCACGGTTCCCAGGCTCCTTCGTAAACGTGAGTGTAAAGATCGGACGCTTGCGGATACGGCTGTGTCTCCGCCGCGTCGGTCGCTTCGTTCGTTTCGCGTAACACGTCTTTGCGCATCGCATCGACGTCTTTCTCGCTCATGATGCCGTACTCGACCAGCAACGCTTCGAAGCGCGGGACGGGATCGTTCTTGCGGCGCTCCTGCACGATTTCTTTCGTGCGGTACGTCATGTCGTTGTCGTCGGTCGAGTGCGCGAGATAGCGGTAACACATGCCCTCGAGCAGCGTGGGACCGCCGCCGGAACGGGCGCGATCCATGGCGTCCTTCACCACACCGTACGTTTCGATCGGGTCGAAACCGTTAAAGCGGAGGCCGGGCATGCCGTATCCGGCGGCACGCTTCCAAATTTCCGGTTGAGCCATCTGCATTTCGAGCGGCGTCGAGATCGCCCACTCGTTGTTTTCGACGAGCATCACGAGCGGCAGCTTGTGGATCGACGCGAAGTTCATCGACTCGTGCCACTCGCCTTCGCTGGTCGTTCCGTCGCCACACGTCACCAGGACGGCTCGCCTGGAATCGCCGCGGTATTGCAGCGCGTATGCCGCGCCGACCGCGTGCGGAATGTGCGCCGCCAAGATCGACGAGAACGACATCAAACCGGCGGCCTTTGACGAGTAGTGATTCGGGAACTGGCGGCCGCCGTTGTGATCGCTCGCCCGTGCGAAGATCGAGAGCAAGATCTCGTAGGGCGTCAGTCCGATGCCCAAGCATAAGCCGAGATCGCGATAATACGGCGCCAAAATGTCTTTGCCGCGATCGAACGCCATCGCTGCGCCGGCTTGCAGCGCTTCGTGGCCTTCGCTGCCGAGCGCAAACGGGACTTTGCCCTGGCGGTTGAGTTGGAAGCCGCGGTTGTCGAGTTGGCGCTGCAGGAGCATATTGCGCAGCAGCGCGCGCAACTGATCGTCGGTGAGTCCATAACGCTCGAGCTTACCTGTTTTTACGTCGGTTTTAGCCATCTATATCTCTCCACGGTTCCCAGCCGTCGGCGTAAACTTCTGTGTAGAGGTCGTGCGCTTGGGAATACGGCATCGCTTCGGCGCGATCCGTGGCTTCGTTCGCTTCCTCGAGCACCGAACGCTTCAGCGCTTCAACTTCGCCCTCGGTCATGATGCCGCGTTCCAGCAGCGTTCGCTCGAAGCACGGGACCGGGTCCCCCTTGCGGCGCTCGGCAACCTCTTCGCGCGAACGGTACGAGCGATCGTCGTCATCGGTAGTATGCGCGAGAAATCGGTAGCACTTTGCTTCGACGAGCGTCGGACCGCCGCCCGAGCGCGCGCGGTCGAGCGCACTCTTGACCGCCGCATAGCAGGCAATCGGATCCATGCCGTCGACCACGACGCCCGGCAAGCCGTAGCCCTCGGCGCGCTTATAAATGTCGGGCTGCGCCATCTGCTTGGCAAGCGGAGTCGAAATCGCCCATTCGTTATTCTCGACGAGGAACACGATCGGCAGCCGGTGGACCGCGGCGAAGTTCATGGATTCGTGCCACTCGCCTTCGCTGGTCGCTCCGTCGCCGCAGGTCGTTAGCACGGCGCGGCGCTCGCCGCGGAGCTTGATCGCATAGGCGGCGCCCGCAGCGTGCGGCAACTGGGCCGCGATAATCGAGCTGATCGAATACAGGCCCAGTTTCCGGCTGGCGTAGTGGTGCGGGAACTGGCGCCCCGCGGAGTGATCCGCGGCGCGGCCGAAGAGCGACAGCAGCACTTCGTACGGGCTTAGACCGATCCCGACGTTGAGTCCGAGGTCGCGATAATATGGTACGAGGACGTCGGTCCCGCGCTCGAAGGCAAGGGCGGCACCGGCCTGAACGGCCTCGTGCCCCTCTCCGGCCGACGCGAACGGAATCTTGCCCTGCCGGTTGAGCTGGAACCCTCGGCTTTCGAGGGTTCGATGGGTAAGCATGACGCGAAACAGCGTGACGAGCTGCTCGTCGGTCAGACCGTGCCGCTCGAAGGACGTATCGACTCTGGGTGCCACGGACTCCGGTACTCGCTCGCATCCCGGGCGAAATCCTCTACCTTAGAGTCGCCAGAGTCGCCGCGACCTGGGCCGAACCTTTTGGCTCAGGGGCTAAGCGGGCGTTCGCCCGAAGATGGAGGGCATGCTTCGCACGATGGCGGCCTTAGCGGGCCTTGCATTTTTTCTATGTCTAAACTGGGTCGGTCCGGGTCGCGTTCGTGCCGGCGACACGTGGGCTAATCCGTTCTGCTCCGGCACGGTCGCGCTCATGCCTTGGAACGCGCGCGTAGGGGCACCGTCGACGAATCTCTCGAGCGACCGGTACGTGCTCGAACTGTTCGCAAACGGCAAAAACGACGTTTCCGGCGCGGTGACGCTCATCACGTCGGACTCGGCGTACTCCGTGCCGATCGCACGAACGGATCTTTTACGTTCGGGCGGCAGCAACGATTTCTACGCGGAACCGATCGTGGTCGCGTTCGACAAGCCCGTCGACGTGCACTATGCGTACGTGGATCAAATTGGGGTCGACGGTGCGGCTCCCGCGACGTGTCCGACGGTCGTGCAGCAGGTGCACGCGTTCACCGCGGATGCGAGCAACCAGTTCGACGTCAGCGTCGGAGGTGACGTCAAGCCTGTGAACGCAACGTTCCTCCAAGCGTTACCGGCACTTACGTGCGGTCGCGCGTACATTCCATCGGAACTGCCGCGCGGAGCCGGTGGCGTCGTCGGCGCGTATGGGAACGTGCGAAAGTCGACGGTCGTGCGCATCTTCATCGATTCAAACGGCATTCCGGCCGGCGCGAGCATCGAGCGGCCTTCCGGCATCGAAGGTCTCGACGACAACGTGCTTGGACTCGTGGAGCACACGCGTTACACGCCCGCAAAGTTTCTTTGTACACCGGTCGTCAGCGAGATGTCGATCGAGATGGAGTACGATCCTTGAGCTCGCGTTTCGGCTCTTTGCTGCCACTGCGTTCCCCCGTTTAAGCGTGCTTTCGTCGCCCGTCCCGTGTCGCCGGAGTCCCCGGGGTGAGCGCCCGGGGCAGCGGCGGCGGCCATAGCAGCGTCGTCGAGATCGCCCCGATTAGCCGCCAACGTTGGTCGGGAACACGGTACACGGACTCGGTAGCGGGTACGGCGCCGGCGTTGACACCGGCGAAATAGCGGCAGCCGTCGGCACCGGATTTACCATGATGTCGAGCGCGTTTCCGGTAACGTAAGCGAACGCCGACGCTTGACCGCCCGGCTCGTCATACGAGAGCGCGTACGACTGATGGTGGTCGTAGTAGTAGTGCATGACGTAGGCGTAATCGTTGTAGACCGGGTCGTTATAGTAGTCGCTGAAAGCCGCCGGGCTCGCGAAGTTCTGCGCCCATCCGCCGGCCGGATGCGAGCCGGTCGACAGCGCGGCGCCGCGGTTGAGATCGATCGCTAAACCCTTCCAGATCGCGAACGCGTCCGCAGTACCAAAGACGTTAGGGTGCTTGCTCGGATGCTTGCTCGATCCGCTCGTGATCCACTTATTGTTGGGCGGCAGCCCGAACAAGAATCCGGCGTCGCAGCCCTTGCCGTCGCTCGACACCGGCGGCGTGCCGTACTTGAAGAGCGAAATCGGCATAGCGAACGTGCCGGGCGAGGAGAACGTAATGCCGGCGCACGACGTTGCGGTTCCGACCTTCGTGAATCCGAAGTTCGCGCTGCCGTCGGAGCTGACGCAGTAGTTGCTTCCGCTCACTTTCGAAACGCCGGAGCCTGCGGTTGCATATAAGCGCGACTTCTTTTGATAGGCTGCCAGCACGCAGCTTAGATAGCCGTTTGCCAGCGGAGTCGGAACGCCCGAACAGGCCGTTGGGTACGGTGCCAAATACGCGGGATTGTAGAACCAATCGGATCCGAAGTTCCAGGCTCCCTGTGCCTTTGCGGGGTTGATGATGCGCAGATCGACGATCGTGCCGTTGAACTTCGCGGTTGCGACGAGATTCCGATATTGCGGAATCGCCGACATCGCCGTATAGATGTTGGCGTAGTTGCACGACGTGACGCCGATGATCCCGGCGCCGCTGGTCGCACATGGTGCCGGGATGGCTCGCGGGGCGGCTGCGCGCGGCGCTCGTTCAGCACCGCTTACGAACGGAGATTTTCCGGGCGATGCTTGCGCCATCTCGATCGGTAGTCCGAGATTCGTGACCGCGGTCAGATCGACGATCGCGCCGGATGTCGTGCCGAGTTCGACGACGTCCCACGGAACGCCGTAATACGTGCCGCCGTACGTCGGCGCCGGACCGCCCGGAGGCATGCCCGCCAGCGGGTTGGGCGCGACGGTCGTGCTGCTCGGAACGGCATAAGAAATGTAGAGCCGAGCGGCGGCGAGCCCGGTGGGAAGCGCAAAGTGCGTGCCTTTCTTTCTCGCTCCCGAACTGCCGGGGAAGCACGACAGCGGAATCGGGTTTGCGCTCGTGGCCGCAAAGGCGCCCGCGCTGTTCATCCAATGGCTGCCGTTCCAAACGTACATGACGACCGCCGCGCCGAGCCCCGATTTATCGGCGATGTTGACCTGAACCGTATTGGTTGACGGAACGGAATAGTTCGCGCAATACGCCGGCCCCGCGGAGGGAGTCGACGACGGCTTCGTCGTCGGCGTCGACGTCGGTTTTGTGCTCGGCGACGGCGACGGAGTCGGCGCGCTCGCACAGATGAATGCATAATAGGCGGCGCCGTGCGGGATCGACGCATAGTGGCGGCGCGAAATCGAGAACGTCAGCACTTTGCCTGAAATCGTACCGGCGACCGGCAACGTCTTCCACGTATTGGTTCCGTTGCTTCGTTGCAGCACATCGATGGTACACGGCGTGCCGAGAGCTGTGCCGCTGCCGTTGGTCAGGTCGAATACGACCCGAGTGTGTTTGCGAAAACGTATCGGCAATCCGACATTGACCGTCTTGAAGTAAAGAAACGCGTTCTTGTCGGTCGGGAACCGGCCCAGACGATGACGGCCCTTTCTCGCGGCAACGTCGGTCCTGTTAGCAACGGCAGCGATGATCTTTTGGCCGGTGCCGGCGGAGTTTTTCGGAATGCGAATCGTCACCACGAATCCGGCATACACCGGCATCTTGATCGATTTTCCGTCGTGCAGCTTGTGCACGTACTTACAGACTCCGCGGAATACCCACCCCGGCTGGGCCTTGTCGGTCGCACAACGCAGTACGTCCGGAGACTCGAGGGTTGCGTCCTCGACGGTCGATAGCGCCGGCGTCTGAGGTACGAACGGCAATGGCGCGCCGGTGCGGCCGGCGCACGCGCAGAGAACCGCTGCAAAAGCGAAAACGACGATCCAATACCGCGCTGGCGTCGACATGAGGCTCCTCCGGCCCGTTCGTTTGTGAAATGGGCTGATGCACGCTTTTCAGCCAAGGCAGCCCTTGCCCCTGGATTACAGCCGGGGGAACCCCCGTAACGTTTCGGTAAAATGGAGCTTGTGGCAATGGCAATTCCGGTCGACGTACCCAGCGACGAGCTCGTACGGTATCGACGTCACTTGCACGCGCACCCGGAACTCTCGATGGAAGAGTTTGAAACGGCCGCCTACATCGAGCGCGAGCTCGCCGATTGCGGCTTCGACGAGATTCGAACCGGGATCGGCAAGACCGGCATTCTCGCGACGCTCAAAGGCGGTAGGTCCGGCCCGGTGACGTTGTTGCGCGCGGATATGGATGCGTTGCCCGTGACCGAGCAAGGCGAGGCCGACTACCGCTCGCAGTCTCAAGGCGTCATGCACGCCTGCGGCCACGACGGCCACGTTGCAATCTTGCTGTCGTCGGCGCGCGCGTTGGCCAAACGCCGCGGCGACGTCAAGGGCACACTGGTGTTCTGCTTTCAACCCGGTGAGGAAGGCTTCGCGGGCAACCAGCTGATGATCGATGACGGCGCGCTGGAAAATCCGCACGTCGATCGCACCTTTGCCCTACACCTATACACCGGCCTGGAGTGCGGAAGAATCGGCATTCGTGACGGTGCGTTCTTCGCATCGTCGGATCGCTTCGAGGCCAAACTGATCGGCCGGGGAGGACACGGTGCGATGCCGCACTCGTCCGTCGATCCCATCGTTGCTGCCGCTCAGCTCGTCATCATGTTGCAAACGATCGCCAGTCGCGAGATTGCGCCGAAGGATCCGGTGGTCGTCACCGTGGGTTCGGTTCACGCGGGGACGACGTTCAACGTCATTCCGGATAACGCCGAACTGCGCGGTACGGTTCGCGCGCTCGACCCCGCCGTTCGCGATTCGATGCCGCAGCGCATGGAGCGGATTACCGAAGGTTTGTGCGACGCGCTTCGCCTCGACTACGAGTTCGAATATCAGTGGGGTTACCCGCCAACGGTCAACGATCGCGCGATCAACGACGTCGTGCGCGCGGTTGGGCGCGAAGTTCTCGGGGAGGCGAACGTGATCGATCCGCACGACATCGTGATGTGGGCCGAAGATATGGCGTTCATGCAGACGGAGCGGCCGGGATCGTACTTCATCGTCGGTGCGCGCGGCCCCGAGAAGGGCATCGAACCGCAGCATAGCGCCCGCTACGACATCGACGAACGCGCTCTCGAGATCGGCTTCAAAATGATGGTGGGAATCGCTCTTAGCTAAAGAGTCTCTAACGCTCGGTTTCGTTTTCGCTGACGGTCATAACCCAGCGGATCGCCCGGGCGTACTGGTCGAGCTCGCGCACCGATCGCTGCAGCCAGCGAAAGCTTTCGTCCCGTCCGCCGCGCGACGTTCGGTTTTGCTCCAGCCGCTTTACGTAGTCGATCGCCGCCTCGAGCTGGGATTCCAAGGCGGGCCATTCCTCACGCAGCGCTCGTTCCGACGGCTCTAACAGGCGATCGATCACCGGCGGTGCGGGTTCTTCGCCATGCTGCATGGCGTACTCGAGCCGGGATAGCGAATATTGGCTGCGCGCGGTGATGAACGAGCCGAGCAGCTGAACGAGGCGTACATCCATCGGCATGACGACTTCGTTCGATAGCGAACCATGGCCTGGCCGGCAAGCGCAAACCGCTGCCGTGGAGGTGCATTTGGCGAGTTCGGACGTTCGCAAGTACGTTATCGTCGGCAACGGGTTTGCAGGTACCACTGCAGCCGAGCAGCTTCGCAAGCACGATCCGTCGTGCGAAATCGTGCTGTTCGGCGACGAACCGTACACGCTCTACAATCGGATCTCGCTACCGCCGATGCTGCGCAAGCAGATTCCAGAGGCCAAGGTCATGATTCGCGATGAAGCGTGGCACGAGCAGCATCGCATCGATCTGCACCTTCGAACGCGCGTCGAGCGCATCGACACGCAGGAGCGCGTCGTCGTTGCCGACGGACGCTCTTTTCCGTACGACGCGCTGCTGATCTCAACGGGCGGCCGGCCCAATCCGACCGGAAAGCCGGGTGCCGACGGCGCCGCAAATCTCTTTCCGTTTCAATACCTCGACGACACGCGCGCGATCTCCGAGCAAATCGATCGCAGTAAAGCGGCGGTCGCGATCGGCGGATCCTTCATAGCCTACGAGCTTGCCGAAGCGTTTAGCGCGCGCGGCATCGAGACGCATTGGCTGATGCGCGGACCGCGCGGGCTGCATCGAGTCATGGACGAACTGGCCGGCGAGTTGCTCCACGAAGCCGCGCAAGCCGACGGCGTGTACATGCACTACGGTCACGAAGTCGACGAATTCATCCGCTCGAACGGCGTCGTCACCAAGGTGCGCACGAATCAGGGGATGGAGATCGAAGCGCAGTGTTACGCGTACGGCTTCGGTCTAACGATGAACACCGAGGTCTGCGACGGCAGCGGCATCCAGACGAGCAAGAACGGAATTCTCTGCGACGACCATCTCGAAACGAACGTCCGCGGGGTCTATGCGGCCGGCGACGTCGCGGATTTCTACGACCCCATCCTCGAGGTGCGTTACCGCATGGGGACCTGGAACAACGCGGGCGCGCACGGCAAGGTCGCGGCCCTCAACATGATGGGCGGCAGCGAAAAATATCACGACGTTCCTGAGTACTCGTCGCTGCTTTTCAAGGGGCAGACGATCACGCAGTTCGGGATGAGCCCCGAGCTTCGTTCCGACCTCGACATGGTTCGTAAGATCGACCGCGAGAAGAAATGGTATCGCGCGCTATTCTTTTGGCAGGATCGTCTGGTCGGCGGTTTGATGCTCGGCAAAGGCAACCGGGCCGGCAAACGCAAGTACGTCGAGGCGATTAAGAGTAAGGAAGCGTTTCCGAAACCGCACTGGGAATCGATGCTCGACTGGACTGCGTGAGCGTGCGAACCAGTTCCGTCGTCAGGCCGGCGTCGGCATCGTAACGGTGTAACAAAAACCCACCCGGCTCCCACGAGAGGCCGGGTGCACGCGGATGGAGCACGAGCGTCGGCGCCGTGCTCGGCGCCGTGACCCCCACGGTGCCGCACCACGGTCGCACCAACGGCTGATGAACGTGGCCGCCGATCACCCTGCAAATTTGCGGATGCTCCCGCACGATGGCGCCCAAAGCGTCGCGCCCTTCGAACTGTTGTCCGTCGAAATTCGGCACGCCGGTCGGAAACGGCGGATGGTGCATCGCCAAAATGGTCGGCGTCAACGGCCGTTCGGCCAACCGATCGGTGAGCCACGCCAAACGCGTTTTGTCGAGATATCCGCCGCGGCGACGTCCTTGGCTCGTATCGAGCGCGATCACGCGCAACGCGCGGAACTCGACCGTAAACTGGATGGCGGGTTCGAACTCGTGCAAATACGCGCGGTCGGGAAACGCCTTGCGGATCGCGTCGCGATTGTCGTGATTACCGGGAACGAGATAGATAGGAACGCCGAAGGGTTCCAAAAGCTCGCGCAGTCTGCGATATTCTTCCGGCGAGCCCGATTCGGTGAGATCGCCCGTCGCGACGATGCACGCCGGCCGCTGCGGCCATCGTTCGATCGCGTTCAACGCTTTGCGAAGGGGCTGGGCGACGTGCGGCATGTGGTGCAGAAAATGCCCACGCCGCTTTATGTGCAAGTCGGTGATCTGTGCGACGATCACCCCTGCAGCGTACCAGGCCCAGGTTATCCAGACGTTAACGCCTACGTAACGGATGACGTTAGTTCGCAGAACGTCGAGAGTTCGATGTTGCCGCCCGAGACGACGCAGACGATGGGGCCGTCGTACCCGCCGCGCAATGCTGCGGCGACCGGCAACGCGCCCGCACCTTCTGCGAGCACGCGCGATTTTTCGGCAAGGACGCGCATTGCGCGTTTGACCTCGTCGAGCGTTACGACGATTGCTCCGTCGACGAGTCCTTGCATGCGATCCCACATTCGCGGAAAAACGCTTTTCCCGCCCGCGCCGTCGACGAACGTTGCCGACCAGCCCTCGAAAACCGACGCTTTGCCGGCCGCAAACGAAACCGACGCCGGCGCGGCCGTTTCCGGCTCGGCAACGTAGATTTTGACGCCCGGTTTACAGGCCCGCACGCCGCTGGCAACGCCGGTTGCCAAACCCCCGCCGCCCATCGCGCAAAGAACCGTCGCGACGTTCGGAAGATCTTCGACGATCTCCAACCCCATCGTCGCGTTGCCCGCGATGAAGTCGTCGTCGTCGAACGGGTGAACGAACGTTCCCTCGACACCGGGAAAGCTGCCGCGCTCCATCGCTTCCCAGCATGCGTCGAACGGCGCTTTCACGAGATTGGCGCCGAGCGCGCGCATACGCTCGACTTTCGTTGCCGGCGCAGTCTCGATCGTTACGACCGTGCACGGAACGCCGGCTTCCCGCGCGGCGTACGCGACGCCTTGGCCCGCGTTTCCCGCACTGACGGTCCACACGCCGAGCGCGCGCCGCTCCGGCGGCAGCATCGCGACCGCGTTCGCCGCGCCGCGCAGCTTGAACGAGTTGATCGGCTGGAGATTCTCGAGCTTCAGATAGATCTCGGGGAGATTGCCGCCGGTCTGCAGCTTCACCAGCGGCGTGCGCAAAATCGTTCCGGCGATCCGCTCGCGCGCCGCCTCGATCGCTTCAGGCGTAATCGCTTTCACGGCGAAACCGCCCGCTGCAGCGCATCGGCAAAGGCGTCGACGTCCGAAGGGGTCGTTGCCCAGTGCGTCATCCAGCGCACCTCAGGTAACCGTTCGTCCCACACGAGAAACGAGTACTCGCGCTGTACGCGCTCGATCGCGGCGCGGTCGAGCGTGGCGAAAATCGCGTTGCATCGCACCGGCCGCGTGATTTTGACACCGTCGATGCTTCGGACGCGCTCCTCCAGGCGTTTCGTCATCGCGTTGGCGTGCGACGCATATTGCAGCCACAAATCGCCGGTGAGCACCGCTTCGAACTGCGCGGCGATGTAGCGCATTTTGGACGACAGCTGCATGGCTTGCTTTTGCACGAACGCGGCCGATCCGCTTCCCAGGCCCGGTTTCAGAAAACAGATTGCGTCGCCGAGCATCATGCCGTTTTTCGTCCCGCCGAAGGTCAAGAGGTCAACGCTCGCGGTCACGACCTTCAGCGAGACGCCCAGAGCGGCGGCTGCGTTGCTGAGCCGCGCGCCGTCGACGTGCACGCTCAGCCCGCGCTCGTGGGCGAATGCACACAGGCCCCGCAACTCCTCGAGCTCGTACACGCCGCCGTATTCGGTGCCTTGCGAAATCGACAGTATTCGCGGCTGCGGAAAGTGCACGTCGACCGGTCTTAAGTACGGCTCGAGGTCGGCCGGCTTCAGCTTGCCGTCCTTCGTCGGTATCGGAATGATCTTGGAACCGCTGAAACGCTCGAATGCGCCGCACTCGTCCGTCTGCAGATGTGCGCTTTCAGGACACAGGACGGCCTCCCACGGGCGGAGCAGTGCGCTCAAGCCTGCGACGTTCGCTCCGGTACCGTTGAATGCAAAATAGACGTCGGTCTCGGCCCCGAACTGTTCGCGGAAGCGTTGCTTGGCGCGCGCAGTCCAGTCGTCACCACCATAAGGAATAGCGGCGCCTTCGTTTGCAGCCAGTATCGCTTTTACGATCTCGGGCGCGACCGGTGCGGTGTTATCGCTGGCAAAGTTGCGGTTCATCAGATCGTCACCGTCGTGCCGCGCCGCGCGACGTCGGCGTTCCAGCCGAACGCGGCCGTAGCGAGCGTCGCAACGGCCGTGGCGGATTCAACCTCGCCGTGAACGGCGTACAGTCGCGGCTTGGTCGTAGACGTTCCGAACCAGCGCTTGAGGTCGTTCTGATCCGCGTGCGCGGAGAAACCGGAAAGATGCACGATGTTCGCCTCGATCGGAAGCGTGTCGCCGAAGATACGGAGCGTGTGCGCGCCGTGAATCATGAGATAGCCCAGCGTCCCGGCACTTTGGTAGCCTGCGAAAATCACCGTTGCGGTCGGATCCGTCAGCCGGTTATGGAGATGGTGGAGGATGCGTCCGCCCGCCGCCATGCCGCTAGCCGAGACGATGACGCACGGCTCGTGGAGCGCGTTGAGCGCTTTCGACTGGTCGCTGGTGAGGCACAAGGTGAAGTTCCGCACGCCGAACGGCGTCCGCGCGCCGTCGCGCGGAATCGGTTTGTGCGCGTCGGGGAACGACTCGAACAAATCGTCGACCTTGGCGGCCATCGGACTATCGAGATAGACCGGAAGCTTGGCGATTTCCGAATCGGCTTGTTGGAGCTGCGCGATCGCCATGAGAATGTCTTGCGAACGCTCGACCGCAAACGCCGGAATCACGATCGGGCCGCCGCGCGCGATTGCCGCAAGCAGCGCCGAACGCAGTTCTTCCGAAGGATCCGGCGGATGAATGCGATCGCCGTAGGTCGATTCGCTCACGAGGACGTCGGCGGCACCGATCGGCTCGGGATCGTACATCAGCGGACGATCGTACCGTCCCAAATCGCCGGAAAACGTCACGCGTTTACCTTCGATCGTCATCGACGCGAATGCCGAACCGATGATGTGTCCGGCGTTACGATACGTCGCCGCGGCGCCCTGGACGACGTCGAACGTTTGCCCGAGTGGAACCGTCTTCACGAGAGCCATCGTCGCGGCGACGTCGGTTTCGTTATAGTACATCGGCGGCGCGTGCGGACGTTCGTGGTGATACCCGCGCGCGTAAAGCGTCTGCTGCAGGTGAGCCGAGTCGTCGAGCACGATCTGCATCAACGAGCGCGTCGGGGGCGTACAGTAGATCTGCCCCGTGAAACCGTCGTGAACCAGCTTCGGCAGATAGCCGATGTGATCCAAGTGACCGTGCGTGATGACGACCGCGTCGATCTGCTTTGCCGGAACGGGCAGCGGCACGTCGTTGAGCGCGCGCACGTCGACGACGCCCTGAAACAAACCGCAGTCGACGAACACGTGGCGCTCGCCGATGGTCAACAAATGCTTGCTGCCGGTTACGGTGCCGGCGGCCCCGATAAACGTTAACTCAGCCACGCGTTTCATCCGTTACTCGCGGGCGCCGGATCGGAAACTCTTCGGTGCGGTTGAACGCTATCGCGCTTGGGATCGGGTTCTTTTCGTAGATCTCGAGAAGACGATCGACGAGTTTTTCGGGAGCGTCGTCGGTAATGATGATGGAGCCCGTCTCTTTCTGCACCATCTTGGAGATGGGCACGAACTCGTTGCTGATGCCGCCCGAGTTGGTCAAGATGCCGATGAGTTTGCCCTCGTCGTAGGCGATGGCGAACTCGCCGAGCGTACCGCTGCGGCCGCCCACGAAGATGACGAAATCGGAGCTGTGGATGTTGTGCGTCTCGCGTCCCATCAGCCCCGAGCCGGTAAAGACGATCGACGTGTACGGCTGCAGCGGCGAGCCGTAGACGTTGATGTGCTCCTCCCGCGAAAGCGCCGGAGAGACACCCAGGCTAACCCCGCCGGCTTCGGTGGCGCCGAGCACAGCAGCGTGCGGCAGACCCGGGCAAGCGCCCGTGACGATCGTGCAGCTCCGCTCGGCGATGCGGTGGCCGACCCGGCGTGCCAAACCAAGGTGCTCGGGCGCAATTTGGCCGCCCGCCGACCCCATGACGCCGATTTGGATTTGCATTCTGTCAAACCTATCGTCAGGCTACCGTTCCTAAATCCATAGCCATCTATTCCACGAGGAAACCGATGGTTGGCGCCGGGCGAACGCGTATTCCCGACGATTCGCGCGCCGGACTCCCGCCGGCAGCACACGGTGTGATCCCGGGCAGCGCTCGCGCGATGCCGGGATCGTCTCTCGACGAC
>DASRSM010000145.1:0-6184 GCA_035656415.1 Vulcanimicrobiaceae bacterium | reverse complement strand
CCCAAGAACTTCACGATCGCCGGCGACCTCACCATGCACGGACAAACGCATCCGGTCACGCTCAAGGCGCAAGTCGTTGCCTCCGGCAAATCGCCGCGAGGCCGCGACATCATCGCGTATTCCGCCACCACGACGATCGATCGCACACAGTGGGGCATGAGCTACGGTCCGATGATCGTCGGAAACAACGTCGATCTCTCGCTCAACGTCGAAGCCGACTTACCGTGAGGATTATGAAAACGCCGTTTATCCCGCTCGTCCTTCTTCTTTCGACCGGCGCGGCCGCGATTGCGGCGGCTACGTCGCCGCAAGCCGCCGTTGCGCGTCAAGGAACGCGCTGGCTCGATGCGCTCATCGCCGGCGATCGCGCCGCGATCGACTCGCTGCTCGCCCCGAACTATCAGCACATCACCAGCGACGGCCAACTGCTAAATCGCGCGCAAGAACTGGCGACGGCCAACGAAAAGGCGCCCCCGATGAAGTGGACCGGTCAAACCTACGACGTCGAAGGCAACGTCGTCATCGTTCGCGGCCTCAACACGATGACGGTTTCCGGCAAGACCGTTCGCGTACGATTCACCGATCTCTACGTAAATAACGATGGAAAGTGGCTGGCGATCTCCGCACAGGAGTCACCGGTTACGAAGTAGTTCGTCCATACGGCCGTTGAGCGCGGCGAGCTCTTCCAGTACTTGCTGCGAATCGCCGCCGCGACGATCGTCGAGTAGATCCAACGCCGTGCCCACGCCGTGCGCCAACTCGAAGAGCGCTGCCGACTCGTCGGGCGCGTAACTTTCGCCGTCGGGTTTCGGACCGCACACGAGCGTACCTACCAGCTTTCCACGCGACAGCATCGGATACGCGTACTCACCCTACAGCGTCGTATCGAGCGTATCCAAATCCACCGGCTTGTGCCACGTGCGGAGCGCGACGATCGCGCGGTCGTTCTCGTCGACGTCCACGCCCGGAACAACGATACTCGCCGTCGAGGCATTTGCGTGCTCCCGCACCACCTCGACTGCACGATCGACCAGCGTCGCGCGATCGGTAATATATGCAGCCTCGTGCGCGAATCGCCGCAGCGCCGCCTCGTCTTCGTGACGCTTGCGAAAAAACACTTCGTCGACGAAACGATCCGTCCAGCGGTGAATCGGCCGCATCGACAAACCTAAGGCCAGCGCCACCGCCATGCTGAAGATCGTCCCTGCGGTGCGGCTCGCGTTGACCAACATCTCGTTGGCGCCCCACTCGACGATCAGGAACACGCATACGACGATCGCCGAAACGATGCCGAAGATCAGCGCGCGATTCACGACGAATCCCACGTCGAGGAGACGGCGCCCGAGCGCCGCATACGTCAAGCCGATCGGAGCGATAAAGATCGACACGTTTCGCGCTGCGATCCAAAACATCAACGCACCGTAGCTGGTCTGCGAGCCGACCATGTACGTCGTGATCGACATCGATGCAAAGAGCAGGACCAGCGGAACCATGGCCCAAACGGCGCGCTGACGCTCTTCGCCGCGCGACGCGCCAACGGCAAGCACGCTCGCGACGATTGCCAGCACGACCGCAACGTCGTAGGCCAAATACCAGATTTCACTGCGGCCGGCGTACAACTCCAGATAACCCTCGGCACTGAACCACAATGTCGACTCGCCGATCACCGCCGCGATGCCGACCGCTATCGACGCCCCGGCAGCGGCGATGCCAAGGAACTGTACGATCCTGCGCTGCCTGTTAAGCGGTCGAGCAAAGCAGCCGCAGTACGATACCCACAGAATTACAGCGAGACCCTTAAACGTGGCGACCGCCAGAAATACCGCCTCGTAGAGTGCAGGCGACGAACCAACGTAGTTTGGAACCGACAAGGCCAGCGCAAGACAAACCAGCGCTAGAGCCAGCAGCCGCACCTCGTACGACTCCGGCCTGCGCCACGCGAGAAGCGCCGCAAACGCAAGCATCCATAACACCGCGACCCAAACAACGACGATGTCCTGTCGCCGATAGATCACGCTTATCGGCAAGGGCATGACGGTCACGCTCACTTGTCTACCGTCCCGCAGAATCGTCAATGGCACGGACTTACCGGCAACCGGCTCGTCAAGAAGCCACAAGCGAACGATTTGCGTTTGCATCCGCACGTCGATGCGGTCGCCTGGAAGAATTCCGGCTTTTTCCGCGGCTCGCCCTGGGTCGAGCGACGTGATCGCCAGAACGAACGGCTTTTCCGGAATGGTTTGCATTCCCCACAGGCCGACGCGAGAAA
Organism: Vulcanimicrobiaceae bacterium; assembly: GCA_035656415.1. Lineage (GTDB taxonomy): Bacteria > Vulcanimicrobiota > Vulcanimicrobiia > Vulcanimicrobiales > Vulcanimicrobiaceae > JAFAHZ01. The sequence continues at coordinate 3,915 of DASRSM010000145.1, read as the reverse complement.
GACCGAGGTAACCAAAACCTCCGCCGGCAGCCGACGCAATCAGAATCAACGCGACCGCGGCGCAAGCCAAAACGATCGCCATCCGCCACCGTTGCGCGGTCATCACCATTTCCGCGGAATTACGTCCGTACCGGCTAGGTACCTCTCCCGCTTATATCGGGTGCCGTCCTCTTGCCACGCCGTCGACCAGAACGTCGACGATCTTTGCGATCGCCGGAGCGAAGTCCATCTTCGGAGCTTGATGCCGCCAGTTCATCGCGGAACCGACTAGCGCGGATGCGACGAGCGACGCGGTGCAATGCTCGAACGTCGGTTGTAGAAATTCGGTGAGCTCAGCCTCGATCGCACTCTCGAGCTGCGGCTCGAAATCGCGATCGATCCGGCACGTTCGGTGCATTCCGACGAACGCAAAGACGTTCTTGCCCACCGCTCGCAGCAATGCGCGCGTCTCCGTCTGGCCCAACGGGTCGCCGTCGGCCAAAACCGTGGCAACGTGTTCGCGAATTATGGCGTTAAGCAGCGCGAACTTATCGGTAAAATGCGCGTAGAACGTCGCGCGATTGACCGTCGCCCGTTCTGCAATGTCTTGCACGCTGATCGACTCGAAGTTCTTCTCTGCGAGTAGCGTCTTCAGCGCGTCGCGTATCAATTTTTGCGTGCGCGCGACTCGCGGATCGAGCCGTGGTTCTGTTGCGAGCGCCGTGTTAACCATCAGTTTTCCGTTCTCGTCGCCTAAGCGACACTTTCGCCATTTTGTCGGTTGACCTAGTTTCCCGACAGTCGTATTATACCCAACACAGGTCGATAAAGCAACAACTGTCGCCAATATAGGGACAAACCAAGCGAGCGGCCTGCAAAGGACCCCAACCATGAAAATCCTTCACATAGACTCGAGCATCACCGGGGACCAGTCGGTCAGCCGGCAGCTCACCGCCCGGATCGTGGACGGCCTCGGGCAGACCGCCCAGGCGACCACCTCCTACCGCGATCTGGCCAAAAACCCGCTGCCGCACCTCGCCTTCACGCCCGAGACGGGAGCCGCCCACGCGGCCAGTCTCGACGAGTTCCTCGACGCCGACGTCGTCGTCATCGGCGCGCCGATGTACAACTTCGCGATCCCGAGCCAGCTCAAGGCCTGGATCGACTCGATCGCCATCTCCGGCAAAACGTTCCGCTACACCGAGAACGGGCCCGAAGGCTTGGTTGGCGGGAAGCGCGTGATCGTCGCGTCATCGCGCGGCGGCGCCTACTCCGACGGGCCGATGGCTGCACTCGATCATCAAGAGTCGTACTTACGCCAAGTATTCGGACTCTTTGGAATCAACGACGTCGAGTTCGTTCGCGCCGAAGGCGTCGCCCATGCTGATTCGCGGCAAACCGCGATCGAACGTGCACTGGCGCATGCCGACACATTCGCAATCAGCCAGACGGTGGCAACGTAATGAAAAACGCACTCCACGCAATCGCCCGCACCGCGCTAGGCCTCATGTTCGTAGTGTTTGGCCTGAACGACTTCGTGCCGTTTATCCCCAGTCCGCCGTCGATTCCCGGGTACGCCGGTGCGTTCTTCGAAACGATGGTGCAATCGCACTTCGCCTGGTTCGTCTTCGGCGCGCAGTTGATTGCCGGCTTGCTGCTGGTCGTCAACCGTTTCGTGCCGCTGGCGCTCGTCATACTGGCTGCCATAATCGCCAATATCATCGCGATTCACGTCACGATGTGGCCTGCAGCGCTCGTGCCGCTGCCGCTCGTTGTAACCGTCCTATGGTTTATCGTAGCATCGCGCTATCGTGATAAACTCGATCCATTGTTGCAGCCGGCGTGAAAGGTAAGGTGGGAATGAAATCACTCCCTGGCGGAACGTTTGCGATGGGCGACCTGACGGTCACCCGCATGGGCTACGGCGCCATGCAGTTAGCCGGCCCGCACGTCTTCGGACCGCCCACCGATCGCGCAGCCGCCGTTGCGGTATTGCGCGAAGCAATCGATCTCGGCATCACGCACGTCGATACGAGCGATTACTACGGGCCGCACGTCACCAACGAAATCATCAAGGAAGCGCTCCATCCCTATCCGGACGCCTTGCACGTCGTCACGAAGGTGGGTGCGCGCCGCGACGCGCAAGGGGGCTGGCCCAGCGCCCGATCGCCCGAAGAACTGCGCCAAGCCGTGCACGACAATCTCAGGAACCTCGGGCTCGAAGCAATCGACGTCGTAAACCTGCGAGTCGGCGGACTTAGCAGTCCGGAAGCCGGATCGATCGCCGAACCGTTCCGCGCTCTCGTACAGATGCAGCGCGAAGGCTTGATCGAACATCTCGGCCTTAGCACCGTCTCCGCCGAGCAAATCGCGGAAGCGCGATCGATCGCTCCGATCGTCTGCGTGCAAAACTATTACAATATCGCCCACCGTGATGATGACCAGCTCGTCGATACCCTTGCCGCCGAAGGCATCGCCTACGTTCCATACTTTCCGCTCGGTGGCTTCACGCCGCTGCAGTCCGACACGCTCAACTCGATCGCCGGGCGGCTCGATACAACGCCGATGAGCGTCGCCCTCGCGTGGCTGCTTCAGCGCTCGCCGAATATTCTTCTGATACCGGGGACGTCGTCGGTCGCGCACCTGCGTGAGAACGTCGCCGGCGCCGGGCTTCACCTCGACGATGAAACCCTCACGGAGCTCGATGCGATCTAAAATACTATGCCTGCTATAACCGTTGAGAATCCCTTAGTTCTTCCTCGCCTCCCGCCGATCGGTACTGAAGAAACCGCGCGCCCAATCCTTCGCGTCGTGACCGCGCACCATCAAACCGAGGGCGCGGGATTTGAGATCTGGCGCCCGTTTCCGGGCGAGCTGTCGATGGAAGAGGCCGATCCGTTTCTGCTGCTCGATCAGGGCGGTCCCAAGAACTACGGGCCGAACGAAACCGTCGGCGCGCCGTGGCATCCGCATCGCGGCTTCGAAACCGTGACGTACGTGATGGACGGCGAGATCTCGCACCACGATACCAACGGCGGCGGAGGCGTTATTCGCGAAGGCGATACGCAGTGGATGACCGCCGGCAGCGGCATTCTCCACGACGAGCTGCCCACGGAACAAATGTTCCATGGCGGCGGCAACATGCACATCGTGCAGCTTTGGGTGAATCTTCCGGCGTCGATGAAGTTTACGCCCCCGCGCTACCAGTCAGTTACCGGCGACAATCTTCGTCTCATCACGACGCCCGACGGCGCATCGCTGCTGCGCATCATCGCCGGCAACGTCGGGCCGTTCGAAGGTCCGGGCGCGACGCACACGCCGATCACCTACGCTCACGCGACGATTAGTCCGGGCGCTCAAGCTAAGATTCCGTGGAATCCCGGGTTCAGCGCATTCGCCTACGTGCTAACCGGAAGCGGTTACGCCGGCACGGAGAGCCGTCCGCTTACCGAGCATCAACTGGTGGTCTTTGGTCCCGGCGATCACATCGTGCTGCGTGCGTCCGACGTGCCCGACAACGGCGCGAACGCGCTCGACGTGCTGCTTCTCGGCGGCATTCCGATTGGGGAACCGATCGTGCACTACGGACCGTTCGTCATGAACACGCGCGACGAGATCGTTCAAACGCTCGACGATTACCGGCAAGGCCGGCTCGGCGTTATCCCCGCCGATCAACTCGCCCCCCGCCGCTTTTCGTAGCATCGCCGCTTTCTGTCATCCTGAGCGTAGCGCCGAAGGCGCGAAGTCGAAGGGCAGGCGCATCGCCTCTGTCTTCCTGAGCGTAGCGCCGCTTTCTGTCATCCTGAGCGTAGCGCCGAAGGCGCGAAGTCGAAGGGCAGGCGCATCGCATCTGTCTTCCTGAGCGTAGCGCCGCTTTCTGTCATCCTGAGCGTAGCGCCGAAGGCGCGAAGTCGAAGGGCAGGCGCATCGCATCTG
>DASRSM010000144.1:0-3075 GCA_035656415.1 Vulcanimicrobiaceae bacterium | reverse complement strand
CTGTTAGCGAGCGTATGTCGCCAACTTACCCAGGCCAAACCCACCTTTCGGCGTTCGCCGAAGGTTACTTAGATATTGCTCGGTGCGCTTGTTGGATGCCCCGACCAGCCAGTGCTTCTGTTGCAGAAGGATCGACCTCTTTTACGGGAGCGTCGGGCGTTTTAGACCAAATCCGGCCTCGACCCCTGGCTCAAATGATGCTATACTTGGAACCAAATGAGCATAACGGCCTTCCAAATTCTGGGGGTTCCCGATATCGAGGATCTCGAGCAGGGCCAAGAGGTCATCCGCCATGGACTCGCATCGACGTCGCTACGGCAGCTTGCGCAGCGTTACGATGTCAGCCTGGAGCAGATGGGGCGGTTAGTCGGCATTCCCAAGGCGACCCTTACGCGTAGGCTGCAGGCTCGCCGGCCGCTGCCCATCCAAGAAGCCGATCGCGCGTACCGATTAGCGCGGATCTACAGTTACGCGGCCGACGTGTTCGACGACGAAGCTAAGGCCCGCGAGTGGTTTTTCAGGCGAAATCGGGCGCTCGGCGGCGACAAGCCGTTCGACTTACTGGACACGCAGCCAGGCGTGGAACGCGTAGAACGAGTCCTTTCACGCATTGAACAGGGCACGTTTTCGTGATCGTCTGGCGGCTGTGCAAACGCCGCCACAGTGTCTTGCCCGCAATCCTCGACGGCGAGGGTGCGCGCGCAGCGGGCGGCCGCTGGAATCGCGTGGGTGTGCCGATGGTGTACGCGAGCAGCTCGACGTCGCTTGGACTACTTGAACAGCTCGTGCACGCCGACGGGGACGGCTTGCCAACAACGCTGGTGGCCGTTCGCATCACTGTGCCGGAAGACGCGGCGGGCGAGCGTATTGATGCCGCAATGGATTTACCAAATAATTGGCGTGACGTGGACAACTCCGAGTGCATCGCGCTTGGCTCCGATTGGGTCGGTCGTCGAACGAGCCTTGTACTCGACGTACCCTCTGCAATCAATCCGCTAGAACGCAACTTTCTTTTGAATCCCACGCACGCGGACATTGCCCGGTGTCTTGCGGATGCGCCGATCGCTATCGAATACGACCCGCGTTTGATCGCGCTTGTAAACCCGTAAGAACCCGGCTTATTGACGAACTCGAGACGTCTCGAAGCAAGCTCGCTAAAAATTGATTGCGGTACGCGGGCTATGAATAAGCATCCTTAGACATACTCGATGGCGAAAAAACGCTAACGCTGCCCGTGCCGTAATCTGAGCAGTTCCAATGATTGGCGCCGTATCTGTTACCGAAGCGATCGAAGGCGACCGGCCAAGAACTGCAAATACCGTCTCAGATGGTGCGATAGGGAGATGTTTGGCCAGCCGGATACACGGAAATCGATCCGTTTTAACATCAGCCGCTGACAACCATGACCAGTACGTTACGGGCGCAGCGAAAACACCGTTCCGTCGAGCGGACCGTACGCGCCGCCTCCCGACGTGGTTCCGTACAGCGTGCCATTGAGGTTCAACAGTTCGGCGGCGGGGTTTTGGCCGTCGTGACCGTTTCCGAAACTATGGACGATGCGTTCCGATCCACGCGGCGTGACGCTAAAGACGGTTCCACCGTCTTCACCCGATCCGAATGCACCGCCGAGAATCGTCGTGCCGTATAACACACCGTTGACGGCAGTCAATCCCGCGGACGGGCTCACGCCGTCGGCCTTCGACGCGCCGAAACTGTACAGGACGCGCTCGTTTCCACCTGTCGTGATGGAAAAGACGACGCCGTTGTCGTTGTGGGTGCCGCCCTCTTCGGTAGCGCCGTAGAGCGTCCCGTTGTAGGCGCACAACGTGCCGATCGGGATGCTCCCATCGGCACCGCCGCCGAAGCTGTGCAACACGTGCTCCACGCCGGAGGGCGTTACACTAAAGACCGTGCCGCGATCGTAGACACCGCCGAACTGCGTAATCCCGTAAAACGTGTTACCAAGATGCGTAAGGCTGGCAACCGGATCGCGCCCGTCTTTGCCTCCGGCGAAGCTGTGCAAGATGCGCTCGCTTCCGCTGAGCGAGACGCTATAGACGGTTCCGTCGAAGTGCTTGCCGCCTTCCAACGTAACGCCGTAGAGTTTTCCATTGACAGCAACGACGCCGCCGCTAGGAGTTGAGCCGTCGTTAAGCACGCTTCCGAAGCGGTATATGACCGTCTCCGCGCCGGCATACGTCATCGAAAAGATCGCGCTCGGCGACGCGCCGTACAGCTTACCGCCCGACGCGATCAAACCACCGGCCGCACCCCCGGAGTCGCTGCTTCCGCCAAAGGAATGGATCACGCGTTCCGCGCCTGCCGGCGTCACTCGGAAAATCGTTCCCTCGTTAAGCTTACCGCCCCGAATGGTCGTTCCGAACAGCGCCCCGTCCGCGTTTATCAGCGGCGATTGCGAAGTCACGCCGTCGGTTCCCTTACCGAAACTGTGGACGATGCGGTAGGTCGCAACGCTCGGACCGTCGCTAACGCCGGCGTTAGGAAGGTACGCGCCGGTCGGCGCGGCGGAACGCTGTCCGCACTGCGTCAACGCAACGCAACACAGAAGGACGGCACTTTTAAAAAGGCGGGGTGAAGTCACCGCCACTCCCTTCAAGAAGGTAAACCGTCCGCCTGCTTGAATGCCCGCCCCAACGGAGGGTGTGGGCATGATAAACGAGACATTCGTTTATGATATTTCATTTGCAAAAGAGCTGGAGGCGCATTACGCGTTAGCCGGTTCCTATCTGGAACGGCTCTTCGGCGGGATCCCGTTCGTGTGGACGACGCTGCCCGGCGGATTCAAGGGCCCGACGATCTATCACGGGCCGCTGTCGGCAAAAACCAAACCGAAAGCACCGGTCGTCGACGTTGCTACGAAACATGGAATCGCGCGCTATCCGGCGCTCTCGCGCGAACGGATCGCGGGACTGGTCGCGCACGGTGCGATCGAAGTCTATTCCTGGTCGCCGACGGCCAACGATCCGACTCGCGCGCGCTTCGGCCGCGCGCTGGTAGAAGTTCCGAAGCCGGTCGTCGAAACCGCCGCTTTCGATGACCTCGAAAGCGGCGTCA
>DASRSM010000143.1:0-6796 GCA_035656415.1 Vulcanimicrobiaceae bacterium | reverse complement strand
CACCAATGCCGCCGAGGGGGCCAAGGGCTTGCTCAAATCCAGCGGATCCGCACGCCGCAAAGTAGTCGAAGAGACGACGGCCGAAGTAGGCGGAAAACTGGAGGCATTCTACTTCGCGTTCGGCGAGCGCGATGCGATCATCATTATCGACGTTCCGAGCAACGCCGCCGCAGCGGCGCTATCGATGGCCGTGAACGCAACCGGCGCGCTGCGTTCGAAAACGACGCCGCTGCTCACGGTCGAAGAAATCGATACGGCTATCAACGATCGCATCGTCTACAAAGCGCCGGGCGAGTAAACTACGTTCCGTTAGGAACGCACACCGCGTAACTGACGACGTTCTTTCCATTCGAGAGCACCCACCAGCCGGCGCTGCCCACAACGCCGGGGGCGCTCGTTCCGCGATGCTGTTGAATCGGCGGCCCCGGCCATTGCGACGATCCGGTGTTGCCGCCGATGACGGAAAATCCGGTAGGACACGCCGAGTAGACTTGCTTGGGGTCCTGGCTGGTGTTCCACTTCGTGAACGTCGCGATGCCGGCGGCGCCTTTGCCGCACGACGCTCCCGCGCTCGCACCACCCGTGACGAAAAAGGCGTTGTTGCCTTGAACGTAGGTCTTGCTAATCTGCTGGCCCTTTGCGGTGATCTTTGCGAAGCCGCTGATGAGGACGTAGCCGCTTGGACACTGTACCGTCGCGACGCCGCCGCCGGACGGGTGCACCAGCCATTTAAACGTTGATTTCGACACCGACGTGCCGACGCACGACGCGATCGCGATCGGTCGCGTCGCGTTGCTGCCCGCATCGACGTTCCACGTATTCGTCAGCGGTTTCCCCCAACCGATGCCGACCGGGCTTCCATCGACGCTGCTCGACGCGCCGCCCACGAGGCGAAAGCCGGTAGGACATTTCGCACCGACGGTCTGTCCCGCACTTCCGGTCTTCGAAACCCACGTGAATTTCTGCGCCGTCACGTGCGGCGTTAGCACCGCGCTGGCAGACGACGGCACGGCATTCGAACCGCTCGAAGGACCGCCGCACGCGTTGAGGGCGATCGCAGTAATGAAGAGGCCAAAGCGCAACGTTTTCATGCAGCGTATTTCAACCTCGCCGCTCAGATTCCGTCGCCCAGCCTCTCCGCCCCGGATTCGTGCTATACTCGGCTTACAGCGACTCTAGGCGCCACAAAAAAAGCTGCCCACCGTTACTGACGCTCCCCAAGGCGTAGTACGGTCGAGGCGGCTTCTTTATTGGCTGACGAACAGAGCCGGTGATCGTTAGGAGAGATATGTTTGCTCGAATAGTAGCCATGCGTCCGAAAATGAGCAGCGTCGACCAGCTGATGAAGGCGCTCGAAGAGAAAGTGCTCCCGGTACTTCGCCTCCAGGACGGTTTTCAAGACCAGGTCTGCCTGTTGAGCTCGGATACGACGAAAGCCATCGTTATCAGTTTTTGGGGCTCGCAGGAACAGGCAAATACGTATGCCGGCACCGCGTACGTGCAAATTCTCGAGAGCGTCAAGCACCTGCTCGAGGAACCCCCGGTCGCAAGGAGTTACGACGTTCTCAACTCGACGTTCTACAAAACGATAGCCAAAGCCACGACGTAAAGCACAGATCCCATTCCGTTGCCGTGACGCCGCCTACGATTCGTTCGAGGGCGGCGTTATTTGCTTTCAGACCAATCTCGCAGCGAAACTCATTCGGCGCCAAACGGGTATTGATGAATGAAACAGTTTGTTTGAAAAATACGAGGAAAGGAGGAAGAATGAGTTTCTACAACGGCATCCCGATCGCGACGATTAACATCGCGTCGAGCGTAGCGATGCCCACGGATTCGCCGTCTCGGCGCCGCGCCGACGAAAACGCGCGTCCCAATCCGATAAAAGCCGCAGCCTTGCGCCTGCGCCAAAAGTAATTCTTACGCGCCTCTAATGGTCGCGGAACTTCGCGGGCCGGTCGCAGCTGTAGAATCGCACTATGCGATCCGGACCGATCTTTGGCGTTGCGCTGATCTTGCTTGCCTGTGGCTCCGAGCAAGCGCTCGCCGAACAAGCGCCGGCTTCGCCTGAGGCATTCTACTCTGCCGCCGTCGATTCGATGCGCGCGCTGCCCCAACCGCAGTACCTCACCTATACGATAGAAGGCGACGGCGACAACCTTTCCATCTCGCTAACCGTCATTCGCCATCTCGTCTGGCTCGAAATGCTGACTGGAGGGAGCGCGTTTCCCTCGCAATGGTCGATCCGGCATCGCACCGACGACTACGCTTCGGAAATTAGCGAGGAAGACGGACGGCGGCTGGTCAGCACACGCGCGTTTTTCGATCCAACCTGGTACGGTGCGTTCCGCGCGCTGCGCGACGGCATGCTGGACTATCAAAAGACCGATCCATCGGTCTCGAGCTACGCGACGCCGACGCCGGGGCCGCCCGGCGATCTGCGAACCATCGCCGTCGTCGAGGTGATCGGGACCAACATCTATAGCGTGGTGGACAAAGGACCGGCGACGTGTAGCGACGGCGCGCCGGGCCATGCACTGCATTTAATCCCACGCGATCGCAATCCGCGCCATCAGCTCGCCGACGTCGTGGTCAACTTACGCAACATGCACTTCTGCACGATGCGGTTCAACGCTTCGACGTACGGCTTCCGAGGCTCGGTCGAGCAACACTACAGCACCGTCGGCGGCTATTGGCTGCAGACCGACGGCTTCGTCGAAACCGGCATCCGCACGCTGGGCATTATGGTGGGTCACGGCGTATGGCACTATCAGCTGACGCAGGTGCGATTTCCCCGATCGGTTCCAGCCGAGACGTTCGTCCCGCCGTTTTATCAATAAACGCCAGCCGTAACTGGCGGCATCGTCGAAGATGCCTGCGGCGAGCGCACCTTTACGCGAAATGTGTGCTTTAAGTACTGCGCGAGCCTTCCGAGCTATCGCCGGCTCTTTTCAGGAACGGCGTCAAGAGATCAATTGGAAGCGGGAAGATGGTTGTCGTGTGCTGCTCGGCAGCGATTTCAGTGAGGGCTTGCAGGTAGCGCAGCTGCAACGCTATCGGCTGAGTTGCGATTTTTTCGGCGGCCATGACGAGTTTTTCGGCCGCTTGATACTCGCCCTCGGCGTTGATGACTTTCGCGCGCCGTTCGCGCTCGACCTCAGCCTGCTTTGCCATCGCGCGTTTCATCGTTTCGGGTAAGGCGACGTCGCGCACCTCGACGAGCATGACCTTGATTCCCCAGGGTTCCGTACGCTCGTCGATGACGCGTTGGAGCTGCTGGTTGATGCGATCACGTTGACTCAAGAGCTCGTCCAGCTCGTGCTGACCGAGCACGCTGCGTAGGGTCGTCTGCGCGAGCATGAACGTTGCTTTCGAAAAGTGCTCGACTTTTACGACGGCGTCCTCGGCGTTGATCACCCGGAAATACACCACGGCATCGACGCTGACCGGTACGTTGTCGCGCGTCATGAGCTCCTGACGCGGTACGTCGAGCGTGACGAGGCGCAGATCGATTCTCACCATTCGATCGACGAGCGGAATGAGGAAGACCACACCGGGTCCTTTAGCACTCAGCAGCCGCCCCAGTCGAAAAACGACGGCGCGCTCGTACTCGCGCAAGATCTTGACCGCGGCCGAGAGCAACACGAGCAGTGCAACGATGACGACGATCGAAATATACATCACGGCGTCCATTTTCGGCCCTCTCTACGTTTATGACGAGTCGTCTGGCCTACGCACGTCCAGGGACAACCCGGTTACGCGAACGACGCGGACGTGCTCGCCGACCGCGATGGGGTCGTCGATGCTCTTGGCATTCCACAACTCCCCCTGCAAGAACACCGTTCCCAGCGGGGCGAGGTCGCTGCGCGCCACGCCGGTGGCACCGATCAGCGCTTCGTGCCCGGTTTGGACCTTCCGTGCTTGGGCACGGACTCCGGCACCAACGGCAAAGATGAAGAACGCTGCGGTTAGCGCCGCGACCGTCAGAATCAGCGTCAGCGAGATGCGCAGAAACGGTGCTTGCTCCTGTGTGAGAAGCAGCGAACCCGCCACGAACGCTGCGATGCCGCCGGCGGTGAGGACGCCGTGGCTGGGCACTTTGATGTCGGCAATGAACAGTGCGACCGCGAATGCGATGAGCAACAAGCCGGCGACGTTGACTTCGATGACGGCGAAAGACGCCAGTGCGAGGACGAGCGCAAGCCCGCCGATGACGCCCGGAAATATCGAGCCCGGATTACTGAGCTCGAAGATCAACCCATAAATCGCCAGCGTCATCAGGATGAAGCCGATATTTGGGTCGCTCAGGAGCAGTAAGAATCGCTCCATGAGGTCCATCGGGATGTCGGCGACGAGCGCGCTACGTGTTTGGAGTCGGCGCAGACCCGTTGCGGTGCGAACGTTCCGGCCGTCGACCTTCGCAAGCAGATCGCGCGGGCTATCTGCAACGACGTCGATCACGTGAAGGCGCAGCGCTTGTTCGTCGGTGATCGAGACGCTCTGCCGAACCGCCTGCTCCGCCCAAGCGGCGTTGCGACCGTTGCGGATCGCAAATCCGCGGATCTGCGCGGCGGCGTCGTTGGTAACTTTCGTCATTTCGGTCTTGTCGACACCACTCGCGCCGGTGCCCATGGCAATGCTAACCGGATGCGCCGCGCCGAGGTGCGTCGTCGGCGCCATTGCGGCGATTGAGGCGGCGTAGGTGATGAAGACGCCTGCCGAGGCGGCGCGCGCCCCGGTCGGATAGATGTACGCCACCGTCGGCACTGGAGCTTGCAGCAGGGCCTTGGTGATATCGTCCATCGACTTCATCAAGCCGCCGGGCGTGTCGATTTCGATCACGAGCGCCTGCGCGTTCTCGCGCGCTGTGCGGGCGAGAGCGCGCAGCACGTATCTCGCCATTGCCGGGCCAATCACGCCGTCGATCCGCACGACGTTTACCACCGAAGCGCTCGGCGCAGCCGGCGCCCGCGGTGTCGCACCAATCGTGAGCAGAACGAGGGCGCCGACAACCCACATCCGCATCCTCACGCCTTTAACACGTTGCGCAGAAAATCCCGTGAGATGAGTTTGATTGGGCTGCCGTGGAGCGGTGGTACATTCAAAGAAGGGTTTCAGTGATGAGCGAACCGAGGGTCCTCGTTCGGGCCGGCCAGCACATTCGGCGGCCGTTGGCGCCGGCCACGGGCTTAGACTATCCGGCTACACAAGTCGGCGTCGCTGGGAACGTCACCGTTTCGTACGACGCCGCTCTCGGTGCGCCGGGCCAGGCGATTGCACAGCAGCTTCTGAACGCGGTAGCCGCTCCTTACGACGACATACAGACGTTCTTCGGCATCGCGGGAGGCTCGGTCGAGGTTGTCATCGCTCCCTTGAGCGACGCGAACGACGGCTCGGGCGGTGCCTACCACTACGGCTGCGATTTCAGCTCCGGAGGCACACTATATCTCGACGCGTGCTTCGCAAACATAACGGTGACGCCGCTCGCCTTGCAGACGGCTCTCTACATTGCCGAACTGAGCGAATGCTTCATGGGGCCACAAAATCGCGGTTGGAACTGCGCCTATAGTCATGGCGAGGGTCTCTCGCGGTTTTGTGCCGAGAATGAAACGCCCGCGGGAACGCTGGCTGCGTATTACTCCGGTCCGTCGTGGGCGCAAGCCGGCTTTCCCGATTGGGTTAGTAAGACCGAACAAACCGATGGCGACGCCGTGTCTACCGGCTGCGCGATCGTCTATTTGTATTGGATGCGGTTCTTAGGATTCGACGTTCCAAGCATCGTGAAGGCCGGCGGCGCAACGCTTGCGGATAACTATCAATCCATAACGGGGAAGACGTCGGCATATCAGGATCTAGTCGCAGCGTTGCAAGGCCGCACCGTCACCTCCGACAACCCGTTTCCATAGCGATAGCATCGCGCTGAGCTTGTCAACCGCCCGCGGCGAACAATCGCTCGATCTCGCGTTCGTCTAAGAGCTGCGCGGCCGCGGCGGCGTCGTCGAAGATGCCTGCGGCCAGCGCGCCTTTGCGTTGCTGCAGCTCCAGAATGCGTTCTTCGACCGTACCGACGGTAATGAGCTTATACACGAAGACCGGGCGATGCTGGCCGATGCGATGGGCGCGATCGGTCGCCTGTCGCTCGACCGCCGGATTCCACCACGGATCGTAGTGGATCACCGTGTCGGCGGCGGTGAGGTTCAATCCGGTGCCGCCCGCCTTGAGGCTGATCAAAAACAGCGGCACCTCGCCGTTTTGAAAGCGCCGCACCGGCGTTTCGCGGTCCTTGGTGTCGCCGCGAATTTCGACGTAGTCGATGCCGCGTTCGGCAAGCTCGGGTTTTATGAGATCCAGCATCGACGTGAACTGCGAGAAGAGCAGCACGCGCCGGCCTTCGTCGATCAGCTCGGGCAGCATCTCGAAGAGCGCTTCGAGTTTATTCGAGTCGTGCACGTTGCGTGCGGCCGGAAGTTTCACGAGCCGCGGATCGCAGCAGACTTGGCGCAGCTTGAGCAGCGCGTCGAGCACGACGATGCGGCTGCGGGCCAAGCCGCGACGCCGCATCTCGGCCCGTACGCGTTCGTGCATCGCCAGGCGAATCGTTTCGTAGAGATCGCGCTGCGCGCCGTCGAGTTCGACGCGCGTGACGATTTCGGTTTTCTCGGGCAGGTCGAGCGCGACGGCTTCCTTGGTGCGCCGCATCAAGAACGGCCGCAGCCGCGCCGCCAGCACCGCGCGGCGCGCCGTGTCGCCGCGCTTTTCGATCGGCGTGCGAAAGACGCGCGCAAACTTCGTTCGC
>DASRSM010000142.1:0-16208 GCA_035656415.1 Vulcanimicrobiaceae bacterium | reverse complement strand
CGCTGGTGGAATCGTGCGGCCGATCCGATCGTGCTCGAAAGTCCGTTTGCCGATGCATGGTACGTGGCGGCCGGCGGGCCGGAACCGCGGCACAATCACCACCAAGTTGCGAGCGATCAATACTTCGCGTACGATTTTCTTCCAGAAGAAGGCGAGGCGTGGGATCGCGAGATCCTCGCGCCGTGCGACGGTACCGTCGCGTGGACGGAAGATCGCCACGACGACACGCCTCCCGGCGAGAGACGGCGCGATCGGCGTAATCCGGCCGGCAACTACGTGTCGATTGAGACCAAACGCGGATTCGTCCTGTTAGGTCATCTCAAGCGGGGCTCGATCGCGGTTCGCGTGGCCGACACGGTTCGCGCCGGCATGCCGATCGCGCGCTGCGGAAATTCCGGCAATACGTCGCAGTCGCATCTGCATCTCCACGCGCAAGACCGGCCGCAAGTCGCCATCGATATCGCGCGAGGCGTACCGGTTGCATTCTTAGATGAGAATGGGATCGCGCTGGTGCTCGAGTACGGCGACGTACTACAGCCGGTTACGTTTGCGTCACCAGCGTAATAATAGCGGCAGGTTTGGTCGAAGGTCGGCGCTTTGCCCCTTCGTCGTGTGATCGAAGAACAGTTCGGTGACGTAATCGTTGCTTTCGGTAAACGACGCGATGCCCAGCGCAGCGGTCGTCTTTGCCGCCTGCGATTGTGCGTTGTTCGGTAAGCCGATGCGGACGTGCGTGATCTCGCGAAGCCCGAGCGGATGCTCCAGCGGTTCGCGCGCTTTACTTTGGGGTGACGTCGCGAAGTTCACATAGAGAAACTCCGGCTCGGTCAGCGGCGTGGCGAGCGCGATCCCGATCGAAACTTGCGCCGGCAAGTATGGCGCGTGATACGCCCACGTAGGAAACGGCGGCGCATCTTCGGCGCCGGCCGGATCGTCGGGGCGCAGCGCGATGCCGAACGGGCAGGCGCCCTCGTGACGGCGCATCCAGCGTTCCCAGAGCCGCGTGCGAAATGCCGGCTCTTGCCGCGCCAAACTCAACTCGTCGACCCACAGCAGCTCGATGTACGAATTATGAAAGAAGAAGCGCCGGTTTGCGGTGCCCTGTCCGTTGTGGATGTTCGCCGAGCCTTCGAGCAAACCGAGCGCGGCAAGCGCATCGGCTTGCGGCGCGCCTGGATCGCAGATTACGACGAGATGGTCGAAGGCCGGCTTCATTTAGGCGGTTCGGTAGGCAATACGGCCGTCGCTTCGATCTCGATCTTGGCGCCCTCTTCGAGCAGCGCGGCAACTTGAACCAGCGCCATCGCCGGATAGTGTTCGCCGACGATCTTGCGGTAGCAATCGCCCAGCTCACGCAGGCGCTCCCGGTACTCTTGCTTGTCGACGATATACCAGGTGAGGCGAACGAGGTGTTCGGGCTTTCCGCCCGCTGCTTCCAGGATGTCCACGATATTGCTGAGCGCCTGGCACGCCTGATCTAAGAAATCCTCGGAAACGAGCTGCATCTTTTCGTCCCAACCGATTTGGCCCGAGATCGCAAGAAAGCGGCCTTCGCCCACGACGCCGTTCGAATAGCCGCTGGGTCTAGGCCAGCCTTCGGGATTAACGCTTTGAGCCACGTAACAACACCGTTCCCCCAATCGATACTATCAGATTGACGACGAGTGCGTAGAGTGCGATGAAGCCGGTTAACGAGCCGCCGAAGGCGTGAAGCGTGAAGTTGGAGTTGAATCCGGTCGCCCACGCCATCGCACAACTTGCGACCAGACCGCACGCCCACCCTGCGAGGAGCGCCTTCGGATCGAGCGCGCGCGTCCACAGGCCTAGCACGAAGGATGGGAAGATCTGCAGCATCAGCGCGCCGCCAAGCAACTGAAAGTCGATAACGTATGGTACGCGCACGAAAAAGATTACGGCGAGCGAGGCCGCGCACATGGCCAGCGTGAGCAGCTTGGCGGTCCGCGTCTCGCCGGGCGGACGCTCCGGCGAATACTGTGCGAAAACGTTGCTAGCGAAAAGATTTGCCGCGCCGATGCACATGATTGCTGCCGGCACGAGCGCACCGATAACGACGGCCGCATCGGCCACGCCTGCGAACCACTCCGGGAAGAACTGCTTGAAGAGCAACGGTACGACGTTGCTGGCGGCCGACTGGGGTAGATTGATTCCCGCAGCCAGCGCGCAGTAACCGAGCAGCGCAAGGAGCCCGAGCAGCAGCGAATAGATCGGTAAGAGCGCCGCGTTGCGGCGCAGCACTTCTTTGCTTTTCGCCGCCAAAACGCTGGTAATTGAGTGCGGATAGATGAAGAGCGAAAGCGCGGAGCCGAAGGCCATCGTCGCATAGGTAAAATATTGCGCCGGTGCTAAGAAGATCGACGACGGCTTCGGACGTGCGGCGAGCACGGCTTGTGACGCCGAAAAGACGTGCTGCCAACCGCCGAGCTTGGTCGGGATGACGACGATCGCCGCAATGACGGTCACGTAGATGAGCGTGTCCTTGACGAATGCGATCAGCGCCGGGGCGCGCAGTCCACTGGTATACGTGTACGCAGCGAGCAATACGAACGCCACGGTGAGCGCCGGCAGCCCGTCGTGCGCGTTGAAGCCGCCGCCGATCTGTGCGAAGACGGTTTTCATTCCCGCGAGCTGCAGCGCGATGTAGGGTATCGCGGCGACGACGCCGGTCAACGCGATCGCGATCTCGAGCGCGCGGCTGTTGAATCGGTCTCGTACGAAATCGGCCGTCGTCAAGTAGCCGCGCTCGCGCGCAATTCCCCAAAAGCGCACCAGTACGACGAGCGCGACCGGGTACGCAATCGTCGCGTAGGGAACCGCGAAGAAGCCGAGCGCGCCGACGCCGTACACGAGTGCCGGAACGGCGATGAACGTGTATGCCGTATAGAGATCGCCGCCGAGCAAGAACCACGAAACGATCGTTCCGAAGCGCCGGCCGCCCAGCGCCCATTCGTCGAGCGAGTCGAGGTTGGCACCGCCCCAGCGGGCGGCGAGAAAACCCAACACGGTAACCGCGCCCACGAGCGCGAGCAGGACGATCGAGCCGCTAGACATCGCCCGCGTCCCGCGTCAGATAGACGACCAGCCCCAGCAGACCGCCCGTCAGCAGCACCCACGCGAGCTGGTACCAGTAAAAGAACGGAATGCCGAATAGCGCCGGTACTGCACGATTGTAGATAAACGGAAACAGCGTCGCGACGAACGGGATGACGAGCAGCCAGTACGCGTTGCGTTTGCTCACGCTATCGTTCCAACGGCAGCGAGCGCTCGGCCCAAATTGCGCTCAGCGAGAAGCGTCCGAAAATCGTGGCAAACGCCATGCCCACAAGGCAAACGGCGGCGCCGATGAGCTGGTGCGGCTCGAACTCGACGTGCAGGATCAGCGTGCTCGCGATGCCGGCGACGATCGGTACGAGAAAACCGAAAAGCCCCGCGCGCGCGGCGCCGATCTTGGCGATCCCATAGTTCCACACCGGCCACGTCAACACGATTGGAAAGACGACTGCGAAAATAAACGGCCCCCACACGTTCCATCCCAGTGCGTGCAAGTCGGCATGAAGCAAACGCGGAATGCCCACAGGGTAGATCATGAGCCCGCCGATCGTCATCGTAATCGCCATGAGGGTTACGGGTGAATAGCGTCCGACCAATCGCGCGGTGGCGACGTTATAGCCCGCGAACGATATCGACGACAGCAGCGTCAAAAGATCGCCGACGCGAAACGTGGCGTGTCCGGCGAACGCGCCTTCGAAGACGGCGATTCCGAACAGCGCGAGCGCCGCTCCGGCCCACCGCAGCGTACGAACGCGTTCGTGGCCGGTGAGTGCGACGATGACAAGTGTGAATACCGGTGCCGTCGCACCGAGCAGCGACGATGCAAAAGCGCTCGTGTTTGCCAGCCCTAACACCCACAGGTACTGGTAGACGCCGTAACCGCAGGCCGCGCATGCGACCAAAAGGACGAGGTCCTGCCGGCGGATGTGGACGCGTTCGCCGGTCCCGTAGACGAGCCCGAACGCGAGCGGGGTCATGGCGACAAAGCGGAGCGAGGTAAATGCCAGCGGATCGAGGTGCGTAATGGCACTTTTTACGAGCACCACGTTGAGGCCCCAGCAGACGATGACGTAGAGCAGACCGAGGTAGACCGGCACCAGCCGCGCTGTTCGTGGACGGTATAGGAAAGGCCCTCGACGAGCGAACGCACGGAAGGTTGGCTGCGCTGCCCGATGGGACAAGGGTCGCAGGGGATGCGAGGCTAACCTGCTTCCCATAACCGAAGACTTCAATCAACGAAAGGGCGTGCAATGTCGGTTTCCCAGCCTCCCTCGGACACCCCATTCGGTCTTCAACCCAACGTCGCCGCAGGGCTCGCGTATCTGTTCGGCATCATCGGCGGAATCGTAATGCTCGTCGGCGGTGGAACGAATGCATTCGTGAAGTGGGCCGCAGCCCAGTCTATTACACTATGGGGCGTGTACATCGTACTGGAGTTCGTGCTGATATTTTTGTCGGGAGTCGTGCACTTTCTGGCGCTCATCCTCCCGCTCATCGGATTGGTCTGGTTCATCCTCTGGCTATGGACGATGATCACGGCATTCCAAGGCAAAGAAGTTCGCGTTCCGGTGATCGCGGACATTACCACGAACATCTTCAAGTCCGCGCCGGCAGCGTAAACGACTACGGTGACCAGGCAGGTGGTATAACCGCCTGTCGCTGGATCTCCGGATGCCAGACATTAGCTGGCGTCGTTGCGCCCGTTCGTTGGTTTTCGTAGAGTACGTCGATGAGAGTTCCAGGCGCGGTGCCATTCGGCACCGCGCCTCCGTCGTCTCCGGCCCCCGCCGGCGACAGGCTCGCGACCGATTCGTCGAGCGTTCCGGTCAGGGCGGCGTACGGCGCTACGCGCCACGTGCGAAACGTCAGCCGCTGATCGCGTGAAGCTAAAATCGCTCCGCCGCTGCTTATCGCCTCGGCGGAGACGTCCGCGGCGATGCGCCCTTCGGTTACCGCATCGTTGTTTTGCTCGTAGATCGTGCAGCCGTCGCTTGGACACGGCGACGCGGTCGCGGCGCTCGCGACCGAAAAAGCGACCGCCGCTTTGGCCTGGACCGCACACCCCGTAGCCGATGAGATGGCACACGTTGCCGACGGAGAAGGCGCCGCCGGCACCGCGTTGCGCGGATCGGCCCCGGCTTGGATGGCCGCGGCGATGCTCTCGCGCGCTTGCGACGTGGCTGCCGCGAGCTGCTGGCGTACCGCCAGTGCGGCCTCGCGCCGCAGCAGCGTCTGGGCGAGCGCGTGCGCGCCGTGCACGATCGTTTCCGATAGCGCGGCAAAGAGAACGAGTACGAAGAGCGTTCGGAGCAGCACGCGTTAGGGCGCGCCGGTTGGTGCCGGCGCCAATCCGGGGGCGCGCCAGGTGCTTCCCGGCAGCGGCGCTCGACGGTCGAGGGCTGCAGAAAGCGTGACGCTCTGCGTTGAGTCGTTCGTCGCGACAACGCCGATCGTCACCGACGTCGCGCCCCCCGCCGTCACCAGCGAGCTTACCGAAACGCGGACGGGTAAAGGCGACGCGCTCGCGAGCGGCAAGGACGTCGCAATCGTGACCGGCGCGAGCGAACCGCCTTGATACTTCAGCACGTCGAGCGCGACGCGCATTTCGCGCTCGGCGGCATCTTGCATGACGCTGCGCGCGGCTGCATCAGCGGCTGTATGTGCCGCCATCGCACTGACGCCGAGCGTCGTACCGGCGACCGTCGCCAAAATGCCTATCGCAATGGTGGTTTCGAAGAGCGTGCCCACGCCGGACGAAGTGCCCCGCTGCCGGGCATCGGAAGACGCAGCAGGGGCCGCTCGAAGGCGTACGTCACGAGCGCTGCCTGCGCGATGGTGACGGCGAACGCGATCTGCGTGTAGCCGACTTCCCACTGGGGATCGAAGTGCGGATCGTTGCCGATGTAGGGTGGAACCCGCCAGTTGAGCAGTTCGCGCGCTACGAGCTGATGGTAGAGATAGAGATTGTACGAAATCGTCGCGAGAAAGCGCAGCGGCGGATTATCCAAGAGCAGTTGCCACCACGCCGGCGAGAGCAACGAGCCGACGGCGATGAGGGCGAACGTGCCGCCGAGCAGCGGACGTTTGTCGATTTGCCAAACCCCTGCCCATTGGTCGGCAAGCCGGAAGCCGAAGAGACTCTGCAGCAGTGCGACGAGCGCGACGATGCCGGCCAATGCGACCACGGGAGCAGCGAGGCTCCAGCGCGCCGCCCGAATCCGATCCCCGAAGCGCACGAAGATATACGCCGCGATCATGCCGCACGCGAAGATGTCGAGATACCCCGGCAGATTCTCCTCGTAAGTCGGAAATAAATTCTGCATGCAGCAGTGCGCGAACCACGCGCGCCATGCCCACGCGATCGCGATCATCGCGCCGGCGGTCAGCCACGGCACGCGTTTGAACGCTTGCCAGATCAGCGGGAAGAGGCAATAGAATTCGACTTCTACCGCGAGCGTCCACAAAACGCCGTTGATGGTTCCGAAGCGATCCGGAAACCACGTGTTGAAGAACAGCAAGTGCGTGAGGACGTCGGGCAACGCATTGGCGTTGGGCTGGTTTTGCGCGTAACCCAACGCATACGCAACGACGATCGACAGCACGTACGATGGCGCGATCTTGAGGAATCGCCGCCACGCAAAATACGACCAGCTTGGCTGGGGGCGCTCGTGCACGGACGCGCGCACGAACGGATACGAAATAACGAATCCGCTGAGAAAGAAGAAAAGCGTGACGCCGACGAAGCCGGTTTCCGGAACGAACTGCAGCCACGATGCCGGTGCGGCGAGCCACGAGATCTCCCAAATGTGATACCAGAGCACGAGCAGGACGGCGATTCCGCGCAGGCCGTCTAGAACGCCAAGGCGCTTTTCCTCGAGAAGAGTTCCGCTCGCCGCCATTACGGGTGGTACGAACGCGTCATGTGATAGGCGAGCTGATCGTCGTAATAATAGACGTCGCGCAGATCGCCGCTAGCGTAGCGCTCGGCTTCATCATCGAAGTGCGGCGATGCCGGATGTCCGCTTTCGCCGCCGGCCGTGCATCCAGCCGATGTGCTCGTTGAAACCTTGATACACGCATCCATGAGCTTCTGTAAGGCCGCCGGACTCGCGGCATAATCTGCGCGAAGCTTCTCGGGACCGGCGTAAAACTTCGCACGCAAGTCGGCGTAGATCGCCTTCTCGCCCTCAAACTCGGCAGTACGCCCCAGCGCCGTAAGGTAGTTGGTCTCGACGCGAAGTCGTCTTCGGCTCGCGCGTAAATGGCGCCGAAGACCGCGTCGGCATCGGTCTTACCGTGCACGTGGGCTATGCTCCAGGTATCCCGCACGATCGTCACGTCCGCTTCCCTTTGCCGCCGCGCGATGTCGGAGTTGGATGCGCCGGTCGAACCCAGCGCAAGCAACAAGCCAATCGCTGCGAGGAGTTTCATCGTGCCACATAGCGTCGCTCGAGTGGCGAATCGAAGCAGAACGCGATGAAGAGTCCGGCCGCGGCCGATAGCAGCGGCGCGCCCGAAGTGAGGTTCCAAATCCAGCCGTTACCGCCGTTGAGTTGCGCGGTCGTGACCTCGAAGGACGCTGTGAACAGCAGCGGGATCAGCGCGCCGAGGGTGTAGAAGGCGAGGCCGGAACGCGCGCGCTCGCCCAGTGCCGCAACGATGACGTCGGCAACCAATCCTACCATCAACGCACCGATCGCATAGACGTAGAAATCGGTTTGCAACGCCATTGCGACGGCATATGCGCCGAACATGAGCGTAAACGTGCCGAACGGCACGCGGAATCGCTGAATCAGCGCGAGCATCGCGCCGGCGAGAACTGCAGCTTCCAGGATCATCGCCGTCATCGCAAGCGATCTGCCGATGCCCGTGTGCGTTGGATCGCGTCGTCCCTGCGCGACGAATAGGATTGTCCCGTCGGGAGCATACGCGGCGTCTTGGACGTCCATGCCGGAGAGTTGCGATGCGTCGCGCGGGTTCGCGCCCGACGCGCCGGTCACCCAGAGCTGTTCGGCGCCCAGATCGTTGCCGAGATAAGCGATCGAACGGCCGTCACGCGATGCCGTCGGACTGCCGTCGCTTTTCTCAACGATGACGTGCGGGTCGTTACCGTCTTCCAATCCTACGTGAATCGAACCGTCGCCGGCGGCGAAAATGAGTCCGTTCTTCGTCCATACCGGATTGTTGCCACCCGCGGTAAACGGGAGCCAATGCGTCTTACCGCTAGCGACGTCGACGACGCCGATCATCGCCGTCGTTCCTTTCCTCGAGCCGTACGCGATCGAGCGGCCGTCCGGCGACCACGATATCATCGAGATCGTCGTCGTCTGCGCTAGGAGCTCGCGCGAGCCGCGACCGTCGGGCGAAACGAGGCGAATGTGGAAATTTCCCGAGCTCTCTGCCGGCATCGAAACGTACGCGATCCACTTTCCGTCCGGAGACCACCCTGGTTGCGTATCGTGCTGTCCCGAATGCGTAATTGCAACGCCGTGCGCACCGTTTTTGTCGCCGACGTAAATGTCGCTCGGCGGCAGCGAGTCGGGATCTTGATAGCGGTTGACGCGATAGGCGATATGCTTTCCGTCGGGGGCGACGTCGACGGTTTCGAGATCGAGCTTGGCGGGCAGCGGCAGGCGCGTCAGCGTGCCGTCGCGCTCGAGGCGATACAAATCGGGATACACGTTGTCGGATGTTCCCGGTCGCATCGTCAGCGGGGTGAAGCCGTCTTCGATCGGCTGCGCGTACGCGAGGAAGAAGCTGAGATTCACCAGCAGCGCCCACGCTGAAACGATCGCAGGGCCGAGGGTCTTCCATCCCGATGCGTCGTGACCGTATTGCGACGCGATCGAGAGCAATGGTCCGCTCGTAATCATTCCCCCCGCAACGGCGAGTACGAGGTGCGAGGGACTGATGAGCAGCGCGATGCCTTTTTCGATACCGAACATCGTGTGCCACCACGCGTCGAACGCGCCGCCCACGATGAAGAGCACGACGCCGAGTGCGGAAACCCAATATCCCGGGGGCAGTGCGTTGCGGAAGGAATAACCCCGACGCAATCCTACGACGCCCGCTCCCAGCAGCACCAATCCGTTGACGACCATTGCACCGTACAGCACCGCGTGCCAGGGCGTTAGAAAGGATTGATCGACCTGATTGTGCGTGTGCGCCCAGCCGTCGATCAGAGGACCACAGATCATGAGGAAGGCCAGGGCAGCCATCAGCCAATCGAAGGCCAGAGAGGACTGCGCGCGCTTTTGCTGCATGGGCGAGCCTTCTGGGGGCCCTGCTTGACAACCCGTCGTCCGGCGTGCTTCCATAGCGGTCACCGTGACAAACGTCGCTTACGCTTATTGGTATTACTGCAGCGGTCCCGAGGGCCGGTGACGGGTAGGCGTTTGCGCGAAGCACGAGCAGCTTAACGTGAGCCCCCGCCGACCGGCGGGGGCTCATTCTTTTTTCCATCGAAGAAACGACGCGGAGCATGACATGACGATTGCGGTTTACCAAGGGGTCGACGGGGCCTACTCACAGCTGGTGATCGCGCACTACTTGCGCGAAGCCGGCCTCGACGCGATGACGGCCGGCGTTCCGAGCTATCGCGAGATGGCGACCACGATAGCGAGTCTGCGCGCCGACGTCGGCGTGATTCCGATTGAAAACGCAATCGGCGGCACCGTTCGCGAAGGCTACGATCTACTGGCCGAGTTCGATCTCGTACCGATCGCCGAACTGCACTGGCGTACGGATCATCGTTTGCTCGGCGTTCCCGGCGCGGAGCTGCGCGACGTGCGCGAAGTGCTCGCGCACCCGCTGGTAATGGCGGAATGCGGCCGCTTCCTTGGCGGGCTGGAACAAGCGCGCGCTATTCCGTGCGAAGACACCGGCGTTGCGGCACGCGAAGTCGCGCGCGGCGGCAATCCTGCGGTTGCGGCGCTCGCGCCGCCGGCAGCAGGCGTTACGTACGATCTCGTCGAGCTCGCGGCCAACTGCACCGACGATCCGAACACCTACTCGCGGTTTTTGATCGTGCGTTCGCGACACCTTAGCGCCGACCATCCGCTGGCATCGCGCGAGCAGAGCAAACGACGGAAGACGTCGCTGATCTTCGGCGTCGAGGAGAAGACCGGTTCGCTCGCACGATGTCTGACCATTTTGGCCGAGCGCAACATCAACGGCGATAAGCTCGAATCGAAGCCATTTCTCGGACACGGCACCGAGCGCATTTTCTACATCGATTTCGACGGCGACGTCGAAGATGCCAACGTCGCAAGTGCGATCGCCGAACTCAAGCGCTGCTGCAAGACGCTCACCGTGCTGGGCAGCTACGACGCCCACACCGGGGCGCCCATCGGTGCCAACGAGCATCCGCCGGCTGCCGCCGCGGTGGCGGCGGCGCTCCACGCGCGCCGCATCGAGCCCATTAACGTGTCGACCGAAACGCCGTTTCCGCGCGTGTCGCGCATCTCGCGACCGGAAGGCACGGCAATGCGCGTCGGCAACGTGCGCGTCGCCGACGGCGAGTTCGTCATCGTTGCGGGACCCTGCTCGGTCGAGTCGCGCGAACAGATTCTCGAAACGGCAAAAAGCGTGAAAGCGCACGGTGCGATGATGCTGCGCGGCGGCGCGTTCAAGCCGCGCACGAGCCCGTACGCGTTTCAGGGTCTGGGTTGGGAAGGCGTTACGCTGCTAGCCGAAGCCGGCCGAGCGTCGGGTCTGCCGACGGTCAGCGAGGTCATGACGATCGATCAAGTCGAGCGCATGGCCGAACAAATCGACGTCTTGCAAATCGGCGCTCGCAACATGCAAAACTTCGATCTACTCAAAGCCGTGGGACGCGCGGGACGCCCAGTGTTGCTCAAACGTGGGCTGTCGGCGACGATTGAAGAGCTGCTTGCTGCGGCCGAGTACGTGTTATCCGAAGGCAATCCCAACGTTATTTTGTGCGAGCGCGGCATCCGGACGTTCGAACCGGCGACGCGCAACACGCTCGATCTGTCGGCGGTGCCGGTTTTGCGCGAACGTTCGCACTTGCCGGTCTTCGTCGATCCGAGCCACGGCGTCGGAGTGCGCCGCTGGGTCGGGCCGCTCTGCCGCGCGGCCAAAGCGGTCGGCGCGCACGGTTTGCTCATTGAAGTACATCCGAATCCGCCGGAAGCCCGCAGCGATAAGGACCAGGCGCTGACGTTTGCGGATTTCGCGGAAATCGTTTCGGAACTCGATCGTATTCCGATTACCTCGCATCAACTGCACGCAAACGGCGCACTGACGTGAGTCTGGTCCGCATGCGCGGCATCCGCGGTGCGATAACCGTCGATCGCGACGCAAACCAAGAGATGGTCGCTGCGACGAAACGCCTCTTGAGCGAGATGGTCGCGCGTAACGGCGTGGAGCTCGACGACATCGCGTCGGTCCTTTTTAGCTTGACGTCCGATTTACGCGCGGGCTTTCCGGCGCTCGGCGCGCGCGAGATGGGCTGGGTGCACGTACCAATGCTGCACTTTACCGAAATCGACGTGCCCGGCGCGCTGCAGCGGTGCATCCGCGTGCTCGTGCACGTGAACACCACGCGTACGCAAGACCAAATGGAGCACGTCTACCTCGAGAAGGCGGCCGCCTTGCGTCCCGACTTGGCCAAGCGCGCCGCGCAGATGAAATGAAAGACAACGTCGTCGGCATCGTCGGAACGGGGATGATCGGGGGTTCCGTCGGCATGCGCGTTCGCCGCAACGGTGGATTCGTCGTCGGGTACGACGAGGACGCCGGCGCGCTCGCGCAAGCGATCGAGGTCGGTGCGATCGACTTCGGGGCGACTCGCGACGAGCTGTACGCGCGGGCCGGCACGGTCGTCATCGCGGCTCACGTCGATGCGACGATTGCGGAGCTCCGGCGCCTCGGCAACGAAGGACCGATTCGCGCGACGCTCGTGATCGACGTAGCGTCGGTAAAACACCCAATCGTCGAAGCGGCTGGAACGCTCGCAAACTTCGTGGC
Organism: Vulcanimicrobiaceae bacterium; assembly: GCA_035656415.1. Lineage (GTDB taxonomy): Bacteria > Vulcanimicrobiota > Vulcanimicrobiia > Vulcanimicrobiales > Vulcanimicrobiaceae > JAFAHZ01. Next base: position 4,148 of record DASRSM010000142.1, on the reverse strand, counting down.
GTCGCATCCGATGGCCGGACGCGAGAAATGGGGCGTGCGCGCCGCGCGCGTCGACCTGTTCGAAGGGAAGACGTGGGCGTACGTTTCCAATCCCGACGCGCAGCTCGACGCCCGCGCACGCGCGTTCATTGCGTCCTTAGGGGCCGCACCGCTTGCGGTCGATGCCGAGCAGCACGATCGCGTCGTCGCACTGTCGTCGCACGCGCTGCAGGTGCTTGCCTGGACGTTTGCCTCGCGCGCGCGATCGCTGGATCCCGACGTGCTGCATCCACTCGCGGGGACCGCCGCCCGCGAACTCGTCCGGCTCGGGAACTCGCCGTTTCCGATGTGGAGCGAGATCTTGTCGGCAAATGCGAAAAACGCCGCACCGGAACTGCGCGCGCTGGGCCAAGCGCTGCTGCGCGCCGCCGAAGCTATCGAATCAGGGACGCTGCGTACCGACGGTTTTGAGGGCGCAAGCGAGCGGGGCGTTGGCGTCGGCAGCGGCGTGCTCGAGCGATCGATTTCCGGCCGTTTGCGCGATTAGGTTCGCGTCGACCGCCGAAACGACGATGTGGCCGTCGATCTTCTGAACGACGACGTCGCACGGAGGGAACCCCCTCCGCCTCCAGCGCGCGGGTTACGGCCTCGATGGCCGCCTCGAAGGAAAGGTTGGTCCCGACGACCCGTCCGTATGCGATATCGGTCGCAGCGCTCATGGGCGATTCCCCCGCGCCGAGTACTTCGGGCTCGACCGCGTTTGACTGCGTCAGGGCGCCTTGATATACTTCCGTGGCTCGGTCCCACCTGGGGTCCCGCCGCGGTGGCGGGAGTGCACCCAGGGTTACCTGCCTCGCAAGGGGCGGGATGGCGACCGTTTTTTAGCGTGTCATCGTTTGAGAGGAAGCCAGGCTTTGCCTACCATTAACCAGCTGGTCCGCCGCGGCCGCGAAAAGGCCGAGAAAAAGGTCAAAACGCGCGCGTTCCGCGTGATCCTCACCGGACCAAAGCCCGGCCATCCGGATTTGCCGACCCGTAACTTCGAAGTGGCGGGTAACCCACAGCGCCGCGGCGTCTGTACGCAAGTCAAAACGGTCACGCCTAAGAAGCCGAACTCGGCGCTCCGTAAGGTTGCCCGCGTCCGATTAACCAACGGCGAGGAAGTGACGGCCTACATCCCGGGAATCGGCCATAACCTGCAAGAGCACTCGGTCGTGCTCGTGCGCGGCGGCCGTGTCAAAGATTTGCCGGGCGTTCGCTATCACATCATTCGCGGCACGCTCGATACGGCAGGCACCGCCAACCGCAAACAAGGTCGCTCCAAATACGGCGCTAAGCGCGAGAAGAAGAAGTAAATAGATGCCACGCAAAGGTCCCGCCCCCAAGCGACAGATTTTGCCCGACGGCAAATTCAATTCGAAAGTACTCGCGCGCTTTATCAATAAAGTGATGCTGCGCGGCAAAAAGTCCACCGCCGAGCATATCACCTACGGCGCTCTCGACATCATCGCCGAGAAGACCGGACGCGATCCGATGGACATTTTCTCGCAAGCGCTCTCCAACGCGATGCCGCTGGTCGAGGTTCGTCCGCGGCGCGTCGGCGGTGCGACGTACCAGGTTCCGATGGAAGTGCGCCCCGATCGCCGTCAGGCGATGGCAATGCGCTGGCTGATCGCTTTCGCCCGCTCGCGTGCCGGCCGTTCGATGGAAGAGAAACTCGCCAACGAGCTGCTGGACGCGTCCAACAACACCGGCGCGACCATCAAGAAGCGCGAAGATACGCACAAAATGGCGGAGGCGAACAAAGCGTTCGCTCACTACCGCTGGTAAGAATTTAAAAAGACAAGCTACAGAACACAAGACATGGCAACGAGAGAATATCCGCTCGATCGGACGCGGAACATCGGTATTGCCGCGCACATCGACGCGGGCAAGACCACCTGTACCGAACGCATCCTTTTCTACACCGGCCGCGTGCACAAGATTGGCGAAGTGCACGACGGTGCTGCAACCATGGACTGGATGGTCCAGGAGCAGGAGCGCGGCATCACGATTACGTCGGCCGCTACCGCGACGACGTGGCGCGACACGCGCATCAACATCATCGACACGCCCGGCCACGTCGATTTCACCGTTGAGGTCGAGCGCTCTCTGCGCGTGCTCGACGGCCTCGTCGCGCTCTTCGACTCGGTTGCCGCCGTGCAGCCGCAATCGGAGACGGTGTGGCGCCAAGCCAACAAATATAAGGTCCCACGGATCATCTTCGTCAACAAGATGGACCGCATGGGCGCCGACTTCTTCAACGTCGTCGAAAAGATTCGCGAACGTCTCGGCGGCAACGCCGTGCCGATTCAAGTTCCAATCGGTGCCGAAGACAGCTTCAAAGGCATCGTCGATCTCTTCACGATGACGAAAGTCGTCTACACCGACGACCTCGGTTCGACGATGGCCGAAGAACCCGTCGAAGGCGAGCTCAAGGAGCTCGCGATGAAGTGGCGTCAGAGCCTCGTAGAGGCGATCGCCGAGCAAGACGACGAGCTGCTCGAGATGTTCTTCGAGGGTAAAGATCTGCCGATCGACCGCATGAAGACGGCACTGCGCAAGGCGACTATCGCGGGCGCGGTGCTGCCGATGCTCTGCGGCTCGGCGTTCAAGAACAAGGGCGTGCAGCCGTTGCTGGATGCGGTCGTCGACTACATGCCGTCGCCGATCGACGCCAAGAAGATCGTCGGCAAAGATCCGAAGACCAACGAAGAGCTGACGCGCCAGCCCGACGACGCCCAACCGTTTTGCGCACTGGCTTTCAAGATCGCGACCGATCCGTACGGTAACCTGACGTATTTCCGCGTCTATTCCGGCGTGCTCAACAAGGGCAGCTACGTGCTCAACTCGCGCACCGGGCGCAAGGAGCGCATCGGGCGCATTCTGCGCATGCACGCCAATCATCGCGAAGATATCGACACGATCGGCGCCGGCGACATTGCCGCCGCGGTCGGATTGTCCGACACGCGTACGGGCGACACGCTCTGCGACGAGAAACATCCGATCACGCTCGAGTCGATCACATTCCCCGAGCCGGTCATTTCGCAAGCGATCGAGCCGAAAACCAAGGGCGATCAAGACAAGCTAGGCCAGGCGCTCACGCGCTTGGCGCAAGAAGATCCGACGTTCCGCATGCGTACCGACGAGGAGACGCAGCAGACGATCATCGCCGGTATGGGTGAGCTGCACCTCGAGATCATTCTCGACCGCTTGCGCCGCGAGTTCAAAGTCGAAGCGAACGTCGGCAAGCCGCAAGTCGCATACAAAGAAGCGATCACCAAGACCGTCGAAAAGGAAGGCAAATTCGTTCGGCAGTCCGGCGGTAAGGGGCAATACGGTGACATCTGGCTGCGCGTCGAGCCGCAAGAGCCTGGTACCGGCTTCATCTTCGAATGGAAGATCGTCGGCGGTAAGGTTCCGAAAGAGTACGCTAAGGCGGTGCAAGAAGGCATCAAGGAGTCGTCGCAGAGCGGCGTGCTTGCGGGATTCCCTGTGCTCGATTTCAAGGTTACCGCGTTCGACGGTTCGTACCACGAGGTCGACTCCTCCGAAATGGCGTTCAAGATCGCGGCGTCGATGGGCTGGAAAGAAGCCAATCGCTCTGCGGGTCCGATTCTGCTCGAGCCGATCATGAAAGTCGAAGTGACGACGCCCAAGGATTATTACGGCGCGATCACCGGCGATCTCAACCGCCGCCGCGGCGTGATCATGGGCACCGAAGAAGCGCCGGGCGGCGCGCAAGTCATCACGGCGAACGTTCCGCTCTCGGAAATGTTCGGTTACGCAACCGACATGCGTTCGGCTACGCAAGGCCGCGCGACGTACACGATGGAGTTCTCGCATTACGAAAAAGCCCCAAAATCCGTCGAAGAAGAGATCGTCGCAAAAGCGACCGGAGCAAAGAAACCTGCGCACGCGTAAGTGAAAAACGGCGCCGAAAGGCGCCGTTTCTTTTTGCGCTCCCTAGATCGTGCGCGCTTCGGCGACCGCGCGTTCCTCGCTCCAAGCTTTTCCGGCCCCCGCGTACGTTTCGAGCTCGTCCTTTTCCATTAAACCGTTCCAAAGCACGTTGAGAAGTTCGGTATAGCCGCTCAGTTCCGTATGCTCGCGTGTAATCTCGAGCGCCT
>DASRSM010000141.1:0-6121 GCA_035656415.1 Vulcanimicrobiaceae bacterium | reverse complement strand
CGATGTTCGGATAGAGAACGTACGTTTCAGGTAGCACCGAAATACCGTTGCTTAAGGGCGTCGTCGTCCCGGTATTGTTTGCCGGATGATCGACCTCCAAGAGGTTGCCAAGCGTATCGTATCCGTAGAAGAGCCGCTGGCCGTATAAAGCTGCGCCATTGTGATACGGAGTCGCGGTGAGCAACTCGGTCGGAGTTGTACCTGAGCCGTTATCGGCGCTTGCGGTCCCAAAGGCGAGAACGACCGCGTCGCCGTCGCTGTGCGTAACGGTCATCTGCGCGAGGTTCGAGTAGCTGCTGCCGTCGCCGCCGGCGAATGAATAGGAAAACGTCAACGAATTATTGCGATTACGCGCAAAGATGGCACCGAGCGCGCCGTAGAGGGCGGCGGGAATGGTCCGGCCGTTGTACTGGGTGCAACTGCTTACGGCACCTAGCTGATAGAACTCATATACGGTACCGTTTTTCTTCTCCCAAGCCCACGTGCAACTGCTGTTACCGGGGTCAAGATACAGCTTGTTGTGATCGCCGGCGGTAAGGCTAGTACAGGGCGACGTCGAGCAGTCGAAGTCGTAACGGGCGCCGTCGGTATCCCAGACCGAGATCGTCGAACCGTCTGGGCTAGAAATGTGAGCGTCAAAGGTTGCGGTCCAGCCGTTGCCAAAAACTCCCGGCGTTGAGCCGTCGTCGTTGGCGGCGTCGTGCTTAGACATCGCATTGTACGTCCGCCGCAGCGCGAGATCGATCCCGCGCTCGGGCATATCGAGATCGGTGACCGACACGAGCAGGTTGCCGGTGTTGACATTGACGTAGGCTTTTCCGACTCCGGGAATGCCGTGCTCCTCGTACACCCACCAACGATTGACGCCGGTGTTGGACGCCGAGAGACCGCCGCTTGCCGCGAGCGTGACGTCACTTGCGCGAAACGCCGGCCGATTCGCTGCGCGCCTGGCGGTCGCGCTTGGAACTGCGCCAAGTGTACGAGAGCCCGAAGGGGCTTGGTGACGATGGTGTGTTCCAAAAGCGGTGCGGTCCGGTCGAAACGATCGCGGCGCTCGTGGCTGGTGCAGACGCGGCAGGTTAAGCGGCAGGCCGTAGCGGGAACGGTAGCGCGCCAGTCGAGAGCCGCGAACGTCGGGCGGATGCTCGACGACGCGCGACATCGGTTTGAAGTGCGGCCGCGGAGCGTGCTCGATCGCGTAACGATTGTACTGGCCGCTGATTACCGCGTAGAAGACAGAGCCTAAAATAGCGCTCTGCAGCGGTGCGATAACGTTTGCTAAATCGAATCGCACTTGCGAAGGACTCGGTTCACTCGCAGCACTTGCGCTTCCCGAGGTCTGGCCTAAAAATGCAATCAGTAACCCGGCGGCAACAATACGTCGCAAAATGCTTCTCCAAAAAAGAATCCAAGAACAGCAGCGCCTAAATAAGAGCGCGCATGCGCTCGGTTCCTTGTGGAATATGCGAACCGGGACTAAGGAACTATTTCGGCCGCGACGTCGCGAGCTTACGAATTGTGGCCGGCGCTACGTCGCCCAAGCCGTTCTGCGTTTCCGAAAGCGCCGCACAGCAGGGTGCTACTGCTGCCGCTCGACAGGCTCAGGGTGACACTTCGGCTTTGAGCTGTGCGGCCAGTTCGCCGTACCGTTTGCGGCGTTCCGGCGACGGCTCGGGATATTTGAGATTTAACGATTCGAGCGTCTCGACGACGATGCGCCCGACGAGCGCGCGCGAAACCCACTTCCGATCGCCCGGAATCACGTGCCACGGCGCCCATTCGGTGTTGGTATGTTCCAACATTTGCCCGTAGGCGTGCGCGTACGCATCCCATTTCGCATGGCCGGCGAGATCGGCGTCCGACGCCTTCCACATCTTATCCGGCGTTTCTAAGCGCGCGAGAAGCCGTTTTCGCTGTTCTTCCTTCGAGAGGTGCAAGAAGAACTTAAGGACGATCGTGCCGCATCGCGTCAGATGCCGTTCGAAGGCATTGATGTCTTGGTACCGATGCTCCCAGAGGCGCGGTCCGCCGGTTGCGCCTTCATCCTTCAAGAGATCCTGCTCGACGCGCACGACCAACACTTCCTCGTAATACGAGCGGTTGAAGATGGCGATGCGGCCGCGCGCGGGCAAGACTTTGTTTTCGCGCCACAAGAAATCGTGAAGCTCTTCTTCTTCGGTCGGCTTGCGGAAGCCGTAGACGTTGACGCCTTGCGGGTTCAAACCGCACATGACGTGCTTGACGATGCCGTCTTTGCCGGCCGTATCCATCGCCTGCAGAACGATCAGCAATGCGTGCTGCGTTTGCGTCGCAAAGACGTCGTGCAGCGCGGCTAGGCGCTCGATATCGGCGGCTAAAAGCTTCTGTGCGTCGTGCTTGTCTTCAAAGCCCGCCTTGGAACGCGGATCGCAGGCCTCGAAGTCGATTTTATCGGGCATTACTGCGTCGGCGACGGACGAACTATGAGGCGCGGCGGGCCGCCCGGGAAGCTGCGCACCGGGGCCCCGGTCACGTTCCCCGCGCTTCTGATCGCGCTGACGTCGTTCACGAGTGCCGTCGTGAGCTTGCCGTCGGGCGGACAATCGAGGTCGGGAGAAATCCAGCCGTGCCAATGCACGTGCGTCGACGTTCCGAACGACGCGCTCTTCATGCAGTGCGCAGGCGGCGCCGAAAGGCCGCGCGCGGCTTTGAGATCGGCAAAAAACCGTATCGCGAGGGAAGAGGACACCGTGAAGGACTTTTTCGCAGTGCGGTTTTGGTATGCGACGGCCGCGCTGCCGTCGGACCACACGTCAATCGTGTAGCCCGCCGTATTCGTCGATCCGGAGTCCACGATCGACGCTCCGTCGCGCGAAGGGGCGGCCGCGGTGCAAACCGCGAGCAGCCCCATCGCAATCACTACGGCGAAGCTCGCCGTTGGTCTCATCGGTTAGAACGCGCCGAGACCTTTGGGCGAACCCCAACCGGTCGGACCGTCGTAGCCGGTTCTTGCTTTGCAGATATAGCTGATGGCCTTTTTGCAAAAGAGCCCCGTCGCGTTATCGCCGCTCGGAAACGGCGGACTCAAGAACTTTCCGTCGTTGAACCCTTGCGTGATGTCGTGGAAGCTGCTCTTTCCGCTCGTCCAGATCGTCTGAGGCGCGCTCTTGAGCGATCCGGCGTTACCGGCGAGTGCGTACATCGCGGCGATCATCGGCGCCGCGGCGCTCGTTCCGCCGACACCGCCGATGAGGCCGTGGTTTTTCTTGCTGCAGGGAATGCACGCAATGGCGACGCCCGTCACGGGGTCGGCATCCGCCGAAACGTCGGTAGCAGAACGCTTTTTGCAGCCCTTATCGTTCTGCCACGAGGGTTTGGCGACGATTGCCGAGCAGCCGCTGCCGGTTGCACCGAGATTGTATACCGCGCTCGCGTAGACTAAGTGGAAGTCTTCCCAGACCTTTTCGCCCTTGTAATTGCCGAAAGGCGCGTTCAGCGACGTACCGCCGACGCAAACCACGCCGGTGAAGCCGCACGGCTGCGCTTCCGGAGTGCCCCCGTAGCCGCTCAAAACGCCGGCACCGTCGTCGCCGGCACTCGCGACGATGACCTTACCGGGGTGGCTATCCCAAAGTGTTTCGGTCGCCGCATACTCCGCGCCGCCCCACGAGTTGCTGACGACGTTTGCCATCTTCATTGCGGTGGCAACGCCCGCCTCGAGATTGCTCGTTTTCGAATTGTCGGCTTCGACCAACAGGATGTTGCAGTTCGGACAGATCGCCGAAACCATGTCGATGTCGAGCGCGATTTCGCCCTGCCAACCGGAGTAGTTGCCTTTTCCGGGCTTCGGAAGCGACGATCCGCCGTTCTGGTTCACGACGGTGAGGCAGCCTTGGCCGCATGCCGGCAACTGACCCAACGTCCGGTACGTCGCGAGATCCTTGGCCAGACCACTGTAACCACCGCCGTAGCCGTACGCGTCGACGACCGCGACGGTTACGCCCTTACCTTTGGACTGTGCGGCACTCGTGATGCCGTACGCTGCCTGTAAGTCGGAAGGTAGATAGCACCCCGGCCTGTCGTTGCACCCCCCGGAAGCGTCTCCTGAAATCGACGCGTCGCTAAGGATCGCATAACATGCCGCATACCCCGTGGGAGCCGTTTCACAGGCACGGTAGCGGCGCGATTGCATGACCATGAGCGCTTCCGGCGTCATCGGTCCCAGATCCGGCAACGTGCTCGCGAACGGCGCGTTCGGCTGAGCCGGCAGCATAGATTGCTGCAGCGACGAGTGACTGCACGCCGCCAACGTCGCCGCCGCAACTGCAGCCATGGCGACCATGAGAAAACGTCTCACCGTGTTTACCTCCTCCGAGAGTTCCTAGAAGTTAGACGCGCCCTTCGGACTTCCCCAGCCCGTTGGACCATCGTAGCCCTGGTCGGCCACGCAGATATACCTGACACTCGACGCGCACGGCCCCGTGACTGGAACGTACACGTTCGTGCCCTTGATGACGTCGCGCAACGAGTTGTGCTTCTGCCACAGCTCCATCGCGCCGTGGCGGCTGCCCACGTTGCCCGCCAGCGCAAACACCCCGGCGATGATCGGAGCGGCAAGACTCGTTCCGCCGATACCGCCCCAGGGCGACGGCGACGATGCCGTTTTGAAGTTCGAGTTGTAGACGGCCAGCGGCGTGAATACCGACGCGTCGGCCGCGACGTCCACCGACGACCGCATGCGGCATCCGGGGTCGTGTTGCCACGCGGGCTTTGGAACGATTCTGCTGCAGCCGCTGCCCGTCGCGCCGCACGGCGCGTTGCCGCTGCCGCACTCGGCCTTGGCCTCGTCATTCCACACTTTCTCGGTCCACGACGAGCCCGAGTGCGTTAACCGCGTTCCGCCGACGCACACGACCGTCGTCCACGAACACGGAATTTGCGGGCCGCCCGAGCTCCCGCCCTGCGGCTTGCTTCCGCCGCCGTAGTCGCCGGAGCTGGCGATGAGCGCATAACCGTGGTTCGGTAAACCGGAGTTCGGCGATTGCGTCGACTCCGGGGCGCCGAACGACATGCTGACGATGTGACTTTCCCGCAGCGCGGTGTTGACGGCCGTAGCGAGCGAGGTCGGACTGCTCGCCTGAATCAGGGTGATGTGGCACTGCGGACACGTCGCCGAAACGGCGTCGAGATCGACCGACTGTTCGTCAACCCATCCCATACCGACGGCGTCGCTCGGCGACGGCTGCGCCGGAAGGGGCGACGTTGCGCCATTTTGGTTGAGAATCTTCAAACAGCCGTTGGCGATCGTACACGGCGGCAGTTTCGCGGCTTTTCTGTATGCCGCTAAATCCGATGCGGCTTTGGTGTATCCGAACGCGTCGACGATCGCGATGGTTTGGCCTTTACCGGCATTGGGGTTGAGCCCGTAGGCCGCTTGAATCTCCGAGGGCCCGTAACCCACGCCGCCCGGAATTGCATCGCCGCGCGGAACCGCTACCAGATCGGTCCGAATCCATCCGAAGCAACGGAAGCGATACTTCGGGGACGGCGGGCACATCGGCCGCGCGGAATCCGGCACCGCCATCGGATAGAAACCGTTGGCGGGCGTCAATCCAGCGTCGTCGTCGATCGTTTGCGATACCGCACCCCGCAACGTTTGCTCCGGTGCGATGGCTTCGTTGGACTCTTCAGTGGGCGACGGCGCCTCGGGTTGCTCCGGCTGTTCGGCCGGCTGGGAGATCGTGGGCTGTTCCGGTGCGGACGGAAGCATTCCGCCGCCGTTCGACTGTCCCGAACATGCGGCTAACGCAAATAACGCGGCGAGCGCTAGCAAACGGCGCGACATTACAGGGCTCCCGTTCCGTTGGGAGTGCCCCAACCGGTCGGTCCGTCGTAGCCGGATCCGGCAACGCAGATGTAGGTGACGCTCGAGGCGCATTGACCGGTGAGGGAAGGGTCGATGTTATTTCCTTTGACGATGTCGTTGAGCGACGCGTGACCCTGCCAAAGCTCTTGAGCCGCGTGCCGCGTCGACGCGTTGCCCGCAAGGGCGAACATGCCGGCGATCAGCGGCGCGGACAAACTCGTTCCGCCGAACGGCTGCCATCCGCTGCCGTAAAGCGACTTGAAGAGCGCGCTGTAG
>DASRSM010000140.1:0-9324 GCA_035656415.1 Vulcanimicrobiaceae bacterium | reverse complement strand
CACGCGCGGCGGAAATACGATTCCTGCTCGCAGGTCGGCGACAAACGAATACGGTGCGCGAGAATCACGTCGCGGGCTGGCGGGCTAAGGCGCGTTCGATGCTGATCGCACGGTTGCGGGCCGACCGGCGTCCGTACAGTCGCGCACAAAAGCTCGTCAGTACGGCAATCATATCCTGCACCAGGTCGTCGTTCATCTCGCTCGAATCGACAACGATCAACTGGCGTCCGCACGCCGCCAACGACGCTTCTAAATACTCCGAGCCGAAGCGAGCGAAGCGGTCGCGATGCTCGACGACGATCGCGCCGATGGTTCCATCCGACAGCAGACGGAGCAACTTGCGACGCTTGCCGTTCAATCCCGAGCCGACTTCAGCGACGGATTCGACCACGTGCAGATCCCGCTCGGCGGCATATTGCGAAAGGCGAGCTAACTGCCGATCGAGATCCTCGCGCTGGTCGTGGCTGCTTACACGAGCGTACAGGGCGACGGCCGATGGTTTTTCTTCGATTGGAGCGTCGACCAAAATCGTTCCGCCAGCCATTTGCCGCCATGACACCGGCATCACGTCGTCTTTCACCCAGCGCCAGGCGGTCTTGTAGGAAATGCCCTGTCGCCGCGCCCAATCGACCAGCTTCACCCTTTCACGATACCATGCGAACACACGTTTGCCTATTCGTGTCTATCCGCTGGAGAGCAGGTAGCTACCCCACGGTTAGAACGCATTCGCATGAAGATGCTGCAGCGTCGGGTCCTTCGGCCGATTGCTGCCGTCGTCGGCTGTATGCTGCTTACCGTGTATGGCAGACAAGCTCAAGCCGACCCACCAAAAACCATTATCGATATCGGTACCAGTCCGCTGTGCACGACGCTTCGCGAAAGCGTCGTACCCGTACTCGTCGGCCTGCACGCCGACGATGCGCTTATCAATGCCGGGCGTCAGCAGTTGGGACAATGGTCGTACGATCAATGGCTGGAAGGTCGAGGCGGTTGGTGGCGGATGGATCGATTACGCGTCGAGTTCGTCGTCAGCTCCCTCGTGCGCAATTTCAACGTCATAGACGGTATCCTTAACGATCCTAAGCGCTTCCCGCACAATACGACTGACGCGTCCGGAACGACGACAGGGCTGCACGACCGGTTGCAAGCCGTGGAGGACGGCCAGCGTGCGACGCTCAACGCGCTTTACGGTCCCGTGGACAGCTCGATGATGTCGGAGATGATGCAAACTGGAAACCACACGATCCAGACAAGGGCATTCGCGGCGGTGCCTTCGGAGATGAACTCCGTAGGACGTTCCGTAGGGCAGTTTGTTACGATCGACGGGAACGACGAGTCCGAGGACCCTGCCACCAACAGTTCGCCGCCTCCCGGTTTGCCGGCTCAGAGTTCGCCGTCTCAGGGTCCACCGGTAAACCAAGGCTCACCGGCCCCAGCGGCTGGGTCGCTGGACGCGCAGCAACTTCAAATCGCGAAGGACGAGTCGAACGCGGCGGAAAGCGTCATTCGCGCGGTTGATCAATGCAAGAAGGCTATCGCACCAAAACCTAAGGCTTAGCTCCGCGACTAAGGCCCGTTCGGTGCCGTTGCGCGTCCCGGCTTGCGCTGGTGCAGCCAGATGCGATTGCCTTCGGAATCGCGCAGCGCGGCCTGCGTGCAGACGGGCGTTTCGAAGGGCTCGTCGACGTCGGCGCCGCCGGCACGCAGCGATAAGATCGCTCCGTCGATATCGTCGACCTCGAAGTAGACGCTTGCCGCCGTGCCGGGCTCCCGCCCCACCCATTGCGAAGCCATCAAGCTAAAGCAGGCGCCTGGAAAGTGCACCTCGTTGTACTTTTCGATTCCGTCTTCCATGTAGGGACCGGCAAAGACGAGCCCAAGCGTTCTCTCGTACCAAGCGCGCGCCGCCGCAACGTCGTTTGAGGGATAAACAGTGAAGGCTATGTCCGTTATTTTCATCACTGCCGCGTTTCATCGGCTTACCCTAGAATCCGCTCGATGGCGTAGCTTAGGACAGCATCTCGCCCGGCGCGGTTGTCGGCTTCGCTCGGCACGATCGTCACTCCGGAACGATACCTTGGCCGACCTCGCGCAGCGTCGCGACGAGCCACGTCAACTCGGCGCGCAATTCCGCCGGCGAAAACATCGTGCCGGGCAGAGCGAAATCGTAGCGCGGCGGGACGCCGCCGAAAAACGTTCTTGGACCACCTCCGGGAAGCGACAGCGCGGCTGCTCCCGCGACGAGCGCACCGGCGGAGCCCAATAACGCGCGCCGTGAGATTCGCATCGCCTCGCAGATTCTAGCGTCGAAACGTCGAACCTGCGGCACATGAGTACCGGGCAGAATCTCCCGCTGGAGGACACGTTCGGCGACATCGTGCGCAAGGCGATGCGCGGGAACGGCGTAACCGCGGAGCGGTTGGCAAAAAGTGCTGACATTGCCGTATCGAGCATTAACGCGTGGCTCAAGGATGACGGTACCGCAAACGACGACCAAGCCCGCGCGATCGCTCGCGTTCTACGGCTCGACCCCGGCAAGCTTGCGGACAGCGCGGCACAGCGTTGGTATCCGCCTCACGTCGAACGCGACGACGTTCGGCACCATCCGCAGAAGCCGCATCCGAGCAACGGTTACGTCTTCTTTCTCGATGGCGGCCGTCGCAGCGCGCTCGTCGACCCTGCCGGCGTTCCGGCGAACCTTTTGCGCGTCTTGCGCGAAGGCGATTATCACCTGCAATACATCTTGATCACGCACAAGCATGCGGATCACTGCGACGCCACGGGCGACGTCGCCAAAGCGTTTCCCCAAGCGCAGATCGTGATGCATAAGCTCGACGTCGAAGCCATCGGCGCATTGGCGAGCAAGGCGCTATTGGTTCGCGACGGTGACGACTTGCCGTTCGGCGACGGTACGTCGATTCGCATGCTGCACACGCCCGGGCATACCGACGGTTCCTCGTGCTACCTTTTTACGTGTCATCCCGAGCCCGGTCGAGGGACGGTGCTGTTCAGCGGCGATACGCTTTTTGCCGCGAGCGTCGGCGGCGCGTACGGCGACAACAGCACCTACGACGACATTCTCAACAACGTGCGCAGCAAAGTCTTCACGCTGCCCAACGACACCGTACTGATGCCGGGGCACGGACCGCCGTCGACCGTGGCGTTAGAGAAAGAGCACAACCCCTTCTTCTAACGGTGCATCCGCGCTAATTCTCGCAGCGCGACGGACGGAAATGGAACGACCGGAACGGCGCCGACGGCGGACGGCGACGTCGCAGCCGCGCTCACGTTTGCAGCGATGAGCGTCTCCGTTCCGACCTGCTTCGACATCAATCCGCCCCACTTGCCTGCGGCAAACACCCAGCCGTTGGCGTACGTATCGTTTTCGTATGCCTCAACGATGCACGCGAACCAGTATTGGCCGCTCGCCAGCGTCGCCATATAATACGTCGCCGTGTACGTGTCGTAAATCCCTTGCACGGGATCGAGATTGCCGAACGTTTCGGTGACTTTCGTGGAGGCCGATCCCGATCGCGACTTGCACGAAGACGGCATCGTGGCCGAACCGTCGACGTGGAAATTATCGAAGTACAGCGGGCTCGGCAGCGAACCCGTCGCGGGATACCAGTCGGGAACCTTAATGGTACCGTTCTTCACCGGAATGGGCTTTTTGCCCGATGAGGTCACCGCAATCTTGCCGGCCCTGGGCAACGCAAAACTTTGCGTGACCGGATTGAATCCCGCCGCGCGCAGCGAGATGGTGTAGGTCGAGGGGCCGCTCTGAACCACCTTTGTCGTCGACGCGGAGTTGTCCTGATTGGCAAAGGTTTTCGACGTGTTCGTAAACGACGTCTGGCCCGTATACGAGCCGTCGGCGGCAACCTTCAACGACGCGTTTTCCAAGAACGCACCTCTTCCGGTCATCGTTTGATTCGTCGACGAGAGATGAGCGGCAGCGGCGCTCCACGCGCGGCCGGTCGTCAGCGGAAATTCGATCGAATCTTGTCCTTTCGGATACGTATCGATACCGGTTTCCGTGAATGGCCCGGCGACGTAGGTGAAGTTGTCCCCCAAAATGATTTGGGCCGTTCCGCCTTTGAACGATGACGGAAACGCGATCGCCGAGTCCAGTACTTCGGTGTAACCGAGCTTCGATTTGATCGTTTCGGGAACGTCGTACACGCCCGTCTTCTTGTCGCGCAGAAACTCGACGATGGTCGTTCCGGTATCTTTGCCGTTCGTCGTCTTCGGCTTAGCCGAAGGACCGGAGTACGTCGTCGTCGTGTAACGATTGACGTACGGATACGGAATCTTCACCGGCGCCGTTACCGGCGGGGTCGCCGCGGCGCGCACGACCATCGGCAGCGCACCGTTACCTCCGGCTTGTCCGGTTTTTCCCGTCTGCGAACAGCCGACGATTGCCGTCGCTACGAGAACGGCGAGCAGCGGCTTGATAAAATGGTAAGCGAGGCGATCCAGCATAGCACACCTCGAGAAGTGCAGTAACGGCTGGATTGTCCCCGCTCGGGAACGCGCGTAAACGGTTTATCCGGCGCTAGCGGGTAGCGACCGGAACATCGACCGAAGAGCCGTCGTCGCCGACGATGCGCGCGCCGCTCTTTCCGGGAGCCGAGTCGTCTTCGCGAATCAGCTCGAACTGATAAACCGCCCGTCCCGATGGCGGCAAGTCGACCGCCACGTGACCCGGCGCACAAACTTGGGACGTGCAAAACGCTCCGAGCCATCCGTTGGCAAGCGCGGTCGCTTCGAGGCGCAGATGCGCGTTCGGTTTGCCGGTGACGATCAACCGGTATTTCACCGCCGCGTGGCTAGAGGTCGGCAGATCCTTGCCGCTCCATGGCCGGACCTCGAGGTGGGTGGAAGTGGCGGCGACGACGCTCGCCAACACCAGTGCGGCGATCATACTTTCCTCACACGCGCAGCTTATATCCGATCGACATCAGCCGCAGCACGACGGCGAAGGCGACGGCGGTCAAAAGAACGATCGCGCCTACCGAGTAGACGGGAAGCAAGAAACTCTCGCCCGTATAGCTGCGGCGAAATGCGTCGATCGTATAGAAAATTGGATTGAACAGCTCGAGCCGCTGCAGCATCTGCGGCAGCATCGTAGCCGACGTAAAAACGCCGCCAACGAACGTCAATGGCGTGATGACGAAGGTCGTCAAGATCGCGATGTGATCGAACTTCTCGGCGACGAGGCCGAAGATCAGCCCCAAGGCCGAAAACAGGATCGATACGAGCGCGATGACGCCGACGTACAGCACCCAATCGTGCGGCACCGCATGCACGAGAACGATTCCTAAAACCGTAATCAGCCCGGCAATGAGAAACGCGCGCGCCAGACTGCCGACGACGTAACCGCCGACGATTTCGATCGCGGACATGGGGGCGACCAAGAGCTCCTGGATCGAGTTCATGAACCGCCCTTGGAAGAGCGAGCTGGAACACTCGCCGTACGACGAATCGATCACCTGGAGCATGATGAGGCCCGGAATGAGAAACTGCGCGTAGTTGACGCCTTGAACGCTTTGAATCCGGCTGCCGATCGCCAGGCCGAAGACGAACACGTACAGCAGCGTCGTGATGATCGGCGGCCAGATGACTTGGTTGATGATCTTCAGGCTGCGCACCATTTCGCGCCGCACCAGCGTCCAAAACCCGGTGGCGTTCACGCGCGCACTTCCTCATCGCGGGTGAGCTCCAGAAACACCTCTTGAAGCGACGCACCGTCTGCCAGAAGCTCCCGCGTCGATTTCTCGGTCACGATCTGGCCGCGCTGGATGATCGCGATGCGCTTACAGAGCTCTTCGGCCTCTTCCAAATAATGCGTCGTGAGAAAGATCGTCAGCCCCTCGACGTTGAGCGACTTCAGCCACGCCCAGAGCTCGAGCCGCAGCTCGATGTCGACGCCCGCGGTCGGTTCGTCCAAAATAAGCAGCTTGGGTTCGTGAATCAACGCTCGCGCCAGCGTCAAGCGCCGCTTTTGCCCGCCGGAGAGACGCGTGTACTCCACGTTGGATTTCGACGTCAAACCGAAGCGGTCGAGCAGCGCGTCCGCGCGCTCCGCGACGTCCTTTCCGCGCAAGCCGAAATAGCCCGCAGCATAAATCAGCACGTCTCGAATCGAAAGGTAGCGATCGAAGTTAAACTCTTGTGGGGCGAGGCCGACTAATCGCCGCGCTTCGCGCCACTGGGTGACGTTGTCGTAGCCGAAAATCGAGATTCGCCCCGACGTGCGTTGTGCCAGCGCGACGATCGCGTTGATCGTCGTCGTCTTGCCTGCTCCGTTGGGGCCGAGGAAACCGAAGAACTCACCCGCTTCTACGCGCAGCGACACGCCGTTGACGGCGGTAAAGTCGTCGTACCGCTTGACGAGGTTGTCGATTTGTATCGCGGGCGCGTATTTGCCGTTGGTCGTTATGGTATCGATGATTTCAGCCGTTTATATCGGTGGCGCCGGAGCGTCGCTATGAGCTCCGCACTCCCCGGAATCCCGCAGTCGGCCAGTTGGGTTGCAACTTTCTTCACGTCAAACGTAACGCGGCGGTGTTTGACCTCCCAACCCCCCTCGCGTTCGGTGAAGATTGCGTAGCAGGCGCGTGGGTCCCCATCCTTGGGCAAGCCGGCGGACGCTACGTTCACGAGCAGCTTGCCGCGCCAGATGCGCGCGTACGGCAAGTGGAGGTGCCCGAAAGCTATCGTCGTGGCCTTCTCTTCGCCGATCAGCCGCTCGAGTGCCGCGTCGTCGGCATCGGGCCAAACGTGTTCGTCGTCGGATTTCGGATTGGCGTGCACGATCAGCAGTTGGTTGTCGTCTTCGCCGATGCGCAGTGCAAACGGAAGCTCGCGCAAGAACGACAGCCATCGTTCGCCGAGATCCTCGCGCGTCCACGTGATTTGCGCATCGTCGACGCCATCGACGGGTTCGATTCGATCGTCGGAAAGATAGCGATCGGTGTTGCCGCGCACGCACTGCGCGCCCACTTCTTCCAGCCGTTGCATGACTTTCTTCGGCTTGGGACCATCGAGGCAGAGATCGCCCGCCGCGACGAGGACGTCCGCACCGCCTTGCGCTTGCAAATCCGCCAAGCAAGCGTCGAGCCCGACGAGATTGCCGTGAATGTCCGAAACGACCGCTACGCGCACTCGCCGTTAACTTCGTTTTAGCGCAAGAACCAGCATCGACGGCGTCACCCCAATCTTGCCGAACTCGTAGAGGTCGATCGCTTCGACGGTAATTCCGGCGCGACGCATCGAGGCGAGTGCGGTGCGATAACGGATGTCGGCGATGACGTGCTTGTCGCCGATCGGAATTACGCCGGCAGCAAGCTCCTCGCCGAGCGCGAGCTCGATGGTACGAAAGCCTTCGAACGCGTTGCGATCGACGCGGTCCGCGGCGATCACGACCGTGTCCGGTGCGACGGCACCGGCAACGGCGCGCAGCCCCGGCGAGCTCGGATCGATTGCGACCTCGACGACGCGGTAACCGTGTGCGCGCGCGACTTGCGCGAATCCGTTGCGTCCGAGATCGTTACCGCGTTTTCCGGCACCGACGAACGCCGTTTGTCCGACCAGCAGCACGTCGGTTCCGTCGAGAAGACCGGGCGCCGTCACGTGGCCCGCGAGCGGAACGTCGATATGCGAAAATTGGCCTTTGAGACGATCGGCTTCGCCGCGCCGCGCCATCGACGTCGGACGCATCAGCATCGCGCCGTCTTCAAACGCGATGGCCGCGTCGCACACCGACGTTTCGTACGGATCGTCGCCGCGCGAATCCACGATGACCGTTTCGACGCCAAAATATGCGAGCGTCTTGGAAAGAATCGCATGTTGATTGAGCGCCCACTCGTAGACCGTTCCCGGCTCGCCGGGCAGCGGTTTGGCGTGCTCGATGGCGCGCGACGGCCTAGCCAGGATCGCAGCCCGAAGCGTGCCGGTGGGCGAGCCGATGAGTCGCGGTCCGAAGTGGGGAGCGGCTTTCGTCCTCATATTCGGCCTTTTCGGAAAGACTAGTGCAGCGCCTGGTACGGCTCCGGAGCGGGCGCGTCGACGAAGAAGTCGGCCATGTCGGTGGCCAGCAGATCGCTGAGGCTCAGGGGCGCAAGGCCCAGGATTTCCTCTTCGGTTTTGACGACGCTGGGGACGCTCAAATGGGCGTGCCCCACGTACCCGCGCCGGGCCAACGGCGACACGACCAGCGCGTAGCTGCGCAGCCGGTTCACGTGGTCGGTGCCCTCTGTGGCGGCATCGGGCACGATGAAGATCGCCGTCGAACTCCAGTGCGGCGTGTGTGAGAGATAGTCGACGATGGTGCCGAGTGCGCGGTCCGCCGTCGCCATTCCGCCTTGCGCCGCTGCCGCAGGGAGCCATATGTACGTAAACGCCGGCTCGGAGCCGGACGCGACGTAGCGCTGCATGTCGCGTTCGAACTCAGCGGCGCGGTGCGCGTCGTCGATACGCAGATTCCAACCGCTGTAATCGAGGTCGACGTTGTTTGCCAACCCGGCCAACGCCGGAACGTCGAAACGATATACGCCTTCGCGATAGCCCGCGAGCCGCAGCAAGCCGCCGTAATCGCGATACGATAGTCCCGCACGCGCCATCGCGTTGAACAAATAGCCGGCGCGCCCGTAATCTTCGGGGTCCTGCGCGTGTCCGTTGAGCGGCGAACGAATCGCTTCGACGGGAGCGGTCATCTCCGTAACGAGCGTCGGCTGCCCGACCAGTGCGGATACCGCCGAGGCGTCGGGGTTGTCGTCGGGAGCATAAAAGTTGTCGGCTAACGCGTACGCGCGCGCCAGCGCGTGTATATTTGGCGTGACGTTTTCGGGATAGTTGGTGTAGTTCTCGGCACCGTTACCGTGCGCCGCACCGCCGGGGTTTTTGAGATCGCCCAAAATTGCGTCGTACGTCTGCGTTCCCACCGAGACGTACACGACGTGATCGATCGCCGTGCTGCGCTTGTTCGAGCGCAGCGGCGGAATGACGGCGTTGAATTTCGCGGCGGCGGGAATTCGATTGAAACGCAACGTGTCGAGCGTCGTCTTCACCAACGACGTGTGCTTGAGATCGACGCGCTGCAAAATACCGAAGCCGTCGACGCCTTTGGTGTTCAAAACGAATAGGTAGCGACCGTCGGCGGATAGCGCGAGCGAGGTCGGATACCATGCGGTCGGAATCAATCCGTAGCGGTACCGCGTCGGCATGCGCGCGTCGAGGACGGCGACGGCGTTGAGTCCGGCAAGCGCGACGTACAATCGCTTCCCGTCGCGGCTGATCGCCTGACCGGAAGGCACCGCGCCG
>DASRSM010000139.1:0-30072 GCA_035656415.1 Vulcanimicrobiaceae bacterium | reverse complement strand
CAGGAAGTGCAGAAGGTCTACCGTTCGCAAGGCGTCGACATCAACGACAAGCACATCGAAGTGATCGTTCGCTCGATGCTGCGTAAGGTCAAGATCGTCGAAGGCGGCGATACGCAGATGCTGCCTGGTCAGCTCATCGAGGCGGCGCAGTTCCACGAAGCCAACGAGCGCGTGCGCGTCGACAGCAAGGAGATCGCCACGGCGAATCCGGTGCTGCTCGGCGTTACCAAAGCCTCGCTGGCGACGGAGTCGTTCCTCTCGGCGGCGAGCTTCCAAGAGACGACGCGCGTCCTCACCGATGCGGCGATCAAGGGCAAATACGATCCGCTGCTCGGACTCAAGGAGAACGTCATCATCGGCAAGCTCATCCCGGCCGGTACGGGCATGTCTCGGTATCGCAACGTCGATATCGTGCCCGAAGGCCAGGACGTCGATGACGACGGGCGTCCGCGCCAAGAGTACGAAATGGCCTACGCCACGATGACCGCCGACGACGCGGCTCTGGCCGAAGTCATGGGTGGCGGCGGCAACGGGGACGGTATGAGCCGCCTCGTGAGCGCCTACGAGCGCAATCGCGAGCCGCTCACCGTGCAGTACGAAGGCGAGTATCCAGACCACGTCAGCGTACACGCCCCGCCGAAGAAGACGCAGTACGACCGTCTGAAGGGGATAAACCCCGAGGATCTGTAGCCTCACAAAACCAAGGGCCTCGCGAAAGCGGGGCCCTTCTTGTTACAATACGGCCATGAAGCGACTGCCGATTTTGCTCTCGTGCCTCCTTGGCGTATTCGCGCTTCCGGCGTCGGCGCAGGTGCTCGATCGGAGCATCAATCGCGCCGGCGCAAGCGTGCTGGAGCTGGAGGCGGGTGGAGCAGCGATCGTGTTGACGCCGAGCTCCGATCTCGCGACCGTACGCGTGCGCGTCGACCAAGATAAGTCGGCGCCGGTTCCGGCGATGCAATCGGTGCGTCAAGGCAATCGTTTGTCGGTGACCCTGAAACCGGCGAGCGGAGCGCCGCTGCTTCCGTTCGTCCAGTCGAATGCCGCGACGTACGCGGTGTCGTATCCCGCCAATATGCGCCTCGATTTACGCCTGTCCAATGGCGACGTCAGCATCTCGAAGCCGTCGGCGAGCATCGAGATTTACAATCAGGACGGAAACATCAGCATCGACGATCCACGCGCGTCGATTACCGCAGAAAACGGTCACGGCAACATCACGGTGACGGGGGCGCTCGGGCCGATCGATCTCGCCGCCGATGACGGTAACGTCGATGCGACCCTCGCTTCGGGCTGGTCCGGCAACGAGATACGCATGCAAAGTGCGACCGGAACGGTGCGCCTCACCGTGCCGAAAAACTTTCGGGCCAAGTTCGACGTGTCGAGCGATACCGGCGTGGTGCACAACTCGTTCGGCGCGTCAAATGCGCGATCGCCGTTCGTGTGGCTCTACGCGCTCAAGGGCGATGTCTGGCTGACGCCCTCCAAGTCGTAACCCGAATCGCTCAAAAGATTATCAACAGGTAGGGGGTCGTTTCTCCTAGCGCGTAGTGCCTGACGTTCCGTTGGAGGAGTAATGCAGGTGTTTCTGCGCTTTCGGGCCGCCGCGTGCGTCGCGTTCCTTGGCATGCTGCTGGGTGCAATTCCGCTTCCGAGTTTGGGCGCCACGCTCGATCCGTCCCTCGCTACCGCGAGCAACCCGATGACCGTAGTCCTCGATGAGCGTTTGGCGGGACGCGGCATCGCCTACACGCACATGACGATTCCGGTATCGCCGGGCGCCTTCACCTTGGATTATCCCGAGTGGATCCCCGGCGAGCACGGTCCCACCGGCCCGCTGCACGACATGTCGGAGCTGCGCATCAGCGCGAACGGGCAGCCGATTACCTGGCAACGCGATCCCGTCGACATGTACGCGTTCCACATCACGGTGCCGCCGGGCGTCCACCGCGTCAATGTGGATTTCACGGTCCTGCTCAACCAACAAAACAATTTCACCGACGGTCAACTCGCGACGCGCAACATCATGGTGGGCAACTGGAACCGCTACATCCTCTATCAGCGCAACATCGACAATACGAAGTACTATGTGACCGCGAGCCTGGTCTTGCCACAGGACTGGGATTACGCCAATGCCCTTCCGGTGCGTTCGCGCAACGGCCGGCGCGTTGACTTCAAAACCGTCACGCTCGAGACGCTCGTCGACTCGCCGACCGATTCCGGCCGCTACTACCGCCACATCCTCACATGGAGCCAGGGCGGTGCGCGCAGCTATTTGGATCTGTTTGCCGATCACACCGAAGATTTCGACATGCCGGCGTCCGAAATCGCGGCGTACAAGTGTATGACTCCGGAAGCGATCGCACTCTATGGCGGCCGCCACTGGAACGTTTATCATTCGGAACTGACGCTCAGCGATCTCATCCCGGGCCAGGGCATCGAACACCATCAATCGAGTGACGACCGAGCAGACGACGACTTCGTCACGAAAGAAGACGAAATGCTCGCCGGCGGCGATCTCTTGACGCACGAGTTTTCGCACTCGTGGAACGGCAAGTATCGCCGGCCGTTCGATTTGCAGCAGCCGAACTTCAACGAGCCCTATCCGGAACACACCGAGCTGCTGTGGCAGTACGAAGGCATGAATCAGTACATCGGCGACGTGCTCGCGTTCCGCTGCCGCATAAAAGGAAAGGCTTCCGACTATCCCGAGTACCTCGCGTCGACGTACGCCCAGCTCGCATACGAGCCGGGCCGCCGGACGACGCCGATCATCGACATCACGACCGGCGCACCGTACTACTACGCGACCAGCGGTGCGTACGAATCGCTGCGCCGTTCTTCGGGCGACTTTTACACCGAAGGCGAACTGATGTGGCTCGACGCCGATACGATCATTCGTCAGCTCACCGGCGAGCGCAAGTCGCTCGACGATTATACCAAGGTCTTTGCCGGCGGCGTCTCCGCGCCGCGCGTCGTTACGTACACGCGTGCCGATCTCGAGCACTACCTCAGCGAAGTCGTCTCGTACGACTGGCACGCATTCTTCCAGAAATACGTGTACTCGATCGCGGTGCAGCCGCCGACCGACATGATCGGGCGCGCGGGGTACAAGCTCGTCTTCACCGACAAGCCCAATAAGTACGACGAAGCCTACGAGTCGACGGGCAAGAGCGTCAACTCGTGGTACGACGTCGGCGTGCAAATGAACGACAAAGGCGACATTCGGGACGTCCGAGAGGGCTCTGCAGCTTGGAACGACGGTTTGGGGATCGGCATGAAGATCGTCGCCGTCAACGGCCGTGGGTTCGGCTCGGACGTGTGGAAAGCAGCGGTGAAGGCGACGTCCTCGAGCTTCTCGGGTGTGCGCCTCGTCGTCGAACAAGACGGCTACTACCACGATCTCACCTTGCACTACCGCGGCGGCGCGAAGTATCCGCACCTCGTGCGGGTTAAGGGCACGACCGATATGCTCACCCTGATCATGCAGCGGCACGCGAAGTGAAGGAGTCAATCGTGAAGCAGTATGTGATTCTCGCGGCCGCGGCACTAGCGTTGATCGGTGCGAATCGCCTCGACACGCCGCTTGCAACGTCGAGTAATCCGATGACGATCGTGTTGGACGCGCGCAAAGCGGCGGTTGGCCTGGCCTACACCCATATGACGATTCCGGTGCAGCCGGGTCCGTCTACGCTCGACTACCCCGAATGGATTCCCGGCGAGCACAGTAAGGCGGGGCCGCTCAACGACATGTCGCAACTGGTCGTTCGCGCGAACGGAACGCCGCTGGCGTGGCATCGCGATCAGGTCGATATGTACGCCTTTCATCTCGACGTACCGCAGGACGTTCGCACGATCGACGTCAACTTCACCGTCCTTCTGAACGGTCCGGGTGAGGAAATGTTCGCGACCCGTAACGTCATGGTCGGCAACTGGAACCGCTATCTGCTCTATCAACGCAATATCGACAACGAGCACTACTACGCTCGCGCAAGCATCATCATGCCGGACGGCTGGGACTATGCGTCGGCGCTTCCGGTGTCGCGGCGTGCGGGCAACCGCGTCGATTTCAACACGGTGACGCTCGAAACGCTGGTCGATTCACCGACCGACATGGGGCGTTACGTGAAACACATCACGACGTGGACCGGCGACGGCGCAACGACCTATCTCGATATGTTCGCCGACCATCCCGAAGACCTCGACGTGAAAGATTCGGTGATCGACACGTACAAGCGGCTCACGCCCGAAGCAATCGCGTTTTACGGCGGACGGCATTGGAATAACTATCACGCCGAGCTCACGCTGAGCGACGTGCTCGGCTCGGAGGGTATCGAGCACCACGAATCCAGCGACGATCGGGCAGCCGACGACTTCATGACCGATCCGGCTTGGCAGCTCTCCTTCGGCGACCTGATTCCGCACGAGTTCTCGCATTCGTGGAACGGAAAATACCGCCGGCCGTTTGGTCTGCAGCAGCCGAACTTCAACGAGCCCTACGACGAGCTCACCGAACTGTTGTGGCAGTACGAGGGCATGAATCAGTACGTCGGCGATTTGCTCTCGTTCCGGTCCGGGATTCGGGATCCGAAAGACTATCCCGAATATCTCGCATCGCTATACGCACGATTCTACTACGAACCTGGCCGCGACACGACGCCGATTTCGGATACGACCATCGGCGCGCCGTACTATTTCTGCTGCGGCCGCGGATGGTATCCAACCATTCGTCGGACCGGCGGCGACTTCTACGGCGAAGGCGAGCTGATGTGGCTTGATGCCGATACGATCATTCGCGAGCAGTCGCACGGCGCGAAGTCACTCGACGATTACGTGAAAGTCTTTGCCGGCGGCGTTTCGTCGCCCAAGGTCGTGACCTATACGCGTGCCGATCTCGAAGGCTACTTGAACCAGGTGCAGCCTTACGATTGGCATGGCTTCTTCCAGAAGTACGTCTACTCGATCGCGCCGCAACCGCCGACCGACGAAATCGAACGTGCCGGCTACAAGCTGGTTTACAACGACAAACCCAACAAGTTCGTGCGGGTTCGCGGCTCGTCCGAAGGCGTCGTCTCGTGGTACGACGTGGGCGTGAACTTAAGCAGCAAGGGAATCGCTATGGACGTGCGCAAGGATTCGCCGGCGTGGAACGCCGGTCTCGCGCCGACGATGCAAGTCATCGCCGTCAACGGCCGTGAGTATAAGAAGCAGATCTGGACCGAAGCGATCGCGGGCGCGAAGATGACCAACTCCAACATCGATCTGTTGGTCAAGCAGGGCGACTGGTATTCACACCTGTCGCTCGATTACCACGACGGCGTGAAGATTCCGCATCTCGAACGGATCCCGGGAACGACGGATATGCTCGAGGCGATTATGAGCCCGCATGCAACGGCATCACCGGCGCCGTCGAAGTAGCGCCTTCGACGTAAGCACACAAGAGGTTCACTAGTGCCATCTCCTCGGGCGTGCGGCAGCGAAGCTCGAGGAGACGCGGCGAACAGACGAGCACCGTCATGCACTGCGCGCGCGAAATCGCGACGTTGAGCCGGTTCTTTTCGAACAGAAACTCGAGATCGCGCGGTAAGGTCGCTCCGCTCGACGTCGCCATCGAGTAAAACACTACCGGCGCTTCCTGACCCTGAAACTTGTCGACGGTACCGACGCGTATGTCACCGAGTCCGGCCGTGGCAAGCTGTTGGCGAATGCGGGTGCGCTGCGCGTTGTAGGGCGAAACGACGAGGATGTCGTGTTGCGTGAGCGGCCGCGGTGGGTGTGCTCCCACGACGACGCTTCCTTGCAGCAGTTCGCCGGCTGCGTCGACGATCGCCGCCGCCTCCTCGCTCGAGGCGCGGTAGTTCGCTTCGTGCTCGACGGGCAGATAGCGCAATCCGCTTCCGCTTAATCCCGGTGCCGTTACCGCGTTGTGCGCGCAGTCAGGCCCGGCGTGCAGGCGATCGTCGTAGACGACGTGCGAAATGAACGAGCAAATCTCCGGATGCATGCGGTACGAAACGTCGAGGAACACGCCGCAGGACGGGTCGATCGTTTCGTCAGCGCCGAGGGCGTGCTGGAGAACGGAGAGGTCGCTGCCGGTCGGATGCGCGCCCTGCGACACCTGCGCGAGCTGCAGCGGATCGCCCAATAGAACCACGTTGCGCGCTGCCGCCGAACACGCGACCGCATCGCCGAGCGAAACCTGTCCCGCCTCGTCGATGACGAGATAGTCGTAGGCGCCTGCCAAATCTTCGCGCGCGAACAGCCACGAGGTTCCGGCGGCGAGGTCGTGCGGCGTCGCCGCCAACTCGCCTGCCTCGGCGACGGGCACGACGAACGGATGCTCCAGCGGCGACTCATACTCGGAACCTTCGTTGCCCGCCGTGTACTTTTGCAGCCCGCGAAACGCCACACCGCGTGCCTGCGCCGTCCGTTCGACCTTGCGCAAAAGGTTGTGAATGGCTTTGTGTCCGTTGGCGAAGATGCCGACGCGCTTGCCGCGTGCGAGTAGATCGACGATCGCTGCGGCGCCGATCGTGCTTTTGCCCGATCCGGGCGGTCCTTGCACGACGAGATGGCTTCCGTCGAGCTCGCCGATGACTTCAGCGACTGACGCCGCGTCGACGCGTGCCGGCTGAACGAATAGCCGCGGATGCAGCAGGCGCGGCTTGCTCGCGAGCAAGAGCGACCGCGTTGCCGGGAAGCGCTGCTCGAGGCTGCCGTCGAGATACGCGTTGGCGATTCGCACCAGTGCGTCACGCTTGGTCGCGGTCTCGATCGGCTTTCCCGGAATGAGCGCGCGCAGCGTATTGGGCACGATCTTTCGACTGAGCTTGATCCGCAGCAGTCCGCGCTGGTCGTCGATCTCGACGATCGTGCCGGCCGGCGTCCCGTGGTGCGGACTGTACGGCGAGTCGTTCCCGAGGTTGTGCTGCTGTTCGGGGAAGGCATATGTGTAAACGTAGGACTGTTTGACGCGCGTCGGCTCGATGTCGTCCCGCAGCTTCAAACCGCCCATCGATTCGTGGTCGAACTCAAGCAGTCGATCGGGATTGGCGCGGCGGTCGAACAGCCGCCAATAGGCCGGCTTCGCCTCGCGCGCGTGATACGAAATGAGGTGGCCGAGCAGCCAACGTTCGCGCACCGAATCCGCCGATTGCCGGAGATCTTCGAGCGAACGGG
This sequence comes from Vulcanimicrobiaceae bacterium, assembly GCA_035656415.1. Lineage (GTDB taxonomy): Bacteria > Vulcanimicrobiota > Vulcanimicrobiia > Vulcanimicrobiales > Vulcanimicrobiaceae > JAFAHZ01. The sequence goes on along the minus strand of DASRSM010000139.1, from coordinate 22,893 downwards.
GCGCCGGAAGGCCGTCGAGCAGCCGCTTTGCGAGCTCGCTACGGCCGTCGTCGCCGGGCGTTTCCTCGTTACGTACCGTTCGCCACGCGAGCGAACGGCCAAACTGTACGTCCCACTCGGCGCGCCGCTGTAGCAGCCATTCGCGCAACTGGTGCGTCGAGCGGCAATCGTCCTCGTTGTAACGCTCGATGTCCGTGAGGATCGCGTCGTCGCCACCCGCCAGCCAGGATTCGAACATTACGATGGAATCGTCGCCCCGCCGCACGTCGGTCGAGCGTGTCATTCCGTAAAACGCTTCGAGTTTCTTGATCGAATAGCTGGGCTGCGAGATGCGCAGCGATTGACGGACGACTGCGTAGAGATCGACGAAAACCTCGTTACGCAGCAGATCGTCGATCTCGCGTTCGCGCGTCGCGTAAAAGCCCATCAGCCGCCGCAGCGCGGTGGTCTCGTAGGGCGCGTAATGGTAAACGTGCATCGCCGGATACGCCCGCCGGCGCTCGGCCAAGAAGTCGACGGCATCTTCGAACGCCGCGCGTTCCTGACGGTCGTTGTGCGCCCAAAAGGCCCGGTACGAATTGTCTTTGGCGGAGTAAAAGCCGAAGAGATACTCCAGCCCGTGCTCGGGCGCATATAGCGGGTCGCCTTCGATGTCGAAGAAGACGTCGCCGTCGTCGGGTTGAGGCAGCCGCTCGAGCCCGTCGCCTTCGTCATGGTGAAGCAGCTTGTAGACGTGACGCCGCTCGGTTCGACCCACGTGCTGCAAGCCTGCTTGATCGCGCAGCTTGTCAAACGTCGTCTCAACCATGCCGAACGGACGTTGCTCGACCGTGGCCGTCGCGAGCGCCGCGAGCGTCGTTATCCCGCTGGTTTCGAGCTTGGCGATCTGATCGCGGCGGATGTTCGCGACCAGGCTCAAGTGATCGTCGGCATCGCGCCGCTGCGCGCACGCCTTGCTCCACGAACAGATCGTGCAGTGCGATTTCTCGAACGGATACGTTTCGTGCGAGCCACCGGTCATCCACTGGAGAAAGCGGGTCTTGAGATTTCGGTAGTACGCGGCGAAATCGTCGACCCGGAAGTGACGCTCGTCGCCACTGCCGAGAACGACGTGCATCTCCTGCGGCATCGTCCCTTGCAGCCGGCCGATGTGCTCGCTGTAGTTGCTGAGTTGGACGAGGTAGTAAGGCTTTGGGTTGAGCGCGAGCTTCGTGTCGATCGCTTCGTAGCTCCACGCCCAACGCTCGCACGGGCGTTCTACGCGCCGCAAGAAGTCGGCGCGCCCGAGGAACGTGCCGTCGAAAAACGTCGCCTGATAGATGATGCGAGCGCCGCGTTCCATCGCGGCGAGCGTCCGTGCTTCGGCCGCGCGCCATGCCGCGGCGGAGCGATCGCCGTTGGTTGAGAAGACGACGACGTCGCCGTCGTGCTGAGCCTGAAGCCGTTCGAGGTGGCGTTGCTCGTGCTCGTCACCTTTGCGAGCGAGGAGCGCCGTCGCGGCATCGGGCTCGGGGCGAACCAGCTCGTGAAGTGCGACGCGGCGCTGCAGTTCGACCAGGTGATCGCACTCCAGGAAATCGTTGAGATCGGAAGCCGAGAAGACGAATTGTCCGTCGATTTGCTGCATGTTGGTTCAACTTTAGCCGGAACGCGTGCCATACGCCTGGCACTTTAAATTTCTCTCCACAGGAATTTCAGAATGCCACCCCCTTGGCACTCGGGTTGCCTAGACTACAGCCATGTTCGATCCGTTACTCGCCGCCGACCGTCTGCCCAAACTCGCCGAACGTGCCATGCGCGACGCCATCGTCACGCGCCGGTCGCGCCAGTTGCTCGTCGACGATGCCCTCATTCGTTTCGAGCAGCTCGTCCAGCGAGGAGCGCGAGACGGTATTCGTCCGGCGCTGCTGTTTGGCGAACGGGACCGGATCGTGCGCGAGCTCGGGCGATTCATGCAAAGCCGGCTGGCCGCGCGGCTGTTCGCCATCGATCGTCGCGACGTCGCGTCAGTCGCCGGGGCGGCGCGCCCGTTCGACGCAATCGTTCGCGGAAAACGCGGGGGCTTGTATGGCGTAGTGTTCCGGCGCTTGGCGACCGACGGCCGTCGTCTCGAATCGATGCGTGCTATCCGCAAGGCAGCCGACGCGTATAGACCGGAAACGTTGCGCGGCGTACTGGTCTACGACTTTACGACCGGTACCGTACGCACGCTGCGCTGCGGCATCCGTCCGATTGAACTGAGCGCTGCTTAATTTATGCGCCTTAACATACTCCACCACGCAACGCTAAGACGGCGACTTGGGTGCGAGCCGTCAAACCAAGTTTTGCCAGAATGTGCGAGATGTGGTTCTTGACGGTCTTGTCGCTGAGTTCGAGATTCGCACCGATCTGTTTGTTGGACAGACCCTCGGCGATGAGACGCACGACTTGCAACTCGCGAGCGGAGAGCAGCGCGTCAAACGTCCCCTTCGTGTCGCCGGTCGACGGAATCGAGCGCAAATGGCGTTTGATGCCGCCCTTTTTGGAAACCTTGCCGGCGTCGATCAGCGTGCCGACCGTGACGTCCCAGAGGTTCGGGCGATGCAGAATCACCGCCAGCTCGTTGTCGTTGCGAGCCAAAAGGGAGGCGGCGTAACGCAAGACCTCTTCGCCATCCGGCGTGCGCGTGGGAATAGAATCGGTGTTCATAAAGATAATAACGTTCCTTTGGGAGCTTCGCTGATTCGAAGGTACCAAAGGCCTAGCCCAGCGGCATCGGGGGAAACCCCTAGAATAGCTAGGTCTAGCTATGTACGCGATTTTTGCCGCGCTCGTTTTCGACGTCCTGATCTCGGCGGGCCACGAGGGCCGGCCCGCGAGCTGTCCGCACTTTCCTCAACACAAGTGCAATCTTGGTGCGGCCGGCGAACGCACGTGGACGCCGGTCGTTGCCGACGAGGCCGCGCGGGTGCTTCGCGCGCACGGGGTCCGCGTCGCTCGCCTACCGGCCGATTTCGAGGGCAAGTATAAGGTGAAGGCGGCGGTGTTCATCCATTTCGATGGGGCGCAGCCCCCCTGTCAGAGCGGCGCCTCGATCGGCTACCATCACCGCGCGGACGCCTCGGCCGCCGACGACTGGAAGCGATTGTACTTGCGCTACTTTCCGTTTCGCTTTCAAGCGGACAACTTCACGACCAGCCTGCACGACTATTACGGGTTCCGCCAGGTTGAGACGAGCGACGGCAGCTTGGTGCTGGAGCTTGGCGAGATCACCTGCCCGGCACAGCATGCCTGGCTCGCTCCGCGGCTGCAGTGGGAGGGTGAGCTGATCGCCTATTACCTGAGCCGGCTCACCGGGAAGGGGAACGTTCCCGACCCAGGTCCAAGTCCGGCGTCGAGCGATGATCGAGGTCTTCTACCGATATCGCGTGCACCCTCAACAGGTGCGCGCCTTCGAGCACGCCTACGGACCCAGCGGTCCGTGGGTCGAGATATTCCGGCAGCACCCGGGGTTCCGGCGGACGCGCCTTTTCCGTCATAAGAGCGAACCGCAGATCTACATCACGATCGACGTCTGGGATTCCAAGACGTCGTACGATCAGTTTCGGGCGATGTACGCCGACGAGTACAACCGGCTCGACGCCCAGCTTTCTCTGCTGAAGCTGGAAGAACACTTGCTGGGGTACTATGAGGGCCCCGACGAGTACGGCGCTCCCGTCGACACGATGGCGTGAAGCGTCCGCGCGTCGTCGCGCTGATCGCCGCCGCTGCTGCCTCCCCGCTGACGCTCATCGTCGCGCCGGCCGGATACGGTAAGTCGCGCGCGCTCGGCGATTTTCTTGCCCAAGCCGGACCGTTTCGGTTGTTCGACGCTGCTTCCGGCGCGAACGTAGCCGACTGGCTTTCCCAATGCGACGGCTTCCAAGGATGCGTCGCGATTGACGGATTCGAGCGGCTCGACGCACAGGCTGCCGCGGCAATCGTTACAGCGATCGATCGCGCCGATACGGCGCAACATTGGATCCTCGCGACGCGCTCGACCGAAGGCCTGCCGATCGGAGCGTGGCTCGCGTACGGAACGGCTCGTTGCGTTATCGGCGCTGGGAAACTGAACTTCACGGCGCTCGAGGCGCTCGACGACGTCGTAGCTTTCACCGGTGGTTGGGCGGTTGCGACGGCGTTTGCCTGCACCCTCATCGAGAATGGAGTCGATGTTCGCGCCGTTCGCGAACAAACGCGGGAAATGATGCGCTCGTTCTTAGACGAGCGAGTGTATAGCGAGATATCAGACGCGGACCGCGAGCTTTTGGAGATTGCAAGCGTGCTGCCGGCGACAGATGTGGCCCTTCTGGAGCGCGCGGGTTTCCCAGCGGCGTACGAGACGTTGCAGCGGATTGGAGCCCGCACCGGAGTCGTGTGGGAAGTAGATTCCGGACGGTTTGCGTGCAACGAAATCGTTGCCGATTACTTGCGGCGCCGTGTCGCCATGCGCGAGCGCTCGCAGCGATCGCAGATGTTCGAGCGCGCGGCGGGGGCGTTGGAAAACGCCGGTGCGATTCGCCCGGCGCTCGACGCGTATGTCGCTGCGGAGCAACGCGAAGCCGTCGTTCGTCTGTTGCACGAGCGAGGTTTGCAGCTTCTGGACCGATCGCACGTGGATGTCGTGTACCGTGCCATCGATAGTCTCGACGAGAAGACGAAGCGAGAAGATCCAATTATCCTCACTCTGCGCGGCGTCGCGCACGCCGCCAAAGGGCGCGCCGTTCGCGCTGAAGGATTGTTGCGCCGGGCGATAGCCCGCGCCGGGAACGATAAAGCGGCGCACGCTGCCGCGACGTTGCGCTTGACGCTACTGCTCTCGAATCGCGGCGAACACGGTGCCGGCGACTTGGAAGCCCTGGCCACCGACGAGGGGCACTCTGCCGAAGCGCGCGCCGAAGCGTGGTCGATTCTTGCCGCACAACGCGCGATGTCGGGCGACCCGTCGGCGGCTAAAACAGCGATTGAGCGAGCCACGCGCTTACTGCTTCTGATCGAGTTCGACGATGTGCGTGCTAAAGTGTTGCAGCGTACGGGCGTGGCAGCGATGAATAGCGGCGAACTCGAATCTGCACGCAGGTCGCTTGAAGAAGCGGCTGAGCTCGCAACGGAATTGGAATTGTACAGCCTCGCGAGCCGAGCGTATGGCGTGCTGTTTAATCTCGCACAACATCACCACGACGATGTTCAAAGCCTAAGCCGTTTTTCGGCGGGTGCAATGAACGCTGCCGAAAAGAGCGGCGACCTGGTCGATCTAAAGGCCGCACTGCTGCACGGACTTAACGTGGCGACGCGCCTCGGTCGACACGAGGCAGTAGAATCGTTAGTTCAACGGCTGGATCGACTTCCAGACAGTGGTCGTCATCCGTATGTGAGCGAGCCTTTTAAAGCCGTTCGCAATGCATGGTTCGGCAATTTCGCGGAAGCGAGCCGGTTAATGGCGCTGCGGTTGGAGCAGATTCACTTTAGAACTGATTATTTAACGTGCAGCGCCCTATTAGTATTATTCTGTGAGTGCGATGGACAGTCAGAGTCGGCGCGACGCCGCCTCGACCGGCTCGTGCGCGAGGTCGAACTACACAACGATAGTCGACTCTTTGCGCGCCGACAACGCGCCGTCGCGTTCCTTTATTGTGCCGTCGCTACGAGCATGGCAAAACGCCTTAGCGTAGCCGAACGAATTCTGAGGAAGATTCCGCAAGACGACGCGGTAACCGCGTTGTTGTTCGCTGTAGGTGGTGCGTTTCTGAATGCGGTGCGTAATAGAGGTACAATTAGAGAAAGCGACATTAGTGATCGAATGCATGACCTAGCGTTAGCTGGGTACGGTGACGTTTCAAATCTGTTGCGAGCCGTAGGCAACGTCATCGCTTCACGAGCAGAAAGTGATCCCCCGCGCCTGAGTCCAGCCGAAGTCTCGGTGCTGCGCATGCTCAACGCGGGACTCGGTACGAAAGAAATAGCTGGCCGTACAGGACGAAGCGTGTTCACGGTCCGCGCCCATGTAGCGAACGCAATTGCAAGGCTCGGGTGCCACGGGCGAACCGAGGCGATCGCGGCGGCTCGACGCCTCGGAGTAATCGACTAATCATTTTTGACTAGGGACTGGGACGGCAGCTTGGGTTAATCTGACGACCAGACACCGTTTCTTCTCGGAGGGAGATATGAGTCTGACAATCCTCGGCGCCGTTATTGCGGCCATCTTTACTGTATTTGGTCCGCTAGGGTAGGGTCGGGCATACAGGGTGTGGGTTACGTGGAGGCGCGGGGCGCCTCCAAATTTTTTTCTAAGGCATTTTCACACGGCCACCCTGTTGGCACTCTGGGGTGCGAGACTAGCTCCATGAGCGAATATCTGATCGGAGCGGGTGCAGTCCTGACGGCGGGGGCGGCCGCCTCTATTGCGGGCGCGACCATGCACGCGCAGACCGACTCGCCGGCGGCCGGAGAGATTCGGGCGGCCGTTATCGACTTCGAGGCCGCCTCGTGCCAGGAGCTTTCGCGCCTCGTCATCATGGCGGCGGGGTGGTCGCCCCGCCGATTCGAGACCGGGGTGATCCAGCCGCTCCTCGACCGCGGTGAGTGCACTCTCGCCGACGTGATGGAGCGCCTCGCCTCGGCCACCGGCGCTAGCGAACTCCATCTGTTCGCGCGCTGGCTGCCCGATCCGAACCTGGCCGGCTCGCTGCGGGAGAAGGGAATCTCGCTGGTCGGTCATCCGATCGAGGCGATCGAGCAGGCAGCGCTGGTTTGCGGGCAACGTCTCAACCGATGGGGCTCCCCGTTTCGCGCCGCGTAGAGCCGCTGGGGGACAGTTGTTCAGCCGCTTCCAAGGGTGAGGCCTGAGGATGCAGCGTAGACATGATGATCATGCCCAATGCCCGCGTCGCAGTGATCGACGACGACCGTCTGGTCCGCGAGATGCTAGAACTCGGCCTTTCGCGCGAAGGATACGAGGTCCGTACCGCGACCGACGGTCAAGGCGCATTGGCGCTCGTCAAGACTTTCGATCCCGAAGTCATCGTGCTGGATATCATGATGCCGAAGATCGATGGCCTGACGCTGCTGCCGATGCTGCGCGAAATCACTCAGGCGCCGATCTTGATGCTCACGGCCAAAGGCGGTACCGAAGACAAGGTGCGCTCGTTGAGCACCGGCGCCGACGACTATCTCGTCAAACCGTTCGTGTTCGAGGAGTTGATCGCACGCTTGCAGGCCAAACTGCGGCGGCCGCAGCTCATCGAAGAGCACGTGTTGCGCTGGCGCGACGTCTCGATCAATCCCGAGACGCGTGAAGCGTGGCGCGGAAAAGATCCGCTCGAGTTCACGCAGCGCGAGTTCGATTTGCTCGAGGTCTTCATGCGCGAACCGCGCCGCGTGTTCAGCAAGGATCACTTGCTCGAGATCGTGTGGGGCCATGACTTCGAAGGCGGTCCGAACATCGTCGAAACCTACATTTCGTATTTGCGCGCGAAGATCGATCGTCCCGGCGAACCAGGCTCGTTTATCCGCACCGTTCGCGGTGTCGGTTACGGCCTCTCACAGTAGCCTCTCGTGAAGCTCGCATCGCGGCTCTCGGCGCTGTATGCGGGTTTGCTTGGCGTTACCGTCCTTATCGTCATTCTCGCATCATCGTTAGCGCTCGTCTTCGAGTTGTGGAGTTTCAGCGGCGACATCCTCGTCGCCAAGCATGAAGAAGCGCGCATCCTCGTCGATCAAATGCATCGCGAAGGGTTGACGCTAGGCGAAGCGGCGCCGCAGATCGTGCACGCGCTCAGCGGTATCGGTCTGCGCGTGGCAGTTTTCGATACAAAGGGCCGCTTTGTCGCCGGTGACAGAGACGTACATCCACGATTGCTCGACCGAGTAGTTCGCCTCGGTGGCATGCAGCATTTTGTGCCGGTGACCGCGGGCAACCATCCCGTCGGACCGCCGCCCTACTTGCCCGACACGCGTCTGGAACCGCCAATACTCGGCGCAGTTGACGGAGGTTACATCGCCTTCGGACCGTCGTTCCCTCTTATCTTTGTGTCGCTCGTTCCGTACTGGCGTATCGTTTTGGCGATCGCGGTCGTTGCGATGATCCTATCCTGGCTGGTCGGGCGCGGCTTTGCCGCGCAACTGCTGCGACCGATCAACGAAGTGAGCAATTCGTTGCGCGCGCTTGCCAACGGCGATTACACACAACGGCGTTTCGTCATGGCCGGCGGCGACGAAGTTGCCGAGCTGACCGCCGCATACAACGAAGCAGCGGCGAGCGTCGCGACCGCGATGGAAGAACGGCGCCGCGTTGAAGACCGTATGCGCCAGTTCGCCGCCGACGCGGGACACGAGCTACGAACGCCGTTGACGGTCATCGGCGGTTACATCGACGTTTTGCGTCGCGGTGCCATCGAAGAGCCGCAAATCGCCCGGCAGATCCTCGCGACCATGTCGCTCGAGAAGGAGCACATGCGCGGACTCATCGACCGATTGATGCGGCTGGCGCGTCTCGATTCCGAAGAGCTGCCGCGACCCGAGAAAATCGATCTTGCGGAATTCTTGCGCATGCAGTGCGACGCCGCTCGGCGACTCGACGACCGCCGCGTGATCGACTATCGCGTCGAAGGCGTCGCTGCGATCGAGGCAGATCGCAGCGAGCTTGGCGAGGCGCTATGGAACATCATCGAAAACGCGCTCAAATACGCGCCGGATGCACCGATTCACGTTAGCGCCGCGCGCAACAACGGCCATGTCGTGCTGTCAGTACGCGACGAAGGTCCGGGAATGTCCGAATCGGAGCGGCTGCATGCTTTCGAACGATTCTATCGCGGCGATCAGCGCGGCGAGATAGCCGGCAGCGGCTTGGGATTGGCCATAGCCAAGCGCGCAGTGGAACGCGCCGGTGGCGACATAAGTATCGACAGCGCGCCCGGTCACGGCACGGAAGTAACGATACTGCTGCCTTCCTAGGGTTTTCCCAGGCCAACACGAGCAATCGTCCCGTACAATATCGAACCGATGCGGAAAACCGTCGTCTTAGCGCTGGTCGCGATTATTGTGCTGCTCGTTTCCGGGGTCGCTCCGGCGCAATCCGATTCGGGCGAAATCCACATCGTCGTGACCGACGCGGCGACCAAAGCGCCAATCGACCTCGCGCGCGTGCTGCTCGACGGTGCGGTTATGGCATCGGAGCTTACGTCGAAAAACGGACAGGTCGTGTTTACCGACGTGCCCGACGGCATCTATCGAGCGCGCATTGTCAAACGTGGGTACTCGAGCCTAACGTCGGCTTCGTTCGAAGTTCTCGGCGGACGTGTCGTGACCGTCAGCGTCGCGCTGGTCGAGCAAACCAACGGACTAAAAATCATCGGCTCGGTTTCGGTCAAGGCGTCGGCAGCGATCTCGAGCACGAGCATCAACCAGGACTCCGCGCAACGTAAGCTGTCCGACGACCTTGCCGGCGCGCTCAACAAGCTCTCCGGCGTTAGCGTCGACACCTCGAGCGACGATAGCGACGCAACCCAAACGATTTCACTGGAAGGCCACGATCCTAGCCAGACGCAGCTAACCCTCGACGGCATTCCGCTCAACGCACCCGGTCAGGCGGGCAACCTGCGCGGCTTCGCGAGCGACCTCTTCATGGGCTCGTCGGTGCACATGGGACCGTCGCTCGGCGGTCTCGGTGGTTCGGTCAACTTCACGACGCTGCAGCCGACGCTGAGTTGGCTTTCGCAAGCGTCGATCACCGGCGCAACCTACGGGCGGTACAACTACTCGTTTGCCGAGAGCGGGTCGATCGGAAAGCTTGGACTCGCCGTTCAAAACGTGTATCGCAGCGTGCCGAGCCTCGCCGACGGCGATCTGTTTCTCGATGCGAGCGGACAGGATTACGTTCACGACGGGGACGCGAGCTATTCGGGCAACTTGCTCAAGCTGCGCTATCAATTCAGCGATTCGCAAACGCTCACCGGTACGTTCTTAAACTCGGCGCGCGACACGCAGCTCGTGTGCTTGCGCCAGTATTCGGTGCCTGCACTGCCGTGCGGATACGGTCCGGGAAGTACCAGCGATTCGAGCGTACAGCTGTATTCGCTGACCGATAACGCCCTGATCGGTGCGACGCAGCTCCAGGCCTCGGTATACTCGTCGACCTCGACGAATCTCTACGACGCACTCGATCGCACGGTCGCGGTTCTCGCGCCGTACTCGAGCTCTGATCCGACCGTACCCGAGGCGATCGTTCCGAGCCCGGCGCCAATCGGGTACTCGTCGCTCGGTAAGACGCAAGGTTTCATGCTGAACGCGACGCTGCCGGCCAAAGAGAAGCACACGTTTTCGATTCAAGCGCTCGGATCATCGTCGACGCAATCGACGACGCCCCTCGTGCCGGAAGCGGTACCGTTTTATAACGGCTCGACGCAAACGAGTTACGAGCAGCTCCAGCTCAGCGATACGATTCACTCCAACGACAAATTGTCGCTGCTGGAAGCCGTTGGATTGAGCGGTGCGACCGGCGGCGGCGGAGCGAGCATCCTGGCGAGCTCGGGTCTAACGTGGCGCCCAACCAACGTCGATACGTATGCGGTTTCTTACGCGCTCGGCGGCGTCGCTGCGACGGCCGGCCGCTCGACGATTCTCACCGATCCCGCATCGCTGCGTTTCGATTGTAACGGCAACGTCGCATACGGAAGTGCTCCGGGCGACGAACCCGGACGAAGTTCGTCGACGTCGGCGCGCGCGAGTTACACGCGAACGCTCAAAAAGGGTAGCGTGTCGTTCCAGTTCTACCGCCAAGTGCAAAACGGCGTACTCTTACCGATCTACGTCAACGGCACTGCGTTGGCGCCTGGAACGCTTCCGTTCGGCTACCTCGCTCAAGTGCGGCAGCTCTACGACTCGCCGGCCGGGTGCAACCAGACCGCCGGGACGCCGTTCGCGCTCAATCAGTTGTATTACACGACGCCCATCGCCAACATGCAGCGCGTTTACCAGGGCGGCTCGATCACGGGATACGTCACGCTTGGCAATCTAGTGGTCCAGCCGTACTACGACGTAAACGTTGCTGAGGCCATCGGCGATAATCCGTTCTTATTCAAGAAATACGCTATCACGATTTCGGGGAACCAACTGCCCAACGTGCCGCTGCAGCGCGCCGGTGTCGTCTTCGATTACAAAGCGCCGCACTCGATATTCGAATGGATGGCCGACGCGCAACACGTCTCGTCAAACAATCAGAACGATCTGCCTGCGTACACGACCTTCGACGCCGGCGTCAGCGCGACGCTGACGACGGGGACGCTGACGTTTGCCGCGAGCAATATTACCAACGCGTACGGCGGCGTGTTCGCCGGTCCCGAAAACGCCGTGCCATACACGACGTACGGCGGAATCCTCGTCGGCACGACCGCACGTCCGCTCGCGCCCCGCACGTATTCGGCGACGTATTCCTTGAAGTTTGGACAAGGGGCGACGTCGTCACAAACGGGGGCAGCGTTCAATTTGCCGCGCGGGGTTCAGGGCGGCGGTCCCGGTGGCGGACCCGAGGGCGGTCCGGGTGGACGTGGCCCCGGCGGTGGCGGATTCCGTAATCTTCTGGCGCCCTTGCCGGCCACGCCGCCGCCCGATCCGCTTGCCGTGGTTGCGAACTCCGAGCGTTGCACCGGCGACGCGCAAACCAACGCCCAGAAACTTTCGGGCGAGATCAAGGCGTTCGTCGCGCAGATTGAAGCGGCGAAGACGTCGGCCGGATATCCGGCGACGATGGCCGCCCCTGCGCTGGCCGACGCGAGCTTCACCTATCACGGCATGGGCGATACCTACGCCGTAACGATCGTGCCGCGTTCGGGCGGCATGCGTTCGATGTTCGGCTGCTTCGCGCTGCACGTGGCGCGGCCCGACGACGTCGCGCAGCGCAAGCTGTACGCGCCGGCGAACGTCGGGTTCTTCGTGCCGCAAATAACCTTCATGCCGAGCGTCGGCCTGTACGTCACGCCGCGGCCGCCGCAGGCCGGACAGGAACAATTCCGGGTGTACAAGCTGCCGACCGCTGCGCCGGCAGACCCGTTTGCCGTTCGCACGAGCGCAACGTGTGCAGCGCAGGCGCAATCGCTCGCGCAGCAGTCGCTAACCGAGCTGCGCGCGCACTTCGCTAACGGCGCGCCGGCACCCACCTGGACGATAACCGCGCACGATGGGACGAAGGGGACGTGGTATCAGCTCGATCCATCGGATCCGACGGTCGTCGCGGCAATCGTCACGTGTGCGCGCGTTGCAGCGACGGCGCAAGACGAGCTCGCCACGCGTGGATTCGGGGGTGCGGGTATTCCCTCGCTCAACTACGCAGCGCCCCTCGGGCTGTACATAGTGCGACCTAGGTTGCCAACGCCCTAAGCGACGGGTAAAATCAGGCGGTGAACGGCCAGCCTCAAGAGACGGTCCAGCGCCTCAAGCACGCGCTTGCTCGTTTAGCGCGCGAGCCGCGCGCTAGCGAACGCCGAACGGGCGAGCGGCGCAGGTTCGCGCTCGTGCTCTTGCCGGTCGGTGAAGAACGGCGTTCGTATGCTGAGCGGCGCCGCTTCGAACGTCGAGTCGCCTAGCAGGCGACTCCAGGGTCTAAATCGTAACCCCGCCCATGGAGACGAACAGCGACTTACGTACCGACAGCGACCGCAGATACGTCCAGCGGCGCCAAATCGTTCCGGATTCGATGAAGCCGTTTATGGGTTGGTTGATCGCCGAGGAGCGTCGCATCAACGAACGCCGTCGAACCGAACGGCGTCAATACGCAGCCAGTCTTTAGACGTCGCGCTTTAGATTTCTCGCGACCGGCCCTGCTCTCGCGCGCGTTCGACCATTTCGTGCATCCGCGGATGCGAGCCCGGAATGGTCGTTACCCAAGTCTCGAAACGCGGAACGGGCTCGCCCACGCGAAACAAAAAGTACCACACGTTCATGTCGCCCATGAATGCAAAACGCTTTTTGAAATCTTTGGCTAGCGCCGCGTACGAATCGAAGCCGCGCAAATAGGCGGCGATCCCGCCTTCACTTTCGATGCGCGCCAACTCGCCGGCATTCCTTATCGTTGCATGGACTTTGCGCGGCATGCGCAGGATGCCGGTCATCTCCAGCACGCGTTCGACGTCGAACTCGTTGAACCGCGCAACGGCCGCCGGATCGAAACCTGCAAAGGCCGCGCGATAGGCCTCCCAGTGCGCCGCGATCTGTTTCCACGCGACGCCGGCTTGGAACACGGCGCGGGTCATCACTTCGAAGTAGTCGTTGGGACTCTTCGGTTCGATGACCTCAACGATCGCGTCGGCGCTCAGGGCGCGTTTAACGGGGCGTCGAAGGCGAGCGCCGTCATCATCGCGACTCCCGTGGGCAGCGAGCGTTCGTCGATGTCGAAGAGGCTCGAATGGTGAGGATGCGCGGAGCTTTCACCGCCTTGGCAGCCGAGCGTGTAGAAGCACGCCGGAACGCATTGCGCGTAGAACGAGAAGTCCTCGGCGCCCATCAGTTGGCTTGCTTCGACGACGCGCTCTTCGCCGACCGTACTGCCGGCGAGGGCACGCGCGTACTGCGTCTGGTCGTGGTCGTTCGACGTCACGGGGTAGCGGTCGAAATACGAAAACTCGTATTTTGCGCCCGAGGCATCGCAACACGCGCGCAGCACGCGCTCGATACGCTCCGACATTTTCGTGCGAACGTCTTCGGAGAACGTGCGAACCGTTCCGAGCATCGAGCAGGTGCGCGGGATGACGTTGTGAATCGTTCCGCCGTGAATGGCGCCGATCGTGACGACGGCGGGTTCGAGCGGATCGATCTGGCGCGTGATGACCTGCTGCACCGAACTGATGAACTGCGCGGCCGTGTAGATCGGATCGATCGCGTCGTGCGGCGCGGAACCGTGGCCGCCGGTGCCGAGTACGTTGATTTCAACGGAGTCACTCGACGCGTACATCGGGCCTTCGCGGAATCCGAGCGCCCCGCTTGGGTACTTTGAGGAAAGATGGAGTCCGTACGCTCGCTCGATTCCGTAGCGCTCGAACAGACCGTCATGGATCATCGCGCGCGCGCCGCCCTGGCCTTCCTCAGCGGGTTGAAAAACCAAGCAAACCGTGCCGGCCAAGCGATCGCGTCCGTCGGCGATAAGCGCCGCGGCGCCCAATAGAATCGCGACGTGTCCGTCGTGACCGCACGCGTGCATGACGCCGTCGAACTGCGAGCGATACGGATGCGTCGTTTCCTCGACGATCGGCAGCGCGTCCATATCGGCGCGCAGCATGATGGTGCGCCCCGGACGGTTGCCGCGAATAACGCCGACGACACCGGTGCTGCCGACGCCTTCAGTGACGTCGTAGCCGAGGTGACGCAAGCGCGTCGCTACGATCGATGCGGTCCGGTGTTCTTCGAAACCGAGTTCGGGATGCATGTGCAAGTCGCGACGGATCAGTACGACGTCGTCGGCAAGGCGCTCGGGGACCAAGATTACCGCTCCCATGACGCGAGCAGATTCGCCGTGCCGGGTCGAGACCCCGCACCCCGCCGGCAGAAGGGACGGGTGTGGGTTAGGTCGCAGATGCCGGGCAGGTCGATCGGGGAACTATGACGTGACCAAAACGGAACTCTTTACCGAATACGGTGCGTACCACGCAGACCCGCGCAATCGGGTCTGTCATAGCGTCGGCATCCCTTTGATCGTTCTGGGGATTCTGGGACTTTTGCACCTGGTGCATCTCGGTCCGGTCGACTTCGCGGTTGTGGCTGCGGTCGCGGTCCTCATCTATTACGCCGCCATCGATGTACGCGGCGCCCTGATCTCGCTAGTCGTTTTTGCCGTTCTGTACCTAGTGGCGGTACGGCTTGCCTGGCAGGTAAATTTGGCGGCTTTCATCCTCGGATGGGGCTTCCAGTTCGTCGGTCACAAGCTCGAAGGTACCAAGCCCAAGTTTTTCGAGAATCTGGTCTATCTTCTGATCGGCCCGTTATATATTTTCGAAGAGATCATTGGCTCGTTGGTGCGTTCGAAACAACCCCCCCATGGAGTCTAAGGAGCTCTCGTTTCGTGTACGTAGATGAAATGCTCAACTGTGTCGACTGCGGAAGTCAGTTCGTCTTCAGTTCGGGCGAACAACGCTTTTACGAGCAGAAAGGCTTTCAAAATAAGCCTAACCGTTGTCCCGATTGCCGCCAGGCGCGCAAGGCCATGCGCTCTACCAACCAAGGCGGTAGCGAGCGGGGCGGCGGCCGTCCTCGGGAGATGTTCTCGGCAACGTGCAGTCAGTGCGGCGCCGTAGCCGAAGTTCCGTTCAACCCGCGCGGCGATAAGCCGGTATACTGCCGCGACTGCTTCCAGTCAAGGCCGAGTTATCGTTAGAGCCCGGAGGGCGGAGTCGAAGGATCACGAGCTCGCTAACGCGGGCTCTTTTTCTTTGTACGTCGCGAGGGAGACGACGATCATCACCACGACGTTAGCGGCGAGCGCCGCGAATCCGGGATTGATTCCCCACGTCAACTCGCTAACATTGGCAAAAACGACGGCTAGCACGAGTCCGACGGCGATGCCTGCGGCAACGCCCCATACCGTAAGGCGGCGCCACACGAACGTACCGATGGTGGCCGGCGCGAACTGCGTCATGCCGTTGTAGTAAATCAAGAGCAGCTCGACGATCGTGCGCTGCTCCGTGAGCCACAGACCGAGCGCCAGCAGGGCTACCAGCACGACGAGAATCCGCGTTGCGAGCATGCGAGCCTCGTCGCTCGTTGCGATTCCGAATTCGCCGAGCACGTTCTTCGAAAATACGCTGGCTGCGGCGAGCAGCAGCGCCGACGCGGGAATGAGTGCCGCAAGCGAGCCGGCGGCCGCAATGAACCCGATGTTCCACGGCGGATAGTAGCGCTGCACGACCAGTAAGAACGATTGATCGACGCTCGGACCGGTCAATCCGGGAACGATCAGCAACGCCGCAAGTCCGGCGAAAAACACGAGCAGCAGCACGATGCCGGCGTAGACCGGTAAGAAGACGGCGTTGCGGCGCAGGCTGTTCTCGCTGCGCGCGGCAAAGGTGGCGTTAAACGATTGGGGCCCCATGAAAAAGCCGATCGCCGTCAGGAGCACGGTCGTTACGTACCACACGGTGCCGTTGGGCGCGGTCGGCGGCTGCAACGTGAGAAAACCCGGATGGCGGCGCAGCACCTGATCGATCATGTTGGCGTGCGAACCAAAGAACTGCGTTGGAATCGTGACGCCGGCGAAAACGACGGCACCGAGCACGAGAACGTCTTTGACGATGCTCGCCCATGCGGTGCCTCGCAAGCCCGCCGTAAAAACGAAAAGCGAGATCAGGATGAACGCGATCGCTACGGCTGAGGTAGCGTCGTACGCGCCGTATCCCGCGATTTGCAGGATGTGCTGTAAGCCGCTAAGCTGCAGCGTTACGTACGGTACGAGCAGCACGAACTGACAGATCGCGACTGCGATTCCGAGCGCGCGGCTGCCGAAGCGCTCGATGAAGAAGTCGGGGCTGGTTAGCAGCCCACGCTCTTTGCCGACGCGCCAAATCGCAGGCAGCAGAAAATAACCGATTACGTATCCGCACGTGCCGTACGCCAAGATATAATACGCGGGCGCACCTTTTCCGTACGCCCAGCCGGCCATTCCCAGGAACGTGAAGCTCGTATAGATTTCGCCCGCGAGCAGCACCCACAACAATATCGTTCCGAAGGAGCGTCCGCCGACGATGTATTGCTGCGGATCCATCTTGACGCGCCCCACGCTCAAGAGGGCAAACACGATCGTCGCGCCCACGACGACTGCGACGATCGACAGCGCTACGGCCGGAGCGTTCACCAGCGGCGTTCCAGGCGGCCGACCGCCAATAGGAACAGCGGTGTCAAAAAGACCCACGCGAGGATCCAGAAGAGCACGAACGGGAGCCCAAAGATACGCGGATCGACGCGATTGACCAGCGGCACGGCAACCGTAAGCGCCGCGACGGGAATCGCGGCCAGCACCGCGCGCAATGGAACCATCAGGTGCTAATAGTATAGGGCTCCTATGGAAACCTACGACGTCGTCGTCATTGGCGCTGGGCACAACGGTCTCGTGTGTGCGGCGCTCTTGGCCAAATCCGGCCTTTCGGTGGCCGTCTTCGAGCGCGAGCCCCGCGTCGGCGGCGCCGCCGTGAGCCGAAACGACGTGTGGCCGGGCTACACGCTGTCGATGGCGTCGTATGTATTGAGTACGTTCGATCCGTGGCTGATCGACGAACTCGCGCTGCGTTCGCACGGTCTCGAATTCTATCGTAAGGATCCGTACGCGTTCACGCCGCTACTCGACGGGCGTTCGTTGCTGCTCGGCAGCGACAGCGCGGCGAACGCGCGCGAGATCGCGGCGTTCGAGCCGGCCGACGTCGCGGGTTTTGAAGCGTACGGAGGCGTGACCGAGCGCGCCGGCAAAGCGCTCTTCGATTCGTTTTCGGAACTCGACCCGTGTTTCGATAATTTCCCCGCCGATATTCAAGCGATGCTGCGCGGCTCGGCCGCCGAGCTGGTCGAGAAACACGTAAAGACGCCCGTGTTGCAAGCCGAGTTGGTAAACGACGGTCTCATCGGCACGTACCTCGGTCCGCGCGAGGCCGGCACGGGTTACGTGCTCGCCCACCACCTTGCCGGGCGCGTGCTCGGCATTCAAGGCGCGTGGGCGTTCGTGCGCGGCGGCATGGGTTCGGTAACCGGGGCGATTGCCGCGGCGGCGCGCGCGCACGGCGCAAAGATTTTCACCGGACGCCGCGTCTCGAAAGTGCTGACGTTCGGGGAGCGCGCGATCGGCGTCGTGCTCGAAGACGGAACCGAAGTGGCATCCAAAGTCGTCGCTTCGAACGCGCATCCGCGCACCACGTTCCTCGACTTAGTCGACGGGGGTCTGCTCGAAGGCGATTTCGTCGAAAAGGTATTGACCTGGAAAACCGTCGGGCCGTCGTTGAAGGTTAACCTCGCGCTCGGCGAGCTCCCGAACTTTACGTCGCGTCCGGGAACCAATCCGCAGCCGCATCATCGCGCCACTATTCACGTCGCGCCGACGATCGACTACTTGCAGCGCGCGTACGAAGACGCACGTGCGGGCGGCACGAGTAAAGAACCGTTAATCGAGTGCTTTCTGCAAACGCCGACGGATCCGTCATTGGCACCGCCGGGCAAGCACATTCTCTCGATATTCGCGCAGTATTTTCCGTACGATCGTCCCGATGGCTGGTCGCAAAGCGCGCGCGAATCCGCAGCCGACACGATCGTCGAAATCCTCGGGCGTCTGGCGCCCAATCTTCCCAACGCCATCGAACAGCGTCAGGTGCTCGCTGCGCCCGATCTCGAAGCGCGGTTCGGCTTGGTCGGCGGCCACATTTTCCACGGCGAGCTGCTGCCGGGCCAGATTTTCGAGGATCGGTTCGCCACGCGCACGCCGCTCGAAAATCTATACCTGTGCGGCTCCGGCGCGCACCCGGGCGGTTGCGTCAGCGGCTTCCCGGGCAAGCGCGCAGCCGCGACGATTCACAAGGATCTACAGCAGAAGGTGGGAGCGTAGTGGGCAAGAGCGACTTCGTCGATCAATCGATCCAAGAGTACATCATCAATCAGACGGTTCACGAGAACGCGCTTCAGCGCGCATTGCGCGAAGAAACGTCGCACCGGTCGAACGCCGGAATGCAGATCGGGTCGGATCAAGCGCAGTTCATGCAGCTGCTGGCACACACGATCGGCGCACGCCGATATTTGGAAATCGGCGTGTTCACGGGGTACAGCACGCTAGCGATGGCGTACGCGCTCCCCGCCGACGGGCGGATTGTCGCATGCGACGTGAGTGAAGAGTATACGGCCGTCGCGCGGCGATACTGGGATCAAGCCGGCGTCGCCGGTAAGATCGACCTACGTATAGCGCCGGCGCTCGAAACGCTCGAGCGGCTCGCCGCCGAAAATCCCGAGCCCTTCGACATGGCGTTCATCGACGCCGATAAGGAAAACGTCACGCAGTATTTTGAGTACTGCCTCAAGCTGCTGCGTCCCGGTGGACTCATTCTCGTCGACAACGTCCTGTGGAGCGGTAGGGTCGCAAATCCCTCGGTGAACGATGCGGACACGTGTGCGCTGCGCAACGTCGCCGTACGCGCGGCCAACGACGACCGCGTCGAAGTTTCACTCGTCCCCGTTTGCGACGGCATCCTGATCGCGCGGAAGAAGTAACTGCGCCTTGTCATCCTTGAGCCGGCCGGCCCTACTAAAAGCAAATACGCTTACCGGGATAATCGATCGCTATTTGATGGACGTTCGATAGATTCGTTTCGATAACGCCGTTATAGCCGTCCGGTCGCTGCCCGGACGTGCAAAGCGACGTCCGCGCGACCGGGCCGCCGTCGTAGAAAGCGATTGCGGCATTTTGACCGCAGTTCATGCCGTACTGCGCCGGCATGAGGTTCGATCCGGCGCCGCCCCACAGCACGCCGCCGCCCGTCATTCCGGAGTCGAGCACGACGTTGTCGATTCTCTTGCCGTTGACGTCGATGCTGCCGAGCGGGACGCGGGGCGTGAGGTCGATCGGCGAACAGTGCATCCGATCGACGGTGCCGCTCGCTGGGAAGAGCGTCACCTGATTGTGATCGCGGTCGATCAGGGTCGGCACGCGCGACAGAAAATCGTAGCCGCACAGCATTACGTTGCTCGGTAAGTTCGACGAGATGCGCGCGGGCAAATTGTTTGCGGTAAAGCTCCCCGCGGCGAACGTGTCGATCGTCGTTTGATAGTCGGCGTAGCGCCGGCCGTCGGGAGCAATTTCTTGCAGCGGCGTCCCGAACTGCAAACCAGCATCGCGCGCGACGTCTTGGGAAAGGAGCATCACCGACGCTCCAGTATCCAGCACGCAGCGTTCGGTGTGGCCGTCAACCTGCACGGGAATGGTTGCGCGGGTCCCGTCGAGGCCGCTTCCGATCACGACTGGGGCTGTGGCTCCCAAGAGAAAAAAGGCGAAAACGGCTGCCCTCATAAAAACGGGCGTACCCCCATGCACATCAACTGTATCGGCGCCGGTCCCGCGGGCCTCTACTGCAGCCTCCTGGTCAAGCAACGTTTCCCCGATTGGACGGTGCGCGTCCTCGAACGCAACCGGCCTCTCGACACGTTCGGATGGGGCGTCGTCTTCTCGGACGCGACGCTTGGCAATCTGCGCGCTGCCGACGGGCCGACGCACCGCGAGATCACCCAAGCCTTCGCGCATTGGGACGACATCGACATCTTTTTCAAAGGCCGCAAGATTACGTCGGGTGGCCACGGGTTCTGCGGCATCGCGCGCAAGCGGTTGCTTCAAATCCTCCAGCAGCGAGCCGCCGAGGTCGGCGTCGAGCTTGCGTTCCAAACCGAAGTCGACGACGTCGAAAAGTATCGTGACTGCGATTTGCTTATCGGTGCCGACGGCATCAACAGCCGCGTGCGTCAGACTTACTCATCGACCTTCCGGCCCGATCTCGACAGGCGCCTTTGCCGGTTTGTGTGGTTGGGAACGACGTGGCCAATCGATGCGTTTACCTTCCTCTTCGAGGAAACCGAGCACGGCTGGTTCACCGTGCACGCATACCGGTTTGACGAGCAGCTCAGCACGTTCATCGTGGAGTGCCGCGAAGAAACGTGGCTTGCGCACGGACTCGACGCGGCAGGAACCGACGAAACGATCGCGTTCTGCGAGCGGATGTTTGGACAGTACCTGCAGGGCCACGAGCTGATGGCCAACTCCGCGCACCTGCGCGGCCGCGACTGGCTGAACTTCACGCGTGTCAGCAACGACGCGTGGATTCATGAAAATGTGGTGCTGATGGGCGACGCCGCGCACACCGCGCACTTCTCGGTCGGGTCAGGCACCAAGCTAGCGATGGAAGACGCCATCGGTCTTGCCGAGGCGCTTACCACGCAGCGCGACCTCAGCGTTGCCTTGGAACAGTACGTTAGCGCTCGACGGCTGGAGGTGCTTAAACTTCAAAACGCGGCGCGCAACTCGACCGAGTGGTTCGAAAACGTTGCTCGGTACGCCAACTTACCGGGCGAGCAGTTCGCATACAGCCTGTTAACGCGCAGCCAGCGCATCGGTCACGAAAACCTCCGCCTGCGCGATACCACTTATGTCGAGGCAGTGGAACGCTGGTTCGCCGGTGCGAACGCTCCCGAACGCTCGGGTGCAGCGTCACCCGTTCCACCGATGTTCACGCCCATTGCCTTGCGTGGCTTGGAGCTGCGCAACCGCGTTGTCGTGTCGCCCATGGATATGTACAGCGCGGTCGACGGTACGCCCAACGAGTTCCATCTGGTGCATCTCGGCTCGCGCGCTCTCGGCGGCGCGGGCCTCGTTTTTACTGAGATGACGTGCGTTACGCGTGACGGTCGCATCTCGCCCGGCTGCACGGGCATGTATCTCGAGGAGCACGTTCCCGCGTGGAAACGCATCGTGCATTTCGTGCACGAATATTCCGGCGCCAAGATTTGTCTGCAGCTCGGCCATTCGGGACCGAAAGGCTCG
Source organism: Vulcanimicrobiaceae bacterium (assembly GCA_035656415.1). Taxonomy (GTDB): domain Bacteria; phylum Vulcanimicrobiota; class Vulcanimicrobiia; order Vulcanimicrobiales; family Vulcanimicrobiaceae; genus JAFAHZ01. The sequence continues at coordinate 1,340 of DASRSM010000139.1, read as the reverse complement.
ACTAAGCTCATGTGGGAGGGCATGGACGAGCCGCTCGACGCCGACAACTGGCCGATCGTCGCGCCGTCGGCCGTTCCATACGCCGCGATCAATCAAGTTCCGCGCGAGCTCACGCGCGAGGAGATGGACGACATTCTGCACGCTTTCGTGCGGGCGGCAGAAATGGGGGTTGAGGCCGGGTTCGACATGCTCGAACTGCACTGCGCTCACGGATATCTGCTATCGTCGTTCATCACGCCGTTGCGCAACCATCGTACCGACGAATATGGCGGTTCGCTGCAGAATCGTTTGCGCTATCCGCTCGAGATATTCTCGGCGATGCGCGGCGTCTGGCCGGCGGATCGGCCGATGTCGGTGCGCATTTCTGCGACGGACTGGGTCGACGGCGGCGTCGACGGTGCCGAATCGGTCGAGATAGCGCGAGCCTTTAAAGCGGCAGGTGCGGATCTCATCGACGTCTCGACCGGCCAAACGTCGCCCGATGCGAAGCCGGTTTACGGACGTATGTTCCAAACGCCGTACGCCGATCGCATTCGCAACGAGATCGGCATCGCGACGATGGCGGTCGGCAACATCACCGAGGCCGATCAAGTCAATGCGGTCCTTGCAGCAGGCCGCGCCGACCTTGTCGCGCTGGGACGTCCGCATCTCGCCGATCCTTTCTGGACGCTGCACGCGGCGGCTCAACTGGGTTACGAACAGGCGCCGTGGCCCGTGCAGTACTTGCCCGGAAAGCAGCAGCTCGAGCGGCTCGTGCAGCGCGCCAAGGAACAAGGGTTGACGCATGCCATCTAATATTGCCGGAAAACATGCGATCGTTACCGGCGGCGGCCGTGGCATCGGTCAGGCTATCGCCAAAGCGCTCGCCAATCGCGGCGCGCGCGTGAGCATCGTGAGCCGGACCGTACACGAGCACGACGGTGCGTCGGCCGACGTAACGAGCGAAGACCAAGTTCGCCGCGCATTCGAGGCGTGCCGCGAGAAGAACGGACCGGTCGAGATTCTCGTCAACAACTCCGGCATCGCGGAATCGGCGCCGCTGATTCGGACGGGTCTCGGGATGTGGGATCGCATCATGGCGACCAACGTCACCGGGACGTTTCTCTGTACGCGCGACGCGGCGGAGGACATGATCGTTGCGAAGTGGGGACGGATCGTCAACATCGCGAGCACCGCGGGTCTCGGCGGTGCGGCGTACATTTCTGCATATTGTGCGAGCAAACACGCCGTCGTGGGATTCACGCGCTCGATCGCGGCCGAATTCGAAGGCACCGGCATTACTGCCAACGTCGTGTGTCCCGGTTACACGGAGACGGACATGATGCGCCACGCGCTCGATA
>DASRSM010000138.1:0-21124 GCA_035656415.1 Vulcanimicrobiaceae bacterium | reverse complement strand
GACGTCGTCTCCGATCTCATCGCGAGCGCGGAGAAAGACCGCGTGCACTTGCAGCTCTATCGCAACGACGAATACTATTGCGAGTCGCGAAACCGCTTTTCGGATTTCTACGCGTCGCTGGCTATGACGCAGCCGGTCGTCGTACCCTCGCTGCGGGAGACGTTCGCGTATAGCGATGCGACCAAGGCGGTGATCGTCGCCGATGCGCCCGACGCTGCACGGTACGCGGACACTCTGCGCGGCGTGCTGGGCGATCGCGCGTACGTAACGCGCAGCTTGCCGGAGTTCGTCGAGACGATCAATGCAAAGGTCGATAAGGGCGACGCGCTGCGGATCGTAGCCGACCGGCTCGGCGCTTCGATGGAAGACGTCGTGGCGATCGGCGATTCGTGGAACGACGCGCCGTTGTTGCGCGCCGCCGGTTTCGGTATCGCGATGGGATCGGCACCCGACGAGCTGCGCGCGGTGGCGCAAGCGATCGTCGGCGACGTGGCGCACGACGGCGTGGCTGAAGCCATCGAACGGTACGTGCTGGCGTGACGAAACGGCGCGGCCCGGCGAAGCGCTCGAAATCGTCGGCTGCCGCGCGCCTGCGCCCGTTTTGGCCGCTGATCGCCTTGGGAGCGATCGTCGTCGTCGGCCTGACGATATTTTGCGTGACGTGGCCGGGATTTGCGCCCAAAGCTGTGACGGTCGGGGGGAACCGCGTGGTTCCGCGCGCCGAGATCGTCGAGCGAGCCGGCGTTTCGACGCACTTGAACTTGTGGCTGCAAAACCCGCACACCATCGCCGGTCGGGTCGAAACGATTCCTTACGTCGCGCGCGCCGACGTTCACCGCGTGCCGCCCGATACGATCGCGATTTGGGTGACGGAGCGCTCGCCGTTCGCGATTCTTCGCGGCATGGGCCGCGAAGCGTTGATCGACGGGACGGTGCGCGTGCTGGGTCCCGTTCCATCCGGCTCGACGCTGCCGGTTTTCAATCTGGGGAAAGCCGAGCTGCCCGATGCGGGAGCCTTCGTCACCTCCCCGCACGCCGTATCGCTGCGCGACGATTACGAGGCGCTCCTCGCGGCGCGCGTCGTACCGGCGTCGCTTGGATTCGACAAATTCGGCGGACTCGTCGCGACGATGAGCGACGGCACCGAGATACTGTTGGGAGACGATACGGATCTGAACGCGAAGCTGCGTTTAATCGATCCGATTCTCGCGCAAGTCGTTCGCAGTCAGCGGCGCGTCGCTGCCGTCGACTTACGCGCGCCCAGTACCCCGGTACTCGTCTATAAGAAATAAAAAAGGCGCCTGCACAGGCGCCTTTTTGGAATCGCAACGGCCTCAGTGGCTCGTCAAGTCTGCGTAAACCATGACGCTGCCTTTAATGAGCGACAGCTTCACTTGATCGTTTTGTTTGCACTTCGCGAAATCTACGCTTTCACGACCGGCGGAAAGCGTCGTCTCGGTCCCATTGTCCATGGTGACGAGCATGTGTTTCGAATCGATAACGCGCTCGACTTTGACCGTGTACGTACCGTCGGGAATCAGCGATGAGTCAACCGTTGCCGCGAGTGCGGTGATCGGCGCGAGCAGTGCGAAGAGGAAGACGGCAATGGAAAACTTCTGATGCATTAACACTCCAGGAATAGCTTAACTGACTTAACCTAACTCAAGATGATAGCGCAAGTGCCTCGGGCTCTTCTAGTGCGTGAGGCTTGGAATTTTCGCCGGCGGGGGAGCCCATTGCGGCCTGCTGGCCGGTCCGGAACTGGCCGACCATCTCGCGGAGCTTGGTCGCCTGGCTGTAGACCGAATCCGCGGCCTCCGCCATCCCGCCGATCGCCTCGGAGTTCTTCACCCCGAGGTCCGAAGAACGCTTGACCCGGCTTCCGAGCGCTTCGATCGCCGCTTGTTGCTCCGTGGACGCCCGAGCCACCTGCGCGGTCCGGGACTCGATCTCGGAAACGTTTTCGAGGATCTGGTTTGATGTGATGGCCTGCTCGCGCATCGTAGCGGCGGCCTCGTGCGTCATCGCCCCCATCTGTTCGCTAGCCTTGGCAAGTTCCTCAGAGGCGCGAGCCTGCTCCGTGGTGGCGATGCTGATCTCGCTCACGAGCTGGGCCACCTCGGTCACGCGCGTGCTGATCGTTTCGATCATCTGGGTGACGTTGCGGGCCGACTCGGCGTTGTTTTGGACCAGGCTGTTGGCCCGGGCAGTCCGTTCGAGAACGGCCGAGGTGCGGCGCTGGATGTCGGCGACGAGCGCGCCGATCTGCTTGGTCGACGAGGCCGAGTTTTCGGCCAGCTTGCGAACCTCGTCGGCGACGACTGCAAAGCCGCGGCCGTGCTCGCCGGCGCGCGCCGCTTCGATGGCGGCGTTGAGCGCGAGAAGGTTGGTTTGGTCGGCGATCTCTTCGATCAAGCCGAGAATTTCGCCGATCTGACGCGACGCATGGTCGAGGCTCTGCATTTCGGTGACGACGTCGGCGACGGTGTCGCTGATGCTGCCCATGCCCTTGGAGAGCGCGAGCACTTCGTTGCGGCCTTCCCGTACTTGCGCGTCGGTAATGTTCGATTCAGAACGCACTCGGTCGGCGTTACCAGCTACCTGCACGATCGAGGCCGACATCTCTTGCGTGTTGGCGACGGCCTGTTCGACGACGGTCGCGAGGTTGAGCAAGTTTTGGTCCATCTCTTGAATGGACGCGGTCATCTCCGCGACCGCGCTGGAAATATCGGAAACGCGGCGCGCGACGGCCTCGGCGTTATCGGCGACGGTGACTGCGCCTTCGCCGAGATCGCTCGAATACGAGAGCGCCTCGCCCAGTGCGGAAAGCTCTTCCTTCACACGGCCGTCGACTTCGAGGGCGATGTGATTGCTCTGTTCGCTGGCGCCTTGAACCGTCATCGATGCCGACTGAATCTGCGCGATGATCGCCGCGAAACGGTCGCCGAGCTCGTCGATCGCGTAGCCTAGGCGGCCCATAAGATCGCGTCCGCGCCACAGCATGCGGTGCGAGAGATCGCCGTTGCCCATCGCCTCGAAGACCTCGACCGCACGTCCGATGCTCTTGATGGTCGTCGAGCGGAACCAGAACATGGCCATGAGCACGATCGCGATCGCGACGACGATGCCGCCGATTACGAACGTCGCCGCTTCCGTACGCGCCGCTTTGAGCGCTTCGAAGCTGCGGTTGGCATAGCGGTTCAACGAGTCGAGCATCGCCTGGCCGTCAGCGCTCTGCTTCTCGTAGGCGATCGACGAGGGGCCGTTGATCTGCGTCATGGCTTCCTTGGGCTTGCCCGACTGCAGTAAACTGACCGCCGAAAGGGCCTGGAAGTCGAAGGCGCTCGCGCTCGTGTTGAAAGCGTCGGCAAGTTTAGCGACCTCGGCGCGATCCGCTGCGATGCTCGCCGACTTGCAGTCCGGCGATTGGGACTTCGGATCGACGGGGCAGAAGATCGCGAGCATGTTGCGCGCGTCGTCGGGGAACTGCTTGACGAGGGTCTTCGCCAGCGCGAGTCGCGCGGCGGCCTTGCTCGCGTCCGGGTTGGCCGCGGCTTCGAGCGTCGCGGCCCGGAGGCTATCGGCGTCGTTAGCGACCTTGGCGTAGGCGAGCTGACCGCGGATGACGGTGTCGCGCAGCGCCTGCGCCTGGTTCGTAAGCCCTTGCATCGCGAAGAGGGTGATCGGCAAGAATGCGATCACCACTAAAATGATTAGCGCAAACGAAATCGTAAGACCGCGCTCTAGACTCGCGTGACGGACTTCCATACTTTACGGTTCTCGGCGCGCTGGGAGTTTACTTTAAAAGGCGCTCCGTCTGCTCGCGGCGTCCGGGGTTGTCGTGAGCGGGGACGCGCGCTTTTTCGCCTCCGTGCGAAATAGCTACTCGCTTCGGCGGCGCTCCCGCCATCCTGTCTCCGCGCCGCCTCAGATGCCCCGCTCACGATGACCCCTCTCGCCGCCCGCGGACAGCGCCCCTTAAAGTAATGGGTTGGAACGGGGGGTTTGAATGCACAAGCTCTTCACAAGATGTTCGCCGGGTTGTCCCCAAGGAGTTGCGCCGCTCCTCGCTAACCACGCGACAATTCACGTTCGCTCTGCTATAGATAGTAGGGTTAATAAGGGCTAGGCACAATATATCGTGGGTAGTAGGTGATCGATCGGATGAAGCACGAGACCGTTTGCGGGCTCGATATCGGGACGACCAAGACGTGTGCGGTCGTCGCGGTAGATGGCCCCAATGGCCTCGAAATCGTCGGCGTCGGGGAAGCCCCGTCGATGGGGATGCGCAAGGGCGTCGTCGTCGATCTGGACGAGACGATCAAGTCGATCGAAGCCGCCACCGAAAAGGCCGAACGAATGGCCGGGATCCACGTGGGCGACGTGTTCGTCGGCATCACCGGCGATCACATTCGCAGTACGAACAATCGCGCCGTCGTCGCCGTTTCGGGCGAGGATCGCGAGGTTTCGCACGTCGACGTCCGGCGCGTCGTCGACGCCAGCAAAATCATCAACCTTCCGTCCGATCGGCAAATCATTCACGCGCTGCCGCGATATTTCACCGTTGACGGACAAGAAGGCGTCGACGATCCGGTTGGAATGGCCGGCGGACGTCTGGAAGTCGACACGCACATCATCACGGGCGGCTCCAGCTTCATCACCAACGTGCTGAAGTGCGTCCATCGCGCCGGTTTAGAGGCGGCGGGGCTCGTCTTCGAACCGCTCGCGAGCTCGGCCTCAACGCTCATGCCCGAAGAGAAACAAGTCGGGGTCGTTCTGCTCGACATCGGCGGAGGCACGACCGATATCGCCGTGCATTCGCTGGGCAGCGCTATTTACACCGCGACGATTCCCGTCGGCGGCAACATTCTCACCAACGACATTTCGCTCGGTCTCAAGACGACGCTCGGAGAAGCGGAAGACGTGAAGAAGCGCTTCGGTGCCGGCGTCGCGTTAGACGGAGAAGGCGAAACGTTCGCGGTGCGCACGCTCGACGGTCGCGCAACCAAGGAATCCACGCGAGCGCAGTTACGTGCGATCGTGATGCCGCGCGTGCTCGAAACGCTGCGTATGGCCAAGCAGAAAATAGTCGAGAACGTTCCGCGCGATCTCGTCCTCGGCGAAGTCGTGCTCACCGGCGGCGGCTCGCTGCTGCCCGGAATCGAGCCGATCGCAGAAGAAGTCTTTGGATTACCGGTACGCGTCGGCATGCCGAACTCGATCGGCGGATTGACCGACGCAATGGCTCAACCACAATACGCCACCGCTATCGGTCTGGTTCTGTTCGGCGCAAGCGACGGGGGCGCGCAAACCAACGGCGCGCGCCGGCGCGGCGGCTCGATCGTGAACTGGATCAAGAAGAGTTTGGCCGAGTTATGGAATTAAAAAAACAAGACTCACTTTTTCCGATGGAGGAACCGCACGCAATGGCTGACGCACGACGCTCCATTTCCGAGCCCGAACACGCTGCCGCGATCAAAGTGATCGGAGTCGGCGGCGGCGGCTGTAACGCCGTAAACCGCATGGTGCAAGCCGGCATCATCGGCGTGGAATTTTTTGCGGTGAACTCCGACGTGCAAGCGTTGCGCTCGGCGATGACCGAGAACACCGTGCACATCGGCGGCAATCAGACGCGCGGATTAGGCGCGGGCGCAAACCCAACGCTCGGCCGCGAAGCCGCGGAATCGTCGCGTGAAGACCTCGCGATGGTGCTCGACGGCGCCGACTTAGTGTTCTTGACAGCCGGCATGGGCGGCGGAACGGGCACGGGGGCGGCCCCGGTCATCGCGCAGCTCGCGCGCGAATCCGGAGCGCTGACCATCGCCGTCGTGACGAAGCCGTTTGCGTTCGAGGGCAAGAAGCGCATGCAAGTGGCCGAGACCGGCATCCAAGAGCTGGAAGCCAGCGTCGACACGCTGATCACGATTCCGAACGATCGCATTTTGCAAGTGATCGAGAAGAAGACGCCGCTGCGCGAAGCGTTTGCGTTCGCGGACGACGTGCTGCGCCAGGGTATTGCGGGCATCAGTGACTTGATCACGCAGCCGGGCATGATCAACCTTGACTTCGCCGACATCAAGACGATCATGACGGACGCCGGATCGGCAATGATGGGCATCGGCGTGGGAACCGGCGATCACCGCGCTGCGGATGCCGCGCAAAAGGCGATCGCTTCCCCGCTGCTCGAGACCACGATCGAAGGCGCGCGCGGCGTGATCTTCAACATTACCGGTGGTCCCGATTTGTCGATGTACGAAGTCAACGAAGCGGCCGAAATGATCAGCCGCGCGGTCGACCCCGACGCGCAGATCATCTTCGGAACGTCGGAGGATCCGGCGATGACCGGCAAGGTACGCGTGACGGTGCTCGCGGCCGGATTCGGTGCGCCGCGTCATCGCCCGCAGCAAGGCGGCTACGCTTTCGAAAGCGGAAAACTGGACTCGGTCTCGCCCGTGAACATGGACGACATCGAAGTTCCCGCGTTCTTGCGCTATCGGGGTTAAACGCCGAGCGACCGATGGGATATTCAGCACGCGTACTCCTGGACTCACGCAGTCCGGCTGGGGTTCGGCTCACTACGCTCGAGGTAGCCTTTCCTCGATTCGTTCTCGCCGAGACAAATACGCACCGCGTGTTTTCACGAAACTCGGCGAGCTCGCGCGCAATTCCGACGTCGAAACTGCTCGAACGTGTAGAAAACGATCCGGTATTGCCCCTTGAGTGGGGACGCAATCAAAAGGGCATGTCAGCCAGCGGCGTCTTGTCTCCCGCGGAGGAAGAAGAAGCAAAGCGCATCTGGCTGAGCGCGCGCGACGCCGCAGTGGAACACGCGCGCAAGCTTGCCGATCTCAAAGTCCACAAACAGGACGTCAATCGTATTTTGGAACCATTCTTGTGGCATACTGTAATTATCACGGCAACCGAGTGGGATAATTTCTTTACGCTGCGATGCTCGCCGAACGCGCAGCCGGAAATTCGCGCGGCGGCAATGCGTATGCGCGAAGCGATTGGTGCGAGCGAGCCGCGACCGGTGGCGTACGGCGAGTGGCATCTGCCGCTGGTTCAGGACGACGAACGCTCGCTGCCGATCGAAACGCAGAAGAAGATCTCCGCGGCGCGATGCGCACGCGTATCGTATCTGACGCACGAAGGCAAACGCGAGATCGAAAAGGATCTGGAGCTGCACGACCGGTTGAAATCGGATCGGCACTTGAGTCCGTTCGAACACGTCGCGACGCCCGCGCACGACGTCGCGTTTCACGCGAACTTCCGCGGCTGGCTGCAGATGCGGCACGAGATCGAAGCGGCGACGTGGCCGTCGGTCGCCAACCGGAGATAATCCGCGCCGACTCGTACCAAGAGGTGCCGTGGCGCAACGGCGGCGGCGTGTCGCGCGTCATTGCCGGCGGAGACGACGATGGGTGGCGTCTTTCCGTAGCGACGATCGAGCGCGATGGCTGGTTTTCGGATTACCGCGGATTCGATCGTACCATCGTGGCCATCGAGGGCGAGGGTATCGAGCTCACGGTCGATGGCGACGTCAAGCGCCTGCAGCGGCGTTTCGAGCCGTTTTCGTTTTCCGGCGACGCGAAAACCAAATGCCGGCTGCTGGGCGGTCCGGCACGCGATTTCAACGTCGTAACTCAGCGAGACCGCTGGTCGCATACCGTCGCGATCTCGCGCGTTATGGGTCGGCGTCTGCAGCTCACCGTGGCGCAGCTATGCTTCGTCTACGTTTTACGCGGCACGGTCTTGGAGGCGTCGACCGGCGATACGATTCGCATCGAGGGGCCGGACGCGATAGAGATCGAGCATCCGAACGAGGACGCGTACGTCTGCGTCGTGTCGCTGTTCCCCGCGCCAACTGCGCGCGGACATTAAGAAAAAATTCCGCGGCAACATATTTCGCACACGCTTCGATTATGTTATAAACGTTGACTACGGGCGACCGATAACGATCGCCTGTGGATAAAAACTTCTAGACGAAGAGGTCGTGTGGTGTGACTCTTTCGCAGAAGCGTTGGGTTCCTATTGAACTCGAGGGCCGGCTTTCGCATGGCCGGGTCGACGCTATGCGCGTCGAGGATACGCCGATCGTTCGTGCGGTCGACGAGATTTTGAGCGCGGCCGCTGCGGGCCGTGCGAGCGACATTTACATCGAGCCCTTTGCCGGCGGCGGGCGCGTTCGCGAACGTGTCGACGGCGTTCTGCGCGAATCGCGCCGGCTTTCGGGCGAGCATTTCGAGCGAGTGCTCTCGCGCCTCAAACTCTTGGCAGGCATGGATATCGCCGACCGGCGGTTGCCGCAAGAAGGGCGCTACTGCACGCGTCTTGGCGGGCGGTACGTGGAAGCGCGCGTTTCCTCGTTGCCCACCGTCTGCGGCGAGCGGCTCGCGATTCGCATGCTGGAGCCGCAAAACGACGTCCCGCGCTTCGAAGAGCTCGGCATGGCGCTGCCGATGGCGCAGCGTTTTCGCGACTTCGTGCACGCGCCGGCCGGCTTTATCGTCGTGTGCGGCCCGACCGGCAGCGGAAAGACGACGACGCTCTATTCGGCGCTTGCGGAGCGCAACGTCGTCGGCCAGCAGCTCTGCAGCGTCGAGGATCCAGTTGAGATTCGGCTCCCGGGCGTCGCGCAGGTGCAAGTCAACGTGCGCGCGGGCGTGACATTCGCCGTCGCGCTTCGCTCGTTTCTGCGTCAGGATCCCAACGTCGTTATGGTCGGGGAGATGCGCGACGCCGATACTGCCGCGGTAGCGTCCTCGGCCGGATTGTGCGGCCAACTCGTGATGACCACGCTCCACGCAAACGACGCGCTGCACGCGCTCGATCGTTTGATGGAGCTCGGATTGAGCGCGCGCGCGATCGCGGCGTCCGTCTCGGCGATCGTTTCGCAGCGGCTATTGCGCCAGTTATGCGTCGATTGTAAGACGAGCGCTACCATCGGCACCGAAGCGGAATGGCTGGGCATCGCGCCGGGCAGCGTCGGAGCAGCTCCCGGCGGCTGCGAGCGCTGCACTGGATCGGGATATTGGGGACGCAGCGCGATTTTCGAGATCATCGCGATGACGCCGCAACTGCGCTCCGCAATCGAGAGCCGCGTTCCAGTTGAGATGCGGCGCGCCGTCGTTTGCGGCGACGGATTCGAAACGATGCACCAATGGGCCGCGCGCCGGGTGCTCGACGGCGAGACGAGCGTCGAGGAAGCATTGCGCGTGTTGGGTGCGGGACGATGACGTTAACCGGATGCTTCGGATTGGTCGACGCCGTGCGGTTCGCGCGATCGAAAAATGCAACGGACCTGCACGTGGAAGCCGGTGCACCGGCGGCGGTCCGGATCGACGGAGTGCTGCAAGCAATCGGCGATGGGCCGTTATCGGCCGGTGACGTTCAGGCGCTAGCGAACGAACTGTTTGCGTCGCGCCCGCTTCGTCCCGAAGAGGGCGACGTTTCGGTCGCGTGGTGCGACGACGAGCTCGGAACGCTGCGCGGTCACGCGTTTCGGTCGCTCGCCGGAATCGCGCTTGCGATTCGCCTCTTCCCGCGCGCCCTTCCGTCGTTGGAATCACTGGACTTGCCGCCGAGCGTCACGGAGCTAGCCGAGCATACTCGCGGATTAGTTCTGATCGCAGGGCCGACGGGCAGCGGTAAGTCGACGACTATGGCGGCGCTAGTCGATCGAATTAACGCGCGTGCCGCGAAGCGGATCGTGACGCTCGAAGATCCGATCGAATACCGGCATCGCAACTGCCGCTCGTTCGTTACGCAGCGCGAGATCGGGCGCGACACGCCCAGCTTGGAGGCCGCGTTACGCGGCGTGCTGCGATCGGATCCCGACGTAATCGTCGTCGGCGAGCTGCGCGATGGTGGAGCGGTTCGCGCGGCGCTCACCGCTGCGGAGACCGGGCATCTCGTGTTGGCGACGGTGCATACCGGCGACGCGCCCCAAACCGTCGACCGCATCGTCGACAGCTTCGAGGGTGCGGCGGCGGCGCAAGTGCGCGCGCAGCTTGCAGGCGTGCTGCTCGGCGTTACGTGCCAGCGCCTCGTGCGGCGCGCTGACGGAAAGGGACGGCGCGCGGTCGTCGAGGTGATGATCGCAACGGAGGGCGTGAGGAACTTGATCCGCGACGGCAAGACGCACCAGTTGGCCAACGCGATTGCCACGGGTCGCCAACACGGCATGCAGACGATGGCGCAACACGCCTCCGAACTGCATCGCTTGCGCCGAATCGACGCGCCGGACACCGCACTGTAATGGTATTTTACTATCGCGCTCGCCACGCCGACGGACTACGGGTAAGCGGATCGATCGGTGCCGAAACGCGCGATGCGGCGATGTCGCACCTGCGCGCGCGCGGACTGTTCGTCACGCTGCTGGAGACCGCGCATACCGCGCGCGGAGCGCTCGCGGGCATCGCGACGATCCTGACGCGGTCGGCAGCCTCGCGCTCGGCATTCTTCCGTTCGTTTGCAACGCTGGTCGGCGTCGGCATTTCGATCAAGCGCGCGCTGGACACGCTGGTTGCGGAATCGCGCGATCCCGCGTTTACCGAAGCGCTCCGCTCGATCTGCGCCGACGTCGAAAGCGGGACCGCGTTGTCGACGGCGATGGAACGGCACGCGGGCGAGTTTTCGCCGGTCGTGATCGCGATGGTCAGCGCGGGCGAGGCCGCCGGCAACTTGGCGGGCGCGCTGCAGTCGATTGCCGATCTCGAGGAGCGCAATCGCACGCTGCGCAAGCGCGTGTTCTCGGCGCTCTCGTATCCCGCTGTCGTGGCGGTTGCCGCGGCCGGACTCGTGCTATTCTTGATCGCCGATACGATGCCGGCGTTTGCCGGCATGTTCGAGCAAATGCAGGTTGCCGTGCCGCCCGTTACGCGTCTGCTGATCGGAGCCGGCACAGCGTTGCACAGCCCCCGGTTGTGGTCGATCGGCTTGCTTTTCGTGACGGCGTCCGGCATCGCACTTTGGCGTTACGTCCGATCGTCGCACGCGTGGGCGTTAACGCTCGACCGCGCTACGCTGCGGATTCCGCTCGTCGGCGATCTCTTGCGGAAGACGCTGGTCGTGCGTTTTTCGCGAACCCTCGGCTCGCTGCTTTCGGCCGGGGTCGACGTCGTCGCTTCGCTCGAGGCGTCGACGCACGTCGGCGGCCGAACGTTTCGCGACGCTCTCAAAGGCGCCGTCGAGAGCTTGCGCGCCGGAAATCCGTTTGCATCGCCGTTGGAAGCGTCGGGCCTGTTCGATGCGACTTTTCTTTTACTCGTCCGCGTCGGCGAGGAGAGCGGAACGCTCGACGCGATGCTGCTTCGCGTAGCGTCGTACTACGAGATCGACGTAGAGACTGGACTTGCGACCTTGACCGGGATCGTCGAGCCGGCCCTCATTTGTTTGCTCGGTGCCGCGATCGGAACGATCGTTTCATCGATAATCGTGCCACTCTATTCCATGATCGGGAGCATCAAGTGATAGAAAACCGCGAACAAACGATTTGCGACCATTGGTACCTTTGCCGGCGTGCGGCTCGGCGTTTCTTACGTCCCGGGCTGGATCGTTGCGATCTCGAGCAAGTTGCTGCGATCGGTTTGATCAAGGCGGCGGACCGCTACGACCGCTCGCAGGCGACGCCGTTTGAAGCGTACGCCTGGGTGCTGATGCTGGGCGAGCTGATGCACTACGTGCGCGACGGCGAACGCCTGCTGCGCGCACCGCGGCGCGTTCGCGATCTCGAACGGCGGTGGGCTGCCGCCGAGCGCGAGCTGCGCGCGACGCTCGGACGCGAACCGCTCGGACACGACGTAGCGCAATGGCTAAACGCGACGCCGGCGCAAGAGCGCGAAATCTACGAATATCGCGCGAGCGATCGCGTTCTGTCCTACGAAGCGTTGAGTCCTTCCGACCAGCACCCGTCGACGCTCGTCTTCGAGCACGTGCTCGATCGTCTCACGGTCGATCGCGCCCTACAGCAGCTGCCGCCCGTCGAGCGCGAAATCGTCAAGGGGATTCATCTAGAAGGTGTTACGGTCGGCGAGCTTGCGAAGCGGCTCGGTTACTCGCGCCGTCATCTCACGCGGCTCCATCGCAGCGCGATGACGCGCCTGCGAAACGCGTGTTGACGTCCGCGGATGAGTTGCCGCTCGGTCCGGTGAAGCCGGGGACGTGATCTCCGCCCTCGCGGCCGCGGTAACCATCGCAGCCGCGTCGCCGTCACCCTCCCCGACCGCGCAGCCGCCGCGTTTTTCGATCTCGGTTAGCGGCTCGAACGTCTTTATCGATCAGGCAACGAACGGATCGGGCACCACTCCGCCGGAGGGTCCGGGCTTTGCGGCGGGTTCGCCGATCTCTCCGATGTCGCCCTACGATTGGTTTTCCGGAGCGCCGACGACGCCCGGCATTAGCGGCGTCGCGCAATACGTCGTCGACGGCGTCTATCACTTCGGAGGGGTCAGCGCGAAGGCGTCGATCGGCATCGGGGACGTTACCGGCAGCACGAACAACGCGCTGTATTGGGGCGAACCGTTGCTGCCGAATCTCGATCCGCACGCGGTGTCGCATGCGATTCCGTATGCGATCGCGTTTCCGACGCACGCCGGTCAGGACGATACCGCCGTTTTTCGCGCGAACGTATTGTCGGGGTCGATCGGTGCCGACGACGACAGTTGGCGGCTGCGCGGCGGATATTTCGACCTCACGCAGACGGATCGTTTCGTCTTCGCCCCGCCGCCGTTGACGAGCGTCGTGCCGTCGCTGGGTCCGAGCCTCGCGGAAACCCTCGGGCCCGGGATGCCGGGGATCGATTCGTGGCAGGCAAGTCCGTCATCGTTGCCGCTGCTCGGCGTCGACGCGTTCGGGAAGATTGCATCGGCGTCGATGGAGATCAGCGACGCGCTGCTTCCGTCGCCGGCCGGAACGTCGGCGCGGTTGTCGATGGGTTCGGTGGTCTTCGACGAAGGCGACGCGGGCCGGTACTCGGCGCAGTTGGCGCGGGTGTGGACCGGAGGCGCGCCGATCGGAACGACCACGTTTTACGGAATCGACCGTCAAACGTACCCGGGCGCGCAAGGCCGGTTGTTCACGAGCGTGCTGCAGAATCAAGAGGAGACGATCGGCGGTGTGCGCGCGCTCTTTCATCCGCTGCGTCGGTGGGACGGCTTGGTCGAGCTCGGACGGTCGTGGTACGACGCCTCGCCGGTAACGTTGCCCGGGACCCAGCACTTCGGTAACTTCGAGCATTTCTCGCTCGTGCGTCACTTCGGCAAGGACAGCGCGACGATCGAATACCATCGTTTCGACCCGACGTACGCGACCGCGATTCTGCCCTACGGCATTCCGGAAAACATCTGGAGCGTAGCCTGGTCGTGGCCCGGCGTGTGGCTGAAGTCGAACTATCAGATGGTCGACAACAGCGTGACCGGTGCGAATCGCGCGGGTTACCGCTTCCGCTACGACGGAAGCGGAAAGCTCGAAGCGCACGCTAGCTACGGTCAGTGGCGCCAGTTGGTCCCTGAAACGGTCGCCAACGCGTCCCAAGTGGGATTCGTCGACGGATACTTTCTGCTGCAGAAAAATGGATTCGGAACGTACGGTAGCGACCGGCAAGCCGGCGTGTATCTCGCGTGGCATTTGCTGCGCGACGATATTGCGTTCGACGGCGTCGAGGACTACCTCGACCGTCCGTCGCTGGGTACGCAAACGATCGATACCGTAGCGATGCGCACGCCCGAGCTTATTTTTAGCGTCACGCATCACTTTTCGAAAACGCTGTTGGCATCTGCCGGTTACGGTCGATATGAGGCGGTCGGAACGTGGGGCACGACACCGGTACAGTCGATCTACGGATTGGGCTTTGCGGGAGTGCAGTTTTCAACCGGTCCGAGAAGCGCGCTACTGCTGCAAGTGCGCCGCTACGCGCTAAACGGCGTGCCGTCGGTACCGGGCGGGTTGGCTCCGACCATGCAAGGCACCGGAATCGTCGTCGATCAACGCATCGGAATCTGATGGAACCAACGGAAGACGAACGGTATCTTCACCGCGCGATGCAACTGGCGGAAGACGCGCGGGCTGCAGGCGACGTGCCCATCGGCGCGGTGCTCGTGTGCGGCGATCTCGTTCTAGAAGCGAAAAACGAAAAAGAAACGACACCCGACGCAACCGCGCACGCAGAGATGCTGCTGTTGCGCGAAGCGGCGCGACGTCTGCACGCGTGGCGCCTCAGCGACGCGACGATGTACGTTACGAAGGAGCCGTGTGTGATGTGCGCGGGCGCAATGATCGCGGCACGGATCAAGCGCGTCGTCTACGGGGCGCGCGATCCAAAGGGCGGTGCCGACGGCAGCGCTTTCGATATCCTGCGCTCGTCCAAGACCAACCACCGGCTCGAGGTCACGGCCGGCGTGCTCGAAGAGGAGGCCGCCGGCCAGCTGCGCGCCTTTTTCCGGGAGAAGCGCGGAACGGCCTCAGAAGAAGGCCCGGAGTAGCGGGCGCCGTATAAAAGCCGGTCGCCAGACGGCCGGGAGAGGTGGTCGAGTGGTTGAAGGCACCCGCCTCGAAAGCGGGCGAACGTGATGAGCGTTCCGTGAGTTCGAATCTCACCCTCTCCGCCATGTTGCGAGAGATCCGGCGTTATGCGGGGTCTCTTGTTATTCTTTGCGCGCTGACCGGAGCGTGCGCTACCAGCGCGTTGGCCGGATTCGACGCGCCGTCGTACTATCGCGCGGTCCTGGCAAGCATGCGCGAGCTCAGAGAGCCGCCGTTCCTGACCTACCGCACGATCGTGCCCGGCGGTGACGGATCGCTAATCGTATCGCGCGATGACGAGGGTGATGCCGAACTCGCGGTCGTGAGCGGAGCAGCGTCGTCGCAATCGTGGAACGTCGCGTACCGTACGTCGGACGGTCTAGCGTCGGTCGCACTGCTGGACCGGACGCGCGCGCTCTCGCAGCTCGCGATCTTCGATCCGACCTGGCGTGGCGCGTACGTTTGGCTGCACCGCGGTTTGAACGCATCGATGGCCACGATATCGCCCGAGGCCGCTTTACCCGAGCCGAGCGCGTCGCCGCTGCCGCTGCTCGCCGTCGTGACGGCGATCAACGAAGGTACGTACGGCGTGTCCGACGGCGGTGTCGCACGATGTCCGAACGGAACTGCGGCGCGGCGGTTGTGGATGCACGCCAAAAGCGATCCGCTTCGCCATCCGCTAACGGAGGCACTCGTCAACGACGCATCGCTGCGATTCTGTGCGATGCACTTTCGCGAGCATCTCGTGTCGCCGGCGGTGACGTTCGATTTGGACGTGGATTTACGTTTCGCAGATGTGGGCGGCTACTATCTGACGCAGGGGGGAACGATCGACGGCGTCGTGCGGCCGTACAAGCGGCCGGGCTGGTTCCACATCTCGACGGCGTTTACGTACGATTCGTTCGCGTTTCCACCATCGTTGCCGGAGCAGCTGTTTATGGCGAGGGTTCCGCCGACGGCTCAACCGTAGGCGTGGGCGTGCCGGCGAGGCGCGGGTCGGGGACTTGTTGGGGGAATGCGATGTCGTCGAAGTTGACGTCGGCGATAACTTTGCTCGTGAAGACGAACGCGTGCTCGGTGGCGCTCCACGTGGCGTGCGTCATAACCCAATGCCCGTCGATGACCTTGTAATCGAAGCTCATCACCTCGTCGCTTTGATTCGATCGCATTTCGATGTGCGACGCTAAGTGCGTCTGCGGATCTTCGACGACGTCGGCGGGATAAAAGTAGTATTTATAGCCGGGGGCCGGTTCGATCGACAAGTGCAGCGCGTTTTCCGAAGAGTCGGACGCATAGCGAACGCCCCAGTAACTGAAGTACGCGATCACGGCGTTGACGCTCGGGTCGGCTTCGGGAATCTGGTAGTACCAGGGGCGCCCCAACTTGACGCTGATGTCGACGCGCTTGAGGTTCGCAAACCAAGAAAACGAGAAGCCGGAAAATGCATCGAAGCTCGAGATAATCGGAAAGGCTTGGCCGGTCCGCTCGCCGCCGTTCGGCAGATCTTTCATCACGGCGAAGTTGTCGGCGACGCGAACCGCGACCGACCGATTGATGTCCTGGCTGCGTCCGGCACCCGGTGCGGTCACGTGCGTCCGTTCCGTGTACGTCATGTACGCGGGTTGATGATCGACGTAATACTGGCTGGTGCGATTGATCAGCATCGCAAAGGCTAAATCGGGCGGTAGCATCGTCGTCGAACGCTCTTCGCGGCAGCGCGCGCGGAGGCTTCCCTGCCTCCCTCGCCAACTTGCAGCCCATGGTCGTGGAGCCCGAAGGGTCGCTGGTCGCGCGCGTGGTCGAGCTGCGCCGCAGCATTCACCGCCGTCCCGAGCTGGGTTTCGACGTACATGAGACCGCCGAATTGGTGGAGCGCGAGCTCGACGCGCTCGGCATCGAGCACCGGCGCTTGGCGAAAACGGGCGTCGTCGGAATCGTTCGTGGCAAGCTGGACGGCTGCGTCGTCGCGCTGCGCGCCGACATGGACGCGCTTCCCATTACCGAGCGCACGGGTCTGCCGTACGCGTCGGAGATCGACGGAAAAATGCACGCGTGCGGTCACGACGCGCACACGGCAATGCTGCTCGGCGCGGCATCGGTGCTGTCGAAGATGCGCGACCGGTTGCACGGAACGGCGGTGATGATCTTCCAGCCGGCGGAAGAAGGTCCCGGTGGCGCGGAGCCGATGATCGCCGAGGGAGCGCTGGACGACCCCCGTGTCGACGCGATTGCGATGTTGCACGTCGATCCACGGCTCGAGCCGGGTGCGCTCGGAATAACGCCCGGACCGGTAAATGCTTCGACCGACGAGCTGTATCTCACCGTGCGCGGAAAAGGCGGCCACGGCGCGTATCCGCATACGGCCGTCGATGCGATTCCGGCTTCGGCCGCAATCGTGCTCGCGCTGCAGAACATTGCCGCACGCGAAACCGACCCGCTCAAAAGCGTCGTCGTAACGATCGGAACGATCGCGGGAGGCTACGCAAACAACGTTATTGCCGACGAAGTGCAGATGCACGGAACGCTTCGCGCACTCGATCCGGAAATTCGTAACGGGCTCGAAGCGCGCGTTCGCCGGATCGTTGACGGCGTCGCATCGGCATACGGCGCGACTGCTGAAGTGCGAATCGCGCGCGGATATCCGCCGGTCGTCAACAACGTCGCGCTTGCGGAAGCGTTTGCGCAGTACATGCGTGCGAATAGCACGTTTCGCGTCGAACGTATGCCGCCGACCATGGGCGGCGAGGATTTCGCGTACTTTGCGATGCGCGTCCCCGGAGTGCACGTCCGGCTTGGGGTTCGCAGCGAAGCGGCCGGCTCGGTATATCCCGGACACAGCGCCCAGTTCCGCATCGACGAGGCCGCCTTGCCGGTCGGCGTCGCGACCCTGGTCTCGTTCGTCGAGGCGGTCGGCAGCGGTGGAATTCGTGCATAACGATGCACAATAGCTTGTGGATGGACGATGCGGCAGGCCCCACAGGTAGTATGGACGAAGCACCCGACATGGCTGTTGTAACCGGCGCGCCAGAGCGGCCCGGACTGCGGTCGTTCAGCGCCAGCGTCGACGTGGAAACCTCGGCCGAAGACGCGTTCGCGCTGCTCTGCGCGGTCGAAAAGTGGCCTGTGTGGCTTTCTTTCTTGCGTAGCTCTCGCTTGGGCAGTCCCACAACGTCCATTGCATTGGGCAGCGAGGTGATCGTGCGCTCGTCGCTGCCGGGCGAGGAGGAGCAGATCTACGAGGTCGATGCGTTCGTCACGAACTTCCATCTATCGCTGGTCGGGGCGTATTCGGTGCGTCGCCGGCTTGACTTTCGCATCGAGCGTAAAACGACGCGATCCAAGGTGCACGTACGCCTCTCGTACCCGGCCTATCACGGCCGGATCGGTGCCCTGGTGGACCATTGGCGGCACGGTCGCCGCTTCACGACGGCACTCGATGACGCCCTCGTACACTTCAAGGGCCTGGTCGAATACCGGCGGGATGAGCCGGCGCTTGCCGACGTTTAAGCAAGCTGGCTCTAGCAGTCGTTGACCGAGACTGCTAGACTGGGTATACTCCTACTGCCATGCCGCTTTACGACTACAAATGCAGCAATTGTGGAACGGTCCGTGAGGTCCGCCACGGTTTTAACGACACCCACGACCAGCCGTGTTCGGTTTGCGGCGGGGCGATGATGCGCGTCTTCAACCCGGCGCCAATCGTCTTTAAAGGATCGGGTTTCTATAAAACCGATTCGCGCGCGAAGACTGAAACGAAGAGCGAGTCCAAGTCTGAAACGAGCGAGTCCAAGACCGAAACGAAGAGCGAGTCCAAGACCGAAACGAAGAGCGAGTCCAAGCCCGAAACAAAGAGCGAAGCTAAAACGGAAGTCTCCGCTTCTAGCAGCAACGCGGGCGAGTCGGCCGCCTAACTCGCGATGACGCCGGCAATCGCGGGCTGGATCGTTCTCGGCGCTTTCTGCGTCGCGTCGTTAGCGCTTATGCTTGCCGGCGCGCTGCACGTCGCACGCGCGCAACGCCAACTCAAAGCGAAGGTCGCACGCCTTGAGGAAAAGCAACGCGCGACCTTCGATGCGCCGCGGCTCGAAGCCGCGCTCGCGCGCATTTCGAGCGATGCCGAAGCAACAGGCGATCTCATCGCGCGCGCACGGCGCGCACTCGCAACGATCGCGCTCTCGGTACGGTATTTCGCCCTTACCGTGCGGATCGTGAAGTTGCTGACCTAACCGCCTCCCGGCGGTCCAAACGGCGTTTCCCCGTCGTCGCCGCCTTCGGGCGGTTCCCACTGCCACGTCGTCGAGGGCGGTATGCCTTGCGGCGGCGCGCCAAACGGATCCGGCGTCGGCATTGCAAACGGCGCGCCGAATGGCGCCGGCGGAGGTTTGGGCGGTTGCGACTGCGGCGCGCCTTCGGGCGGACGCGGCGCACCAAACGGGAGCCCGGGTATGAATCCCGGCGGCGGTTCGTTTGACTCCGTCGATGCGGGCTGGAACGGCGCGGGCTGCGGTTGCGGTGCGGGAGCCGGCGCAGATTCAGGTTGCGTCGCTTTTTGCGGCGCGTTCGGTGCCGACGGCGCGTCGACGGGCGGAAATTCGTAACCGGCCTCGGCCGTCACCGCTCGTTCGGACGTAGCCGGTTTCGGCGCAATCGCCGGCGTTTTGGGAGGCGGTGGGGGAGCGGGTACCGGCCGCTCGCTGAACTGCGGTACGGGAAGTTCGCCCAACGCAGCACCGACGAGCACGAAGCGCGGCGGCGGCAACAGTTGCGTGTCCGAACGGCGCGCGATTTGACGCAGCTCATCGAGGAAACTCTTCGGAGCGTCCTCGACCTCCATCGTTTTGAGCAGCAGATCGACCGTGTCGAGGAGATATTCGTACGGAGGCACCTTTGCAAAGGCAAACACGTGCTGCGAGATGTCTGCCTTGACGGCCTGCAAGAGCTTTTTCCAGTATTCGATCGGCTGATAGTACTCGAATTGTCCGAGTTCGCGCTTGGCCTGCGAATACAATAACGCGATACGCTTTCCGAGCGCGTCGGACGGCGGAGCGGGCTCGACGATCGCGACGCGCTTGCCGACCCGGGCCAACTCGGACGTCACTTGCGCGTGGAAGAACGGGTCGATCTCGTGCAAATAATGGAACGCAACCGCCAAGTCGAACGCGTTCTCTTTTGCGGGGATGACCGACGTGCTGCCGCGCAGCAGCTTGGCTCCGAGCTTCGCGAAGCGGTTAATCGCCGTATTCCCGTGCTCGATCACGGTAACGTCCGCGCCGCAATCGATGGCGCGCACGACCTGGTTGCCGTTCTCGCCGTAACCGCAAAAGAGTACTCTCATGCCCGGCTCGATGGCCAAGGATTCCCATACGATAATTTCGAGATAGCGAGACTCGCGCTCGAACTCGTCCGCCGTGTATACCGCCCTATTGTCGTTCACGCGCGTACCCCCGCGAGCGTCGAAAGGAAGTTTGGAAAGCTGACGTCGATACTCGCATCGCTATCGATGGCGATAGGACCGGCTCCGCAGGCAAGCACGGCCGCCGCCATCGCAATGCGATGATCTTCGTCCGTATCGACAGGGCCTGTCGCCTGCGAACGCGCTCCGCAGCGAACCGTCAAGGCATCGTTGGCCGCGATCGTCTCGATACCAACGGCGGAAAGCAGGCCCTGCGTCGTGGTGACACGGTCGGATTCTTTCGTCCGCAGCTCGCGTATGCCCGAAATCGTCGTTTCGCCTTCGGCGAAAGCGGCTGCTATGGCAAGCAGCGGGATCTCGTCGATTGCGCGCAGCGCGAGCTCCGGTCCGATGGCGATGGCGCGAAGCGGCGCGTGTCGCACCTCGATATCGGCAACCGGCTCGCCCGAGACCGTGCGTTCGTTATGCAGTTCGATCGACGCCCCCATCAGCCGCAGCGCGTCCAGCAAGCCCGTGCGCGTCGGATTGACTCCCGTTCCGCGTACGACGAGTTCGCTTCCCGGTGCGATCGCCGCAGCGGTGATGAAGAAGGCCGCGGCTGAAAAATCACCGGCGATCTCGATGGGTTTGGCCGTGAGCGCCGCCGCTCCCAGCGAGACGGTGCGTCCATCCCAGGTGACGTCCGCGCCAAGATAGCGCAGCAATCGCTCGGTGTGATCTCGCGATCCGCGGTCGCCCGCGAGCTCGATAGCGGCGTTTGCAAAAACGCCGGCAAAAAGCAGCGCCGACTTTACTTGGGCCGACGGCGAGAGCAGAATGAAGTTGCACGTTTGGATTTCGGGCGTACCCTGCAGATCGACCGGCATTCGCCCTTCGCTCGTGGCGATTTTCGCACCGAACGCGCGCAGCTGTGCGGCGACCGGCTCCATCGGCCGGCGGCGCAGCGACGAATCTCCGTCGAATCGGGCCGGGACGTTCGCACCGGCACAGGCGCCCAAGAGCATCCGCGCGGTAGATCCGGAGTTCATGCAATCGAGGGTTCCGGCCGACTCGCGCAGGCGGCCGCCATGCACGATCGCGTCGTCATCTTCGCGCTCGATCCGCGTTCCGAGCGCAGCGAGGGCCTCGAGCGTCGCGCGGACGTCGCGGCCGGCGTTAAGATTCGAAACGCGCACGGACTGAGGAATGGTT
>DASRSM010000137.1:0-4459 GCA_035656415.1 Vulcanimicrobiaceae bacterium | reverse complement strand
CGAACCGGAACGTCGTTAACCGTCGTCGAGTTCGGAACGTAAATGAGCGTTCCGGGTTGTTCGATCGAGATGACCACGCGACGCGCGGGGCCGTCGCCGCCGTTGCGAACGTGGAGCACCCATTCGACGGTTTCGCCGACGTCGACGACGTCGATCGGTTCGCTGCGAAACGTTCCCACCGAGAAGTCCGGCTCGGCGGTGGTGGCGATGACCAAACGCGGCAGCGGAACCGGCAGCATTCCGTCGGCGGTGAACACGCCGTCGATGGTTACCGGAAACTCTTTAGCCAGACTGCGCAGCAATCGTAAGCCTAGGCGTGCTTTCGTCGTCGCGCCGGGAAGAATCTCGCCGAAGACGAGCGACGATTTCTCGCGAATCGCTCCGTCGACGCTTTCGAGCCGCGCTTCGGGCGAAACGTACAGACGCAGCCGGACGTTGTGCGCGACGTCGGTGCCGGTGTTGACGACGACGGCGTCGACGTCGGCGAGTTGATTGGGACGCAGTACGGCGTCGCTCGCGAGCTCGAGCCGCGACGTTTGCGCGTCGAACGCGGGATGCGAATCCACGCGCCACGCGACGTCGCCGAGCGGCGTTTCGCCCAGCTGGCGCGTGTGCACGCTGGCACCCACGCGAACTTCGCTGCGATCGGCGTACGGCGTGCGAATGCGCGCCCGGATCGTGATGCGGCGCGAGGAATACGCGTCGAGCGTTCCGAGATCGACGGTGTCGCTTTCGAGCGTCAATCGTCCGCTTTTTTCAAAGACGCGCACTTCTTCGAGTGCCGGATCGAGACGCAAGTGGAGCAGGACGTCGGCTGCAGCCGCGCTGCCGTCGTTGGCAACGTCGACCGTCGCTTCGACGTCGCTGCCGGGACGGACGATTTCACCGCCGACGCGCGCGATGAGATTGCGTCGCGCTGCCAGCGCGGGTTCCGAATGCACCGCAATTGTGCGATCGAGCCGCCGCGCGGTCACTCCGGTCGAAGGTTCCCACGCCAGCGTGGCGGCAACGGGGAGCGTCGTTGCGTCGGCGAGCGGTGAAACGACGATGGCTTCGGCGCGAAGCTCGACGTTTTCGCCGGCGTCGAGGCGTCCGAGATCGAAAACCAGCGGATCTTTGCGACGATCGCGGATCGGACGTCCGTCGATGCTCGACGCGCCGCGCACGAGTGCCAGCGTATCGGGAAGTTCGAGCGTTGCCGTTGCAGCATCGGCGGCGGCGGTGCCGGCGTTATACGCCGTTAACGCGATGACGACGCGTTGGCCGGGCCGCACGTCGTGCGACGGATCGACCGACAGCGCGGTACGGTCGTCGCCGAAGTCGGGTGCGGCGCGAACGACGAGCGTTGCCGGTTCGAGATCGAACGCGGCCGTTTCTTGCGACGCGATCTGCGCGCCGGCAATGATGCGCGTCCCATCGGGAAGCGGCGCGTCGATGCGAATGCGATACACGAGCGTCGCCGATGCGCTCGCCGACAGCGAGGCGGCGACGATCGGCGCGTAGAGGCGGTCGAACGCGACGCCGAGGTCGCGCTCCATCTCGCGCCCGTTGACCCGCGCAGAGCCTGCGACGTACGTCGTGTGTTCGGGAATCGGCGCGACGGCGACCGCGTCGTGCGCGCTCGACTCGCCGGCGTTGTGAATGCGGATCGTCACCTGCGCTTCGGATCCCGGGCTGGGCTCTTGGCGCGCTTCGACGGTGATGCGGGTGAGCGCGTTTTGCAGTTGTGGACGGCTTCGCGCGACCAGACGCACGACGTTGGATCCGACGGGCGACAACTCGAAGGACGCGACGGCCGCTTGCAGCTCGACGGTCGTACCGTTTTCGATGGCACCGGCGACGCTGTAGGCGATCTCGATGCGCCGCTCTTCCCCGGGCGCAACGTCACCGATGTGTGCGCCGCCGCGTGCGAGGAGCGGAGAGTTCCCCAACTCGTCGTCCAGCGACGCACCATCGAGCTCGCCGCTTCCGACGAGATAGACGAGGCCGTCGGGAAGATTGAATCGTACGCGGACGCCCGTGGCCACGGCGCCGCCTTGGTTACGGAACGTGAACGTCGCACGTACCGTCATTCCAGGTTCCAACTCGCGGTCGGGCGAAACGGCGAGGGTTCTAAGGCCTTCCGGTAACGTTGGTGCTCCGGGGGCAAAAACTTCCGACAACGTGCGCATGACGCGGGGACGTTTCGCCGCAAGGAAAGGGTAGCCATGCTCGCAGTTCACGAAGATCGTATCGCCGCCGCCGTCGCGCGTCTCGGCTCCGAAAATGCATTCGAAGTGCTTGCTCGTGCGCGTCAACTCGAGGCCGAAGGGCGACGCGTCGTTCACATGGAGATCGGCGAGCCCGATTTCGATACGCCGGAGCATATCAAGAAGGCGGCCGTCGACGCGCTTTACGATAATCACACGCACTACACACCGTCGGCGGGTATTCCGTCGCTGCGTGCCACCATCGCGGACTACGCGAGCCGGTTCCGCCGTATTTCCCCTGCGTACACGGCCGAAAACGTTACGATCTCGCCCGGCGCCAAGCCGATCATCTGGAACATCCTGTCGGCGCTGCTCGATCCGGGCGACGATTTCGTCTACTTCGATCCTGCGTATCCGGCGTATGCTTCCTGTGCGAGCTACCATCAGGCGAACATCCACGCGATCCCGCTGCTCGAATCGCGCAACTGGCGCATGGACCTCGACGAGCTCGAACGCAAGGTGTCGGATAAAACGAAAGCGGTGATGATCAACTCGCCGCACAATCCGACCGGCGGCGTCCTGACGAGGAGCGATCTCGAACGGATCGCCGAACTCGCGCAGCGTCACGACTTCATCGTCATCGCCGACGAGATCTACAGCCGCAACTTCTATCTCGACAGCGATTACCTCTCGATCGCGGCGCTCGACGGCATGCACGACCGCACGATCATCGTTGACGGATTTTCGAAAGCGTATGCGATGACGGGCTGGCGCTTAGGTTATGCGATCATGCCCGAACGTCTCGCGAAGACCGTGACGCTGTTCAACAACAACACGTTCAGCTGCGTTGCGACGTTCGTGCAGATGGCGGGGATCGCCGCGCTTACCGGCGACGACACGCCTGTCGTCCGCATGAACGATATCTTCCGCCAGCGCCGCGACCGTCTCGTCAACGGCCTCAACGAGATTCCCGGCGTTTCGTGCACGCTCCCGGAAGGCGCGTTTTACGCGTTTCCCAACGTCACGGAGATTACGCACGACGACCGCGCGCTCGCGAAGTCCTTATTGGAAGAGGGCGGCGTCGCGTGCGGCGGCGGCTCCTCGTTCGGTGCCGCCGGTAAAGGCTACTTACGCTTCTCGTACGCCGCGTCGCTGGAAGACATCGACTGGGCGCTCGAATCGATCGCCAAGACGATACCGAAGTTCAAAGGGTAATGGCGGACGTTTATTCGGGCGGATTTTGTGGTTGCAGACGTTTGAGGGCGGCTTCGAACTCGGCGCGGTCCTCATCGGTAAGGTCGTCGCGCTGCAAGGCGCGGCGGATGCCGTCGAGTACGGGGTTATTGTCGCCGCCGACTAGCTCGTCGAGCTTGCCGAACTGCGCCTCGTCGTCGACTTTCTGGCGTTTCCGAAAGAACATCACGTAAGCCTCATAGCGTGCTTCACGTCGGCTAGTACCCGCGCGGCCACCTCACGCGTTCGAGCAGTACCCTCCTCGATGATGCGTGCTACTTCGGCGGGGTTGTCGTGAAAGGCTCTATAGCGCTCGCGGATCGGCCGCAGATAGGCGTTGAGCTGTTCGGAAAAATCGGTCTTGTCCGCCACGCATCCAAGCGCGCCCGAACGACACCCTTCGGCGATCGCGTCGACCTTCAGCGGATTCACGAACTTCCATAAGTAGAACAGCGGGCAGACCTCGGGCCGGCCCGGATCGCCTTTGCGTACTTTTAGTGGATCGGTGATCATCGACCGCACCTTCTTGGTGGTCGTCTCGTCGTCGTCTTCGATGAGGATCGCGTTGCCGTACGATTTACTCATCTTGCGGCCGTCGGTGCCGGGCACTTCCGGAAAATCGGAAAACGTCGGCTGCGGTTCGACGAGAATCTGTTGTCCGTCTCCGTAGAGATGGTTGAAGCGGCGCACGACCTCGCGACCGAACTCCAAGTGCGCGACTTGGTCCTTACCGACGGGAACGTACCGTCCGCGCACGATCGCGATGTCGCACAACTGCAGCAGCGGATAGCCGAGAAAACCGTACGTCGCGATGTCCTGGCCGAGCGCGTCGATCTGTCCCTTGTACGTCGGCACGCGTTCGAGCCACGAGACCGGCGTGATCATCGACAAGATCACGTGCAGCTCGGAGATTTCCGGGACGCCCGACTGAAGAAAGATGGTCGCCTTGGTAGGATCGACACCGGCCGCAAGCCAGACCGCGACCATCTCGTTGCGCGCGTCGCGAATCTTCGCCGGATCTTCGAACTCCGTCGTGT
>DASRSM010000136.1:0-6307 GCA_035656415.1 Vulcanimicrobiaceae bacterium | reverse complement strand
TATCTCGGGGGACAGTATCTCTCGTGGGCGCACGCTGGGGACCCTGGCGCCGAGATCCCGATCGTCCCCGTACCGCTGGCAACGGAACGTCGCGCGATGAACGTCCTCGACACGGCGCTCTTTCATGGCAACGCGCTCGATATACCGCCGGCGCTGCTTGACCGGCTGCGCTATTCCGAATGGTCCGGATACGGATATACGAGCTGGGAAGGATACGGAAATCTGCCGCTGTGGGCGTACAACCCGCCGCTGCGTCACGACTACCCGCTGGTCGAAACGCTGAACAAGGCGCAGCTCGCCGCGGTCGACTATTTGTTCGAGCCGCTCGTTCTGCAGCGCATCGACGACAATCCGTCGGAATCGACGGGCGCCACGATGACGATTGCCGATCTGTTTGCTTGGTTGAACGACGGTATCTTCAACGATTTGCGGGACCGCTCGATACCGCTCGTTTTGCGCAACCTGCAGGCCGGCTACGTCGATCGGCTGCAGAAGCTCGTTACGAATCCGCCCGAGGGAACGCCGCCGGACGCGACGGCGCTCGCACGTGCGTCACTAGCACGCATCGCGAAGGATGCCTCGGCGGCTATGTCTGCGCCGCACGATGCCGTCACGCGCGCTCATCTCGCGGAACTCGCGCATAAAGCCAAATCGCGATAAGCCCAATGCATTTCCACGGACGATATTTTAGTTAAAACGGGGCGCCGCTTTCACGGCGCCCCGCGCGTATCGATGTGATCTGCAAGCCCGACGCTTCCGAGCATAACACATCGATCGCCAGAGAGTCCGGCTGCCGCTAGAGCAAACCGTTCCCACTTACGAAGCTTCGGCACTTTGAAGGACCTCCGGCTCTTGATCGGGCAGTAGCTTTGTGGTACAAAGGTAGAGCACTTTGCACTGCAGAGTCAAGCGAGGAGATCCATGGTAATGGAGATCGAGCGGGCGCTTTCCGATTTGGCCGAGGTCCGCGAACGACTGGCGCGCGCCGAGCACTTCGAAGGGTACTCGGGACCGGCTGCCGCCGCGAGCGGAGTCGTTGCGTTGATCGCGGGCGGCGTCCAGTACGCGCGCGTTCCACATCCGGTTACGGCAGCGGCGCTCTCAACGTATCTCGCGATATGGATGACGTGTCTGGGCGCGGCGCTGCTGCTCAACTACGGCGCGGTCGCGCTCTGGCTGCTCAAGAATCATCGGCCGAGCGCACAAAGCCAGTTTCGCACTGCCGCGCTTTCGATCGCACCCAGCGTGCTGCTCTGCGGCGCGATGACGGCCGCACTTGCGGCGCACGGCGAGTACGCGTTGTTGCCCGGCACGTGGTTCGCGTTTTACGCGGTCGGGCTGTTCGCGTCGCGGCAAGCGATCCCGGCGGGCGCGCTGCCCGTCATGGTCGGATTCGGCCTGCTCGCGGTGCTGTTTCTCGCGACGCCCTTGGAATACGTCGCGCTGTCGTGGTGGGTGATGCCGCTCGGCTTCGGCGCGGGGCAACTTACGATCGGTTACCTGCTCGCGCGCGAAAGGAGCGCTTTGGATGCCTAACGACGACGCACCATTTTCTTATCCCGGGCTCGAACGAATCTTTCACGAACGCGGACGCTTGGCGATCTGCACGTCCCTGATCGCGCGGGTCGACGGCTTAACGTTTGCAGAGCTGCAAGCCGCGTGCGACCTCACCGACGGTAATCTCAATCGTCATCTGCACGCGCTGGCCGAAGACGGCGTGATCAAAGCCGAGAAGCAACGCGGCAACGGCCGCCCCTCGACGCTGTATTCCATCACCAAGAAGGGCCGCCAACGTTTTCTCGCTTACGTCGACGAGCTCGAATCCGTCGTACGCGACGTGCAGGAGCGCTCCAAAAGTGCTGCCGGCGGGAAGCTAGCGACCACGTGACACCTCGCCACGTTGCAATCATCATGGACGGCAACCGCCGTTGGGCGCGCGAGCGCGGGCTGCCGGTCGCGCTCGGCTACCGTTACGGCTTGACCGCTTTGCGGCGCACCGTGCGGGCCGCGCTCCACGCGGGAATTCCGTTGCTTACGACGTTCGCGTTCTCCGACGAGAACTGGCAGCGGCCGAACGGCGAAGTCGATACGCTGATGAGCTTGGCGTTTCGTGCGGCGTACGGCGAACTGCGCAAGCTCGGGCACGAAGGCGTACGCGTCCGTCTGTGCGGACGCACCGAACGTTTGCCGCAGCGCACGCGTATGGCACTCGAACAGCTCGTTTCAATGACTAGTGCTAATACTGCGATGACGCTCAACCTCGCGATCGACTACGGCGGACGGCGCGAGATCGGCGACGCCGTGCGCGAACTCGCGCGGGAAGTGCGAGCCGGGCTGCGTGACGCCGATTCGATCGACGAACGCGCCGTTGAGAGCCGTCTGTACACCGCAGGCCTGCCCGATCCGGATTTGATCGTACGCACCGGCGGAGAGCTACGTTTGTCGAACTTTCTGCTCTTTCAGGCGGCCTACGCCGAGTTTTGGGCAACGCCGACCTACTGGCCCGACTTCGGCGAGGAGCATTTGCGCGCGGCGCTTGCCGATTTTGCTGCCCGGCAGCGCCGGTACGGGACGTAGGATGACATTTGTGACGCTAGGGAGTACCAAGAACCCGCATGGACCGGCAGTACACCATCGCGACGCTTGGATCGCATTCCGCGCTGCAAATCCTCAAAGGCGCGCACGATGAAGGTTTCAAGACCCTAGCGATTTCCAATCGCGATACGGAACGGCTCTATCGTTCGTTCGCTTTCATCGACGAAGTCATCGTCCTCAACGCGTATTCGGAGTTCATGGGACTCGTCGACGAGCTGCAGCGGCGCAAAGTCATCATCGTGCCGCACGGTTCGTTCGTCGCATACTTGTCGCTCGAAGAGCACAAGAAGATGGAGATCCCGTATTTCGGCAACAAGGCGGTGCTCGATTGGGAAGCCAGCCGCGAACTGCAGCGCGAGTGGCTCTCGCGTGCCGGGCTCATGCTTCCCCGTCAGTTCAAGAGCGGCGAAGAGATCGACCGGCCGGTTATCGTCAAGCTGTACGGAGCGCAGGGCGGCCGCGGATACATGTTCATTCGCGACGCGCAAGATTTCGAAGCGCGAGCGGCGCACCTCAAAGAAGCGTACACGATCCAAGAATATATCATCGGCGTACCGCTCTACATTCACTATTTCTACTCGCCGCTCTCGAAGAAGCTCGAGATCATGTCGATGGACCGCCGCTACGAGACCAACGTGGATTCGCTGGGCCGCATTCCCGCTGCAGCTCAGGAAGGCATGGACATCAGTCCCTCCTACGTTGTCGTCGGCAACTCCTCAGTGTCGCTGCGCGAGTCGATGCTCGCCGAAGCGCTGCGGATGGGCGAAGACGTGGTAAAGGTCAGCCAAGAGATTTGCGGTCCGAAGGGCCTCTTCGGCGCATTCTGCATCGAAACGATCATCACGCCCGACATTCAGTTCTACATTATGGAGATCTCGGCGCGCATCGTGGCCGGTACGAACCTGTTCATCGACGGATCGCCGTACTCGTATCTCAACTATTCCGAACCGATGTCGACCGGGCGCCGAATCGCTCGAGAGATCAAAAACGCACTTCTCACGAACAATCTGCGTTTAGTCTTAGATGATTCGAGCGTTTTGTAAGCCCTCGACGACGCTGGCAGCGTTGCTGCTCGCTTTGCTCGCGATGACAGCGTCCGCAAACGCGGCGATGGTGGCGGATCCCGGAGTGCTCTACAAGCAGATGAAGGATGCGTACGCCAAAGGCGACGCCGCCGGCTGGGATTTCCGTTCGCAAGAAATCTACTTCGCCTCGATACTCAACGCGGGGCGCGCGTACTCGCTGCAGCATCCGGAGATGGCGGCATACGGCGAGCTCGCCAATCTCACCGTGCAAATCGGAAGCGGAGTGCATTACAGCCCGCTTACCAACCACGACGGCGCGGTGTGGTGGGTGCGCGAAGCCGCGGAATACGTCATCGCACACTCCCAAGACCCTAACGAGATCTCCCAGGCGCAAGCGCTGTTGCTGCGCGCCAATGCCGAAGACGATCCTACCGCGCTCGCAAAGTTTGCCGACACGGATGCAACCGCCAACGTTAAGGATTACCCCGGCAACACCGACGCGCTCTTGCAGCAAGTGGAAGCCGATTGGCGTGCGTGGCTGATCACGCACGATCCCTCGTGGCGTTCGCTCGCGCTGCAGCGCGCCGCGGCGCCGTCCTTTCCGGTCGCGCACCTGCCGACCAACTGGGGCAACGAGCTGTTGGCGTCCGCGAATTCGGCGTCGACGGACCGCGGCTACACCGAAGACGACGTGAAGAACGCGACGACGCTAATCGCGCGCGTCAAAGCCGTCGATCCGATCCGCGTGATCGCCACCGTTATCGCCGTTCCGCACGACGTTTACCTCACCACGCTCGCGCCGGCCGACGAGTACTTCGGCAAACGCGAGATGTCCGTGCTCGAGGTCGAAAACCGCCTCAAGCACGTCAACTTCATGCTCGACTATAAGTACGGCAACCGCGAAAGCGTCGAAACGGCAGGCGTCGCCGATTCCATCGTAAACATGCAGAAGGTCTATCCGCGCGACCGCGACCTGCCCATGCTGCTATATTGGTGCTATACAACGGCGATGCGGATGGACGATGATCAGGCTAAGAAAACCGCCGCGCATCTCAAGGCCGTCTTGACGGTCGAATATCAAGACAGCCCGGAGGCACGTAAGATTCTCAACGGCACGACGTAGACGAACGTGGATTCCGTACTCGCGGATCGGCTGCAGTTCGCTTTTACGATCATGTTCCACTACTTGTTTCCCATCGGAACGATGGGGCTGGCGCCGTTCGTAGCGTGGTACACCTGGAAGGCGTCGTCGGGCGATGCCGACGCGTCGCGCGCCTCGCGCTTTTGGACGAAAATCTTCACGATCAACTTCGCGGCCGGCGTCGTTACCGGCATTCCCATGGAGTTTCAGTTTGGAACGAACTGGGCCACGTTCGCGCAGCGCAGCGGATCGATCGTCGGACAACCGCTGGCCATGGAAGGCATGTTCGCCTTCTTTCTGGAGTCCGTATTCCTCGGGGTTCTGCTCTACCGTGCGCGAGCGGCGACGCCGTCGCGATTCGTCGCCTGGTCGGCGATTGCCGTCTGTGCCGGCTCGTGGCTGTCGGGCTTTTTCATCGTCGTAACCGACGCGTGGATGCAGCATCCGGTCGGCTATCACGCCGGCGCTAACGGGCTTCTCGAACTCGACAATATTTGGGCCGTGCTGCTGTCGCCGTTCGCGGGCTGGCAGTACGCGCACGTCTTGACGGGCGCGCTGGTTGCGGGCGGTTTCATCGTGGCGGGCATCGGTTCGTACTATCTGCTTTCGGGCCGCGAAACGGCACTCGGGCGACGCTTCGTGCGCGACGGAGCGATCGTCGCGCTGATCTTTTCGCTGCTGGCCGTCTTTCCGACCGGCGATCGCAACGGCGCCGACGTGACGAACTATCAGCCGATCAAGCTGGCGGCGATGGAAGGCCTGTTCGAAACGATCAACGGCGCGCCGCTGGCCATTATCGGGATGCCGGACACGAAGAACCACGCGCTCATCGATCCGGTCTACGTTCCGAACGTTTTGAGCTTTCTCGCGTACGGCAACTTCACGGCCAACGTCAAGGGACTGAGCGCGTACGCAGAAGAGCTGCATCCGCCGGTCGCGCTCGTTTATTACGCGTACCACGTCATGGTCGGACTCGGAACGATGTTCGCCGCCGCCGCCGGACTTGCCGTGCTGCTGTTGTGGCGGAAGAAGCTCTTCGATGCGCGGCCCATGCTCTGGATCCTCATGCTGCTCATGCCGTTTCCGTACATCGCGAACGAAGCGGGCTGGACCGTTACCGAGGTCGGCCGTCAGCCGTGGATCGTATACGGCGTGATGCGCACTGCCGAAGCCGGATCGCCCAACGTCGCCGCCGGCGAAACGATTTTCACGCTGGTCGGCTTCGCGGGCATGTACTTCATTCTGGGCGTTCTGTTCTTATATTTGGTGCTCAGGGAGATTGCCGAAGGTCCAGGCGCCGGCCCTTCGACTTCGCGCCCTTCGGGCGCTACGCTCAGGATGACAAGCGAAGGATGAGCACCGTGGGGTTTTGCGTGATTGCGTTCATGCTGACGGCGTACGTGCTGCTCGACGGATTCGATTTGGGCGTCGCGGCTGTCGCGCCGTTCATCGCGCGCGACGAACGGGAACGCGGAGCGGCCATGGCGAGCATCGGGCCGTTTTGGAATGGCAACGAGGTCTGGCTGATCGCCGCCGGCGCGACTCT
>DASRSM010000135.1:0-11365 GCA_035656415.1 Vulcanimicrobiaceae bacterium | reverse complement strand
GATCTACGCCGCGTGGCCGAAGGCAGCGCCCACCTTTCGTGTGCTGACGGCGTTCGTTATCGTTTGGACCGTCATGTGGTTTTCAACCGGGTACGTGGAGGCTCGCTATGCCGAAAGCCTCATGCCGGCGATTATGCTGCTCGCCTCGTTTCTCACGATTCCTTCGCCGGCGAGTGTCCTCGCAGGCATTGCGCGCGCCGCTTACACTGCGATCCTCGCCGCGATCGTATTGGCAAATACGCCGTTAGCGGTCCCGATGCAACGATTTGCAACGCTGCCGTGGGTCATGGGAAACGTGCGGTACGACTGGGAGTATCTCTTTCACGGGCGGCCCGAGCGCGAGGTACAGCTCGCGTTCGTTCCGATGCTCGAGTACGTCAACGCGCACTTGGATCCGCGCAAAGACAAAGTGTACGTCGACGGCGTCGACATGTATTACAATCTTTACAGCGACGTCGACCTGTTCGACGGCGTTGCCGGCCGCGACGAGGGCTTTCTTACGTGGAATCTTACGTCGCCGGACGCACTCGCGCGCTTGCGCGCCAACGGCGTAGACTACGTGGCCGTGCCGCAAAAAGCGAAAGCCGCTGTCGAGTTGTCCCCGCTCTATTCCCATCTCGATAAAGTCGTTGAACTGCCGCGCGGGCCGTTCGCGAACGATTCGCTGGGACAAGCACGAATATTGTACCGAGTCGCCGATCGCGCCACTCACGCGTCGCAGGTCGCTGCGCAGGGATTTTACCGGCACGAAAACGAGCCGTCGGTCTACCGCCTAAAGGACGGCACCTATTGCGTGGTCCTCACGATGCAGCAGCTCGGTGCGTTTGGCGCGCTGGACAAGGTGAACGTCGTGAGCCCCGGTACGAACTTCTTACACGGCTACCGCCCGATCGGCGTGCGGCTCGGCTGCCCGTGGCCGAAGAGCAAAGATTAGTGTAAGAAATACCGGTACGTCGAGAAGACGAGTGCGACGCCGAACTTGTCGGCGGCCGCGATCACTTCGTCGTCGCGCACCGAGCCGCCGGGTGCGATGATCGCGCTGCAGCCGCGTTCGGCCGCCGCTTCGAGCCCGTCGGCAAACGGAAAGAATCCGTCGCTCGCGCATGCCGCGCCGCGCGCCGTATCGCCGGCACGTTGCGCCGCGATCTCCACCGCGCTGACGCGATTGGTTTGACCGGCGCAAATGCCGCGCGTCGTTCCGCCTTTGACGATCACGATGCCGTTGCTCTTGACGTGGCGCACGACGTCCCACGCGAAGGCGAGATCGTGCCATTCTTGCGCACTGGGCGCGCGCTTGCTCACGACCTTCCACTCTTCGGGCTGCGCCAGCGGATCGTTGTCCTCGGCGAGGACGCCGCCGAGCGCGCTGCGCAGGCGCAGCTCCCGGGCAAGCTCGTCGGGCAGCGACGGCACGAACTGCATCACACGCAAATTCTTCTTCCTTTTGAGCAGCTCGAGCGCGTCTTCGTGGAACTGCGGAGCGGCGACGATCTCGAGAAAGAACTTCGCGAGATACTCCGCGGCTTTCAGATCGACCGTTCCATCTGTAGCGACGATACCGCCGAAGGCCGACACCGGATCGGCGTCGAGCGCGTCGCGGATCGCAATGCCGACGGTCGAGCGCTGCGCGACGCCGCACGGGACCGTGTGCTTGACGACGGCCGCACGTACGAAACGTTCGCGCCGGCTTCCGAACTCGGCGCCCAGCGGCGCGCGCGACAGCAGCCGCAGCGTCGCATCGAGATCGAGCAAGTTGTTGTAGCTGAGCGCTTTACCGTGCAGCTGCTGCGGCAAGCGATCCGAGCGATCGAGGTAGAACGCGGCGCGCTCTTGCGGATTGGTGCCGTAGCGCAGCCGCTTGGCAAGCGGCATCGTGACCGCCAACGCTCCGGGCAGCTCGCTGGGCAACACTTCGCCGGCGGCGCCGAGATAGTGCGAGATCGCGACGTCGTACTCGGCGGTGCGCTCGAACGCGTGCACCGCCAATTTCCGCCGCAACGCCAACGGCACGTCGCCGGCTTCCAACGCCACGATATATTCCGCATACTGCGACGGGTGCGTTAGCACCGCCACGTGTGCGAAGTTCTTTGCCGCGGCACGCAGTAACGATACGCCGCCGATGTCGATCTGTTCGATCGCCTCCTGGAGCGAGGTTCCCTCGCGCGCGACGGTCGCTTCGAATGGATAAAGGTTGACGGCGACGACGGAGATCGAGGCAATCGCGTACTTATCGGCTTGCGCGCGGTGCTCGGCGTCGTCGCGATCGTAGAGAATCGCGCCGAAGACTTTTGGATGCAGCGTTTTGACGCGCCCTGAAAAGAGCGGCGGGAAACCGGTGAGATCCTCGATGTCGCGCGCCGGAACGCCGTGCTCTTCGAGAAACGTCCTGGTGCCCCCGGTCGCGTAAACGACCGTACCGCGCTCGTGCAGGGCGCGCGCCAACTCCGCTGCTCCGGTTTTATCCGAAAGCGAAAAGAGCGCCGCGTCAGGCAAGCGCGAGCTCGGGCTCGGCACGTGCCAGCTCCGCCGAAACGATCGAGCTCACGCCGGCCTCACCCATCGTGACGCCGTACATGCGGTCGGCCATTTCCATCGTCTTCTTGTTGTGCGTGACGATGATCATCTGCGAATCGGCCGCAAACTCTTTGACCATATCCGAGAAGCGCTCGACGTTGGCATCGTCGAGTGCTGCGTCGACTTCGTCGAGCAGGTAGAACGGCGACGGTTTCGTCGCAATCAGCGCAAAGATGAGCGCCGCCGCCGTCATCGCGCGTTCGCCCCCCGAAAGCGCGGCCAGCGGCATCTGCTTTTTGC
Source organism: Vulcanimicrobiaceae bacterium (assembly GCA_035656415.1). Lineage (GTDB taxonomy): Bacteria > Vulcanimicrobiota > Vulcanimicrobiia > Vulcanimicrobiales > Vulcanimicrobiaceae > JAFAHZ01. Next base: position 8,551 of record DASRSM010000135.1, on the reverse strand, counting down.
CCGGGGGCTGCACGGCGATCTCGATGCCGGTTTCCGAGAGATTCTCGGGATTGGTCTGCCACATCTTGGCTTGACCGCCCGCGAACAGGCGGGCGTACATCTCGGTAAACGCCAGCGCGACCTTTTCGAAGACTTCGTTGAACTGTATCTGCGTCTGCTGTTCGATTTCCCGAATCGACTCGAGCAGCGTTTCGCGCGCCTTCGCGAGATCGTCGAGCTGCGCTTTGAGGAAGCCTTCGCGTTCGGCGAGCTCGTCGCGTTCGGCTTCGGCGTTGAGGTTGACGTTGGCCGAAAGCCGCGCGAGTTCTTCGCGCAGCCGCGGCAGATCGTCGACCACGGTGTCGGGTTCTTCGCGATAACGCGCTTCGACGTCGTGGCACTCTTCGTCGGTTGCCGGATTTTGCGCGAACTGCGAAACGAGCATGCCGAGCTCGGCCTCGATTTCGGCGACGCGCGTACGCACGCGTTCGCCGCTCGCGGCCGCATCGCGCTCTTCGTTCTCGGCAAGACGCAGGTCGGATTCGAGCCGCATCTGATTTTCGCCGAGCGTTTCGCGCTCCCGCCGAGCCACGTCGAGCTGTGCGTCGAGATCGGACACGCCGTGCTTGAGGCCTTCCACGTGCGCGTGCGCCGAGCGCGTTTGTTCCACGAGCGCCGCGATGTCGGCGAGCATCCCTTCGCGCGCCAGACGCGCGCGTTCGCCGTCTTGATCGAGCATGCCCAGCCGCGCTTTTGCGGCGTCGCGCTCGGCCGCGAGCGCCGCGCCGCGTTCGCGCAAGTCGGCTGCGTGCGCGCTGGCCTTGACCTGCGACGCTTCGGCTGCGCCGATGCGTTCGCGTGCCTGCGCGAGGCTCGTCTCCAAACGCGTACGCGCCGCATCGCTTTCCAGCGCCGCGGGCTCGTCGGCTTCGTACTCGCGTTCGAGCTCGCGCGACTTGCGCGCGCGTCCGGCGAGGTCCGTCACGTTGGCGCGCGCGTTTGCCAGCTCGGCGCGCATGCGCTCGGCTTCGGCACCGATCGCGGCCATCTCGGTACGCGTCTGCGCGATCGAAAGCTCGACTTGCGCGAGGTTTTCGCGCGCGGCGTCGCGACCGGCAACCGCGCCGTCGGCGCGGCGCTGCGCCGTATTTTGCGCGTTTTCGGCGTCGTCGAGCTTCGCGCGCATCGGGGCCAGTACTTCGCGCAGCGTTTGTGCCTGCATGCGCCGCGAGAGAATCGAGCGTTCGCGATGGAAGCGGCCGCCGGTGATGGCGCCGCCGCCGGTAATTTGCTCGCCGCCCAACGTCACGACGGTGTCGCGGAATCCGCGCGTGCGCACGAGATCGATGCCGGTCTGGAGCGTATCGACGATGAGTACGTTGCCGACCAGGAAGTTGACGATGCCGCGATACTGTGCGGCGGTGCGCACGAGCGTGTGCGCGTAGCCGATGATGCCGGGGACGTTGGCGAGATCGGGCGTAACGTGCCGTCCTTCACGCGTTCCCAGCGTATCGAGAGGAAGGAACGTCGCGCGTCCCGCTTCGCGGCGGTTGAGAAACTCGATCGCGCGCTCGGCGTCTTCCGACGTGCTCGTCACGACGTTGGAAAGCCGCGCGCCGAATGCTACGTCCATCGCGCGCGCGTAGCGCTCGTCGGTCTCGATGAGGTTCGAAATGATGCCTTCGATGCCGGACAGCTCGCGGCGCTGCCACGCTTCGACGATCGCGCGCGTACCGGGAACGTGGCCCTCGAGCGAGTTTTCGAGTTCTTCGATCGTGTGCAAACGCGATTCCGCGGCTTTGACTTCGGCCGCATTGTCGCGATGCGACGTGACCGCGCCGGTAAGATCTTCTTGCGCGAGCGCCGCTTCGCGCTCGGCGTCCTCGAAACGTCCGCGCGCGTCGAGCAAACGCTCTTCGAGCACGCCGAGCTGCCGTTCGCGCTCGCCGTGACGGTGCGCGGCACCGCCTGCGGCGATTTCCGCAGCCGACGCGCGGTCGCGCGCGCCTTGCGCTTCAGCGTCGAGCCGTTCGGCTTCGGTGCGCAGGTTCTCGGCGACCACGCGACGCTCGGCTTTTTTCGCCGCGACTCCGGCCGCGGCTGATTCGACTTCACGCAGCTCGGTAAAAATCGCGTCGAGCTGGGCGCGCGTCTGCGCGAGCGCCGTCTGCGCTTCGAGTTCGCGTTCGCGCGCGACGTCAATCTCGCCGAGCAGCGGCGCGAGCCGTTTTTCGAGTCCCGCGATCGATTCGGTCAACGATTCGCGCTCCTGCGCGACGCGCGCGACGTCTTCCGACGTTTGCGTCGATTGACGCTCGAGCGCTTCGCGGCGCGCCAAGGCCGCGGCGTAATCGGCTTCCACGCGCGCCAGCTCGCTGCGTCGCGACTGCGCCTGCGAGCGAAGCTCCTCGAGCTGCAGCTCTTGCCGATACGCGCGCGTGCGCATTTCGGTGAGCGATGCGCCTAGAGAAGCAGCCTTTGCCGCTGCAATGCTGCGCTGCTCTTCGTTGCGTTCGAGCTGGCCGCGCAGCGATTCGCGCTCGGCCCGGCGCGAGGCGCTCGCGCGCATGTAGCCGAGGATCTCGAGATCGCGTACGCGCGCGTTGACCTTGCGGTAACGCTTGGCGCGGCGCACTTGGGTTTCGAGCTCGGGAACGCGCCGCTCCATCTCGCTGATCAGGTCGCTGATGCGAATCGCGTTCTGCTCGGTCTGTTCGAGCCGGCGCATCGACTCGTTCTTGCGCGCCAGGAACTTGTTGATGCCGGCGGTTTCTTCAAAGAGCGCGCGGCGTTCGGTCGGCTTGCTGGTGAGAATCGCGTCGATCTGGCCCTGCGAAACGATGGCGTAGGAACCCGGGCCCAAGCCCGTGCCCATCAACAGATCCAAAATGTCGCGCAGCCGAACCTGACTTCGATTGATGAAGTATTCGCTTTCGCCCGCGCGATACGCGCGCCGCGTGATTTCAACTTCGTTGAACTCGATCGGCAAGCGCCCATCGGTGTTGTCGAACAGAATCGACACTTCAGCCAGACCGAGCGGCTTGCGGTTGTCGTTGCCCGCAAAGATGACGTCCTCGAGCTTCCCGCCGCGCAGGCTTTTGCTCGACGTTTCGCCGAGCACCCAGCGAAACGCGTCGACGAGATTCGATTTCCCCGAACCGTTCGGTCCGACGACGGCCGTGATGCCGCCGGCGAACTCGAGCGCGGTCGGTTCTGCAAACGTCTTGAATCCGAAGGACTTTATACGCCGTAATTTCACGCTTGTTGTGCCTGTAGCTTCGTAAGCGCAGCCTCTGCGGCTGCTTGCTGTGCGGCTTTCTTCGAGGGACCGCCGCCCGTTCCCAACGTCTTGCCCTTGACCGTGACGCGCGAGGTAAAGGCTGGATGCTGCGGCGTCCCCCGGCTGGTCTCCCGATAGACCGGCGTCGCCGACAAGTGCGCCTGGGCGTAATGCTGCAGCCGCGTCTTGGCGTCGAGCACCGTCGCCGCGGCATGATCGTGCTGCTCGACGTGTTCGGCAACGACGAACGTGCGTGCCCGTTCCAGCCCGTACGTTATGCACAGCGCCGCCACGAACGCCTCGAACGCATCGGCAAGAATCGACGAGTTCTCGGCCCCGCCGGCCGCACGCATCCCGGCGCCGAGCTGCACCAGCTCGGGAAACCCCAAACGCCGCGCGGTCTGCGCGAGCTGCGGGTCGTTGACGATCGACGCCTTGCGAACCGTCAGCCGCCCCTCGGGCTCGTCCGGATACCGTTCGAACAACCATCCCGCCACGACGAAGCCCAGCACCGAGTCGCCAAAGAATTCCATTCGCTCGTTCGACGTACCGCCGCGCTCTTTTGCATAGCTTTCGTGCACGAACGCGTTCTCGACCAGCGTGAAATCGCCGGCAGTACGCACTCCGGCAAGTCGAAGCAGGGCGCGCAAACGCCGCCGATGCTGTTCGCCGCTCATGGCTAGGGCGCGCTACCGAACCTTACCGAAGACGATCACGCTGTTGTGACCGCCGAACCCGAACGAGTTCGAAAACGCGATGCGAACCGGCGCCTTGCGCGCGACGTTGGGAACGTAGTCGAGCGTACATTCGGGATCGGGATAATCGTAGTTGATGGTCGGCGGCATCAGATCGTTTTGCACCGCCAGCGCCGTCAAGACGCCTTCGATACCGCCGGCCGCGCCGAGCGCGTGACCGTGCATCGACTTCGTCGAGCTGACGCCGATCTCGTGCGCGTGCTCGCCGAAGGCTTTCTCGATCGCGCGCGACTCCGCCGGATCGCCGATCGGCGTCGACGTGCCGTGCGCGTTGATGTAATCGACGTCGTTGGGCGTAATGCCGGCGCTCTTGAACGCGCGCTCGAACGCAAGCCGCACGCCGTTGCCTTCGGGATCGGGCGCGACCAAGTCGAACGCGTCGGCGGATTGCCCGTAACCCAGAATCTCGCAATAGATCTTCGCTCCGCGCGCCTTGGCGTGTTCGTATTCCTCGAGCACCAAGATGCCGGCACCCTCGGCAAGCACGAAGCCGTCGCGTTCTTTGTCGAAGGGCCGGCTCGCGCGGGTGGGATCGTCGTTGCGCGTCGACATCGCCTTCATCGAACAGAAACCGCCGACGGCCAGCGGCGAGACGGTCGCTTCGCTGCCGCCGGTAATCATCGCGTCGGCGTCGCCGTACGCAATGTAATTGTAGGCGACGCAAATCGCGTCGTTAGCGCTCGCGCACGCGCTGCCCGTCGCAAAGACCGGGCCTTTGAAGCCGTAGGTCATCGAGATATGCGCGGGCGCCGCGTTGCTCATGAGCATCGGAATGAAGAACGGGGTCACTTTCGACCACGTGCCGTTATCGTTGGCTTTCTCGGAGTTGAGCCAGAACGTGATGATGCCGCCGATCCCGGTGCCGACCACGGCGCCGATGCGCTGCTTGAACTCCGCGTCGTCGGGCAGCTTGGCGTCTTCAATCGCTTCGCGGCCGGCGACGATCGCAAACTGCGAGAAGCGGTCGAGGCGACGCGCCTCTTTGCGTCCGATCAGCTCTTCGGGCTTGAAGTCTTTGACCTCCGCCGCGATTCGTGTCGTGAAGAGGGCCGCGTCGAACGCGGTAATCGGAGCAATGCCCGACTCGCCGGCGATGGTGCGTCGCCAGAACTCGTCGCGCGTATTTCCAGTGGGGGTGACTGCTCCCAACCCGGTGACGACGACGCGCCGCCGGGAAGGCGCCGGAGTACTCGAAGCGCTCAAAACTTCACCAAGTTACGGCGGCTCAGCAATGGACCCTCTCGATTTCTGGGGCTATGCTGAGGGGGTGCAACTATTGGCCGCTCTCCTTCTTGCCAGCCAGACCTTCTGGACGCTCACGAGCGGTCCGGCCCCGTCGCCGTGGCCAACTCCAACCTCGTGGCCCGTCACCTGGTACGGGGCGCTCTACTATCCGGTCAATTGGCCGGTCTGTACGACCCCCGCGACCGTGCACTGCCGGCCCCCGCACCGGCCGGTCTGGCCGCCGCACGTGCCGCCCGGCAAGCACCCGGTACCCGTAACCAAGCCGCCACGCTAATCGCTATACCGAGTTATAGCTCACTATAGCCAGCATGCGCTATACGGAGCTATAATCCCCTATATGGATCCCGTCAAAAATCCCTACGTGCCTAATGCGGGGGCCATGCCGCCTGCTCTGCCGGGGCGGCGGTCGCTGATCGACGCCTTTGAGGTCGCGCTGCCGCGCGCCATCGCCGGAAAGACCCCCAAGAGTTTGCTGCCTTACGGTCTCCGGGGCGTCGGAAAGACGGTGCTCCTCAACCGCTTCATCCAGGACGCCGAGCGCAACGGCTATATCGTTATCTTCATCGAGGCCGACGCCGAGATGGATTTCGTTGCGCAGCTCGTCGCCGAATTGCGGCGCGTTCTGCTGTCGCTCGACGCCAAAGCACGCGTCAATGAAACCGTAAAGCGAGCGATCCGCGTACTCAAATCGTTCGCTTTGAAGTTCAACCTGAGCGATCTCTCGTTTGAGCTCGGCGTCGAACCCGAACGCGGTCAAGCCGATTCCGGCGACCTCACAACGGATCTAACGGCACTTCTTCTCGTCGTCGGCGAGGCTGCACGCTCGGCGGCTACGGCAGTTCTCATTGCGATCGACGAAGTGCAAACGGTCAAAGAGGCGGAGTTCAAAGCGCTCATTATGGCGTTGCATCGCATCACGCAGCGCCAGCTTCCGGTATTGGCCGTTGCCACGGGACTGCCGCAAGTCGTCGGTCTCGCCGGCGATGCGAAGACGTACGCCGAGCGGCTATTCGACTACCGCGAGATCGGCGCGCTCTCTAAGGCCGATACGTTCGACGCAATCGCAAAGCCCGCGAAAGACGAAGGAGTGACGTTCACGACCGAAGCGCTCGGCGACCTGTACGCGGCATCGCAAGGCTATCCATACTTCGTTCAAGAGTGGGCGTATTACGTTTGGAATCAGGCAACGTCTTCCCCGATAGGCGCCGACGTCGTGCGCAGCGCCCGCGATGAAGTGCTTGCAGGTTTAGACCAAGGATTTTTCCGCGCGAGGTACGATCGGGTCGCCGCAAGCGAACGGAAATATCTGCGGGCGATGGCGGAGCTCGGCGCACATTCACAAGGAACGGGAGAAGTAGCGAAGCTGCTGGGAAAGACGCTCTCACAGTTGGCGTCCACGCGCGACGCCTTGATTAAAAAGGGCCTCATCTACAGCCCGGAAGCCGGCAAAGTAGCCTTCACCGTTCCTCTTTTTGACGACTACATGCGTCGAGTCGAACCTAAACTGTAAAACGGACCCGGAGTATACGGCGGGACCGGATCGATCGCGCAGACCTGCGACGGATCGCGCTCGGGCCACTGCAGCACGTCGACCAATCGCGAGTTTGGATTGCGCGCGATCCACGCCGCGACGGTGTTCGCTTGTACGTCGCTATGGTACGCAAGCTCGCCGAGGATAACGCCGGCATCGATCGAGTGCGCGATGCGCTGCGTATCGTCGAGCGATTGCTTGAGGTCGTTGCCGTCGGCCGAGTAGCTATGCACTTCCAGAAACGGCGGTTTGAGGCCGGCCGAGGAAAGATCGTCGACGAGCAAGCCGAGACGATCGGCCGTTTCACTCGCGTTTGACGGATCCGAACGCGCCGTCGAAAACAGCCACTTCGGTCCGAAGGCGCTTTGGAAGCGCGTGGCGATCGAGCCGAGATAGGCTTTGGCGTTTTGCAGCGTTGCCGCCGGCATGCGCGGATCGGGAGCCTGTTCGTTGCCGAGATCGAACCGCAGCGCCGTCGCGCCGGCGGCGCTGACGGCAACCGTCGCGACGCCGGAAATGAAGCGCCAGTTCTCGTCCGTGCGTTTTGGATCGAAGCAGTCGCCCCACGCGTGCCGCTTGCAATACAGCGAGTTTTCGTTGACGAATGCCGGCCCGAGCTCGAGCGAGCGAAAACCGGCGCGCGCGACGTCGCTCACGAAATCGCGCAGTTTGCGCGCGTCGGCCGGCATCAAGCTGCCGTCCAGCGACGTAAACGAATCGTCTTCGGTATCGGTAGAGTGATCGTAAAAGACGAGCACGCGCAGCGTCGTGAATCCGGATGCATGCATTTGCGCGAGTTGACGCCGTACGGTCGCGCGGACCACGGGATCGCCGTACTGCGGCAAAATCCAGGTACCGACCGAACGCGACTCACCATTCGTGCGGCAATCGTGCAGCGATTCGAGATGGAACGCGTACCAGTTATAGTTGATACCGATGCCGATCAGCGCGGCGAGCACGAGATGTATCACTGCTACCGGCGGAAGGGATCGACGACGGTCACACTCTCGAACTTACTTTTGTGAGAGAAGTCTTCGGAGTACAGCCGTTCGCATCCGAGCGCTTGAGCCGCAGCCACAATGGCACTGTCCCAATACGAAAGCCGATGCTTTTCTTTAATTTTCAAAGCTCCGGCAAAAACGGAGAGCGTAATGTCCTGAATCGGAAAGCGCATCCACGTTTCGATGAGGCCGACGGCAAGCTCGTGAGATAAACGATCATCCCTGGTCGGACGCGTGGCTTGGACGTAAAATTCCTGGAGCACTTGAACCGATAGCGCGCAATCGTCGGATTCAAGTAGCGATCGAGCGACATCGCGCTTCGAACGTTCTTGCGGATCGGCGCTAACGGAATAGAGCAAAATATTGGTGTCGATGAAGTTCAAGAGCGGCGCTCTTTCCTTTCGTGCGCAGCCTCGCGTGACAACCTTTCGCCCGCGCTGAAGACCGCGATCCGCTCGCGCAGCGCTTTCTCCCGGACCTTCAACTCTTGGGCTGCGTCAGCCGCACCGGAATCGAGGTCCATCAATAGACGCTTCACGAGGCCCGAAATAGAAAGGTCACGCTCGGCTGCAAGTACCCGAACCCGCCGGTAGGTGACATCGTCCAGTGAAATCGTGATATTTCTCACGTAGTCACATTATCACAGGACAGGTTGTCGGTCGAGCGGTCACCGGTAGCGTACCTGTGTGAGCACGATGCTGAGCGTTCGCGTGTCGGTATTGATGCCGATATCGGCCGGCACGTAGGAAATCGCCATGTC
>DASRSM010000134.1:0-2211 GCA_035656415.1 Vulcanimicrobiaceae bacterium | reverse complement strand
GGTGATGACGCCGGCCGGTTTCCCAATCCTTCCCCATCATTTGCTCGCACGGTATCCCGACTTCAACCACCTCGACTACAATGCAAAGCCGATCGGCTCGGGCCCGTACGAGGTCGTGCGATGGAACCACGGCAGCCAAGTCGACCTCGTTCCAAACGCGTATTATTACCGCGGTGCGCCCAAAATAGCGCACCTAATGATCCGCTTCGTTCCCGACGGCACGGTGGCCATGAATCAGCTCCAGACCGGTGAAGCGGACGGCATTTTCAACGATCCTAACTACGGCGACTACCCGCTGCTGCGCAAGATCAAGGGCATGTCGGCGACAGCGACTCGCATCGACGGCGTCGGCCCGGTGATTTACAACACGCAGGATCCGATTACGCGCGACGTGCGCGTACGCCAAGCGCTGTCGTATGCAATCGACGCTCGAGCCGTCGTAGCGAAAGCCTATCGAGGCGCGCTCGACAGTCACGATGCCGGTCGGGGACTGTTCATATGGGCGTACGATCCGCGCGCTTACGGAGATCTGCCCTACGATCCCGAGCTCGCCGCTCGGCTATTGAGCGCCGCCGGATGGATGCGCGGCCCCGACGGCGCGCGACGCAAGGACGGTCGCCCGTTACAACTGTTGATGGTGCTCCAATCGAGCGCGCCGTACGAGTTGGTCGCGGCCGAAGAGATCGCGGCCTACGAGCGCGCGGTGGGCGCGGTAGTAACGCTCAAGCAGTACGACGTGAAGCTCTTCGCGTCGCCGGTGACGCTCGGCGGTCCCGTCTACGGCGGCAAGTTCCAACTGGCGCTCTATCCGTTTCTTCCCGGCGACGATCCGGACAGCACCGATCAGTTCGCGTGCAGCAACATCCCACCGAATGGTTATAACAAGTCGCGGATCTGCGATCCGCGAATCGACGGCCTCCTGGCGGCCGGGCGCGCCACCTTTGACATCGCAAAACGCCGCGCGATCTACGCCGAGCTGCAACACATTCTGCGTGAGGAGATGCCGCTGGCGCTGCTCTATCAGCAGCGCGAGATCAACGTCTTCACGACGCGGCTGCACGGGCAGTCGACGTCGCTCTCCGGCGCGTTTTGGAACGTCGGAGCGTGGACGTTGGCGCGATAATGTCGGTGTTATTGCTTGCCGCGATGCTCCGCTTGGTCGACGGGCGCGACGTCGTGGAGATCCAGTCGATCGCTGCTAACGTTATACGCGTGCATATCGAGCCCGGCGGCCGTACGAGCCCGCGAACGCTGATGGTCGATCCAAACCGAACCTGGCACGACGTTGCGTCGCACGATATCGCGTTCAAGGTTGCGCACTCGCCCTTGCGGCTGACGTTTTACGATGCAAGCGGGGTGCAGATTCTGCGGCAAGAATCTAGCGGCGACGGAACGCTACGCTTCTCGTATGCGAAAGCCGGCTCGTTTTACGGCGTCACGAACACGAACAACGCAGGCTGGCACGACGTGCTTCCCCGCTTGGAAGACATCCGCCACGGACTGCGCCGCAACGAAGGCGGTACCGTCGCCGCGGGCGAGCAGGGCAATGGCGGCGCTCCGCTGATCTTCACCAAGCGATACGGTCTGGTCGTCGATAGCGACGGCGGCGGGTTTTTGGTGAGCGACGGAACGCTGCGTTTTAGGGGCGGCTCGCGGAAGGACGCCGAGTATTTCGTCATCGCCGGCAATCCGATGGTGGTCATGCGCGCCGTTGCGGATATCACGGGCCGGCCGCCGATGATGCCGAAATGGACGCTCGGCTTCCTCAACAGCCAGTGGGGATCCGACGCGACGGAAGTCACGAACATCGTCAAGGAGTACCGCGCTAAGAGCATTCCGATCGACGGGTTCATTCTCGACTTCGATTGGAAGGCGTGGGGAGAAGACGACTATGGCGAGTGGCGATGGAACAGTACCCGCGGACCCGGTAACGTCGATCCCGACAAGTTCCCCGGCGGCGTTTCGGGAAGTTTCGCTCGGTCGATGCGCGATCTGGGCGTCCACCTTGCGGGTATCTTTAAGCCGCGCATTCTCTTGACGAACGCCTTCGGCAAGACGAACGCAGCCGCCGCGTTTGCGTTCGCACACCATCTATTCTTACCCGGCCGGCCGTATGAGGAATACGTTGCGCATCGTCCGGCGCTCGATCTCGACTTTTCGAAAACGCTGACGCGGTCGTGGTTTTGGCAGCACGCGGCGCCCGCGTATCGG
>DASRSM010000133.1:0-1608 GCA_035656415.1 Vulcanimicrobiaceae bacterium | reverse complement strand
ACGCGCGCATCGCTGTGGAACGCGTCGTATATCGCGTCGGCGTCGCGCGCGGCGCATTGCCGGCATAATACAGCGAAAACGCCGAGAACGCCGTCGTAGCGAACGAGCCGGCGCTCTTCGTGTAACCGGCATGTCTGCGCTAAGTGCTGATGCGATTTCAGCTCACCAGTTAGACCATTGCGCGCGTCGAGATATTGCGCGTTGGACCGATCCGGAACCTCGTGCTGGGCTCCGACGTAGATCGCGGCGCCCGAGGGGTCGTGGTAGAGACCCGGGCTGATGACGATGGCGAGGAGGACGGCGGCAGCCTGTATCACACCGGTGTTACGCGGCGCGACCGCCCTGGGTTTCGATCCGGGAGGCGGGGCAAGCGGACAACGGCTGGCCACTTTGTTTTCGAAGTCATAGCGGTACAATGAGCGCTGGAAGCAGCGCAGAGTGATTTCGTTAACGGTAAACGGTCAGAGCCACGACGTAGACGTTCCCAGCGAGATGCCGCTCCTGTGGGTCATTCGCGACGTTGTCGGATTAACGGGGACAAAGTTCGGTTGCGGCGTGGCGCTGTGCGGGTGTTGCACGATGCATATCGACGGTCAAGCGATGCGAACGTGCATCCTCCCGGCCTCATATGCAAGCGGTAAGAAAATCACCACGATCGAGGGCCTGTCGCCCGATAGCTCGAGCGCCTTGCAGAAGGCGTGGATCGCCGAGCAGGTTCCGCAGTGCGGATATTGTCAATCGGGTCAGCTCATGGCAGCATCGGCGCTGCTCGCCAAGAATCCTCGGCCAAGCGACGCCGAGATCGACGGCGCTATGACGAATATCTGTCGCTGCGGCACCTACGAAAGCATTCGCGCCGCTATTCGTCGCGCGGGCGGTGCCACCGATCAGGCTCAATGAACGCAGCGTTATCACGCAGTGATTTCGTCCGGCTCACCGCGTCGTTCGCCGGCAGCCTCGTATTGGTGGCGGGAGCCGATGGATGCTCGAAGCCGCCGCAATCACAGCAAGGCCTCTCAACAAACGGCAGTTTCTCGCCAAACGTTTGGCTAAGCGTCAAGCCCGACAATACCATCACCTTCGTCATCAATCGTTCCGAGATGGGGCAAGGCGTCATGACCGGGCTGCCGACGCTGCTCGCTGAAGAACTCGACGTTCCGCTGAGCAAAGTCACGATCGAGGTCGCGCAGCCCGAAGCCAGCTATCTCTATCCGGGCCAGAAGGAAATGATCACGGGCGGCAGCACGTCGATGCGGGATTCGTGGTTGCCGCTGCGCCAAGCCGGATCGACCGCACGCGCGATGCTCGTGCAAGCCGCCGCGAAGCAGTGGAACGTAGATCCATCGACGTTGACGACGAACGCCGGAACGGTCGTCGGTGCCTCCGGCCGCAGCGCGACCTATGGAAGTCTGGCAACTGCCGCCTCGCAGCTGCCCGTGCCCCAAAACGTCGCGCTCAAGAGTCCCGATAGGTTTACGCTGATCGGTAAGACGACGGTGCAGCGTCCGGACATCCCGTCGAAGGTCAACGGTACGGCAAAATACGGGATCGACGTCGTGGTCCCCGGTATGAAATACGCGGCCATCGCGCGATGCCCCGTTTTCGGCG
>DASRSM010000132.1:0-15392 GCA_035656415.1 Vulcanimicrobiaceae bacterium | reverse complement strand
GAAGGATCTGTTGATACTTCTGCTCGAGCGCGGTGATTTCGGACGACATGTCGACCGGCTGCGTTGCGTTCGCCGCACGCAACTCTTCGATGCGGCGTTCGAGAACGAGCAGTTCTTTCTCGCGTTCGACGATGAGGTTTGCGCTCACGCTCGCAACGTGCCCCCCCGGGCGTACTCGAGCAGGCGAACCAGCGTTTCCTTAAGCGCGGGGCGATCGACGACCATGTCGACTTGGCCTTTTTCCAGCAGAAATTCGGCCGTTTGGAACTGATCGGGCAGTTTCTGCCGGATCGTTTGCTCGATCACGCGGCGTCCCGAAAAGCCGATCATCGCGCGCGACTCGGCGACGATGACGTCGGATTGGAACGCAAACGACGCCGAAACGCCGCCCGTCGTCGGATCGGTCAGCACGGTGATGTAAAAGTTTCCGTCCTCCATGAACCGAGAGACCGCAGCGGTCGTTTTGGCCATCTGCATTAAGGCAAGCATACCCTCTTCCATGCGCGCGCCACCCGACGCGGTGAAGATAATGCACGGCACCTTACGTTTGTGCGCTTCTTCTAGCAGCAGCGTGAGACGCTCGCCGACGACCGTCCCCATCGTGCCACCGCGGAAATGAAAGTCCATCACACCCAGCGCCACGTCAAAGCCGCCGATCTGACCGAAACCGCACACCACCGCTTCGCTGAGGCCGCTCTTCTCGCGATCTCCGCGCAGCTTCACCGGATACGTCTTTTTGTCGGTCCATTCCAGCGGATCGCCCGCGGCGATCTCCGCTCCGATCTCTGTGAAGTCGCCGTCGACGATCGTGCTGATTCGATCGTAGGCACCCATGCGAAAGTGATGGCTGCAACGCGGACAGACGAACGCGTTCGCGGCCAGGTCGCGACGGTAAAGCACTTCACCGCACTTCGGGCACTTCATCCACAGCGCGGCATCGCTCTTTTCGGCGTTTCCGCCGCGCCGCGCGCGCAGCCACTCCGGCATCTGCATCATACGATCGTTATGCCCTGTGATTACCGCCGAGCAACCTTGCAGAATAAAGCTTGCGCAGCTGCTTGAGGTAATTGACGATCTCTTTTTGGTTGAGCTTCGATTCGCCGATGACGCGATCGGTGAAGACGTACGGAACCTCGAGGGCTTTCCCGTAGTGCGCCTTCGCAATCACTTCCAACCCGATCTTGAAACCGATCGGATCGAGCTCGACGCCGTCGAGCGCTTCGCGCCTGACCAGGAAGTAACCGCTCGTAACGTCTTTCACGTTTGTGAGCGGACGCGCGAGCATGCATGCAACGCGCGACGTAATGATGCGCCGCTTCGGCCAATTCGCGATGCCGCCGCCGGGAACGTAACGGCTGCCCACGGCCAAGCCGTATTTGCCGGACTCCAGCGCTTCGACCATCGCCGGCAACACGTTGATGTCGTGACTGAAATCCGCGTCCATTGCACCAAGCGCGACCGATTCCGCACGGGCCATCTTCCAACCGTCGATCACGCCGCTCGACAATCCCATTTTTCCAGGGCGATGCAAGCAGCGCACGGGAAGCTCCATCGCAAGGCGGTCGACGATCGCACCGGTTCCGTCGGGCGAGTTATCGTCGACGACGATGACCTCGCCGTCGAGTCCGTGCGTCTTGAAGACGCCGTCGAGCGCTCGCAGCAGCTTTTCGATGCCGCCGGCTTCGTTGTAGGTCGGGATGACGATAGTAAAAGGCAGCGCCATGGTCGATTCGCGTTAGTACGTCGGCCGTCGGACCGAGCCCTATGCTTCCTCGCGCCGCAACTGTTTCTCGCGATACATCGCCGCGTCGGCGACTTGCAGCAGGCGCTGAAGGTCCTCTCCGTCTTCCGGAAACAGACCGATCCCGATGCTGGCGCCCACGGTGACGCTGGTACCGTTCGAAAGCGCAATCGGCTCGTCAAGAAAGCCGAGAACGCGTTCGGTCAGCATCCTGACGTCGCGGGTGTCCGCAACCGCGGTTTGCATGATGACGAACTCGTCGCCCCCGATGCGCGAGACGACATCGTGACCGCGAACGGCCCGCGCGAAACGGCGCGCGATTTCCACGAGCACTTCGTCGCCGAAGGCGTGACCGTACGCGTCGTTGACCGGCTTGAATCCGTCGAGATCGATATAATGAACGCCTATGGCTTCGCGGCTTCGCCGAGCGCGCGCGGCGGCACGGCCAAAATGCTCTTCGAGAGCGGCTCGATTGGCGAGCCCGGTGAGCTCGTCGTGGGTGGCGCGTTCGTGCAGCCGTTTGCCGTGCAGCTCGCGGGCGATTGCCGTCGTCACCATCGAGCTCAGCACGTCGATGAAGTCGATGTCGGATTGTTTGAAAGGATCCTCGCGCCTTGCCTTATCCAAGAACAGGAGTGCACCGTATGGGCTCCCGTCGACTTCGAGACGGCTTCCGATGTAGCTCCCCCACGGTAAATCGCGCTCGCGCAATTCGCTCGCATAGGGTTCGATCGTAAGATCGTCTACTGCAACGGCGCGTTCGCTCGACGCGAGCCGTCCGCCGATCGATTGCGTTACCGGCATTCGATGATCGACGGGAAGCAAATCGTCGGAGCCGTGCCGGTGCACCACGGCAAGGTCGCCGCCGCGAATCTCCACCACGTACCCGTGAGACATATGCAGCGCGTTCGAAGCGAGGAACAATGCTTCGTCGACTTGCGCGCCGCCGCTCCACGACGATCCCGCGACCTGCAGCAACGTGGCCAGCCGTTCGTCGAACTCGTCGACTTGACGGCGCAACGCGTGCTCGCCGCTCAAGTCGTACGACGTATAGAAAAGACCTTCGACACGGCCAGCGACGCGAATCGGCGTCGCGTCGACGCGGACCGAAATTCCGCGTCCGTCTTTGGAGTACGTTACCGCTTCGTAACTGCGCGCCGGCCCCGCAAGCAACTCTTCGAATCGTGCGCGCGCCGCCTCGCGCTGACCCGGAGGAACCACGATCGTAAGAGGCCGGCCGACGATGTCGGGAGCCGCATATCCGGTGAGACGCTCGAAGCCGGCGTTGGCATCGATAATCACGCCTTCGGCGTCGACGGCTAGGATCGCGTTCGGGCTCGATGCGAAGAGCGAACGGAAGCGTTCGTTGCTGCGCAAGAGCTCGGCTTCGAACCGTCGCTCGACGGTGACGTCTCTTGCGGAACCGACGACGCCTTCTACTCTGCCGTTGACCACGATGGGCGCTAGGCTGCCGACGACCGGAACGTCCTTACCGCTCGCCTCGATGAAGACGCTCGTGAACTCCACCGCCTTACCGGCGGCAGCCGCGGCGAACTCGACGGCAGTCTGCGCCCGAGATGCCGGGGCGACGTGCACGTCGTACTTCTGGCCGACCGCGTCGATTCCGAAACCTAAGCGAATCAATGCGGCCCGGTTCCCCCGCACGATCTTACCCTCAACGTCGTAAATGCACATCATCTCCGACGCGTTGTCGAACATCGCGGCAAATCGCTGACGCCGTTCTTCTAACGCTTTGAGCGCCGATTCGATCGTAACTTCGCGCCGCCGCATGACGAACGCGTACAACAACGCCACGACGACGAGAATAACGCCGCCGGCTACGAGCACGATGTTGCGCGACGTCGATCGCTGGCCGTTTCCGCGCCGCACGTTTTCGAGCGTAGCGCGATCGAACGCCGCGTACATCTGCATGCCGAGCGTCCCGAGTTGCCTTCGCATCGCGGCGTTGTGCGGATCGCCTGCGACGTGGCGCGCCGCTGCTTCGAACTGCTCGAACAACTGGCGATCGGCGTTCTTGAGGTCGCCTAAATCGTTGTTTTGCTCGTCGAGGGCGGTAATGGCGGCGTCGAGGCCGGCGACTGCCGACGGCGTCGATGCGGCCCGCTCTGCTTGATACAGAACCGCCATCGTCGACGCGCGGCGAAGGCTGCTGCGGTTGACGAGATCGGTCTGCACCGGGGCCGTCGCAAATCGATACTCGATCACGCCCGCCTGGACGATCACCATAAGAGCTATCGTTGCAATCGCCAGCATCCCGCCGGTGCGCAGGCGGCGTACCGCCTCGACTTGGTCCATTTGCACTACAGGTATTCGAGGATGGCAAGCAAGACCATGGCGGCCGTCTCGGTCCGCAATATCCTGGCCCCCAGCCACAAAAGGTGAGCGCCCCGGGCTTCGGCCGCGCCGGCCTCGGCATGCGAAAAGCCGCCTTCGGGTCCAACTACGATCAGCACGCTGGAGGCGGCCTCCAGCAGCTTCGGGAGACGGCCGCGCGGCGGTTCGGCCGGCGCGAGTTCCCACGGAAACAAGACGGCATTGTAGTCGCCGAACCGCTGCAATAGCTCGTCGAACGACAGTAGCGACGCGACCTCGGGCACGAAACGGCGTCCGCACTGCTGGGCCGCCGCGCGCGCCAGCCGCCGCCAGCGATCGACCTTCGCCGTGCCGAGGGCGTGCGCGACGCTGCGCTCGCTGGAAAACGGTATAATCGCGTGCGCGCCGAGCTCGGTGGCCTTCTCGACGACGAAGTCCATCTTCTGACCTTTGGGGATTGCTTGTGCGACGTCGATCGAACGCGCGCTTATCGTTTCAAGCGGCTGCGCCGAAAGCAGCGACGCCGAAACCTCGTTACCGTCGAGGTGCACGCGCGCGTCGAACTGCGTTCCCGCCGAATCTACGAGTTCGATCGCATCGCCGTCGCGCAGCCGCAACACCGCGACGATTTTGTGCGCGTCGCCGCCGTCGATTGCGATGCGTTCGCCCGCAGCGCGAACGCCTTCCACGAAGAACCGCCGTGCCGGCATGCCTTAGTCCGGACGGAACGCGTCTTTCACACGCTCGAAGAAGCTTCGTTCGTCGATCGCGTCGCCGCCTGCCAGCGCGTATTCCTCAAGCAGTTCGCGCTGGTGTTTGTTGAGTTTGTTAGGCACCATCACGTGCACCGTTACGTGATGGTTGCCGCGCTGCGTACCGCGTACGCTCGGCATGCCGCGGCCGCGCAAAGTCATCGTCGTCCCGGTTTGCGTACCGGGCGAGAGCGTAATGGCGACCTCACCTTCGAGCGACGGCACCGACAACGCCGCGCCGAGCGCGGCCTGCGTAAAACTCACGGGAACGTCGACGAACGTGTCGAGACCGTCGCGACGAAACGCCGCGTGCGGCTTTACGGTTAAATACACGTAGAGATCGCCCGGCGGGCCGCCGCGAATTCCGGCTTCGCCGTTTCCGGCGATGCGTATGCGCGAACCGTCGTCAACGCCGGCGGGAACTTTTACCGTGAGGCGCCGCTCGCTTTCGCGCCGGCCGCGACCGGCACACGCTTGACACGGATGTTCGATTGCGTGTCCTTCACCGCCGCACTTCGTACACGTCGCTTGCGTGACGATCTGACCCAGCGGCGTCTGCCGCGCAGTCCGCATGATCCCGCTGCCGCCGCAGCGGTCGCACGGCATCGCGAGCGTTCCCGGCTCGGCTCCGCTGCCTTTGCACGTGTCGCACTGCGCCAGGTGATTGAACGAAATCTCTTTGGTGATTCCGCCGAACGCTTCTTCGAGCGAGATCTCGAGATCGTAGCGTAAGTCGGATCCGCGCTGCGGTCCCGCAGCACGCGCCTGCGCCGCGCCGCGCACGTTTCCGAAGAACATGTCGAAGATGTCGCCGAACGAGCCGCCGAATCCGAAATCGCCGGGCCCGGGACCGGCACCGGCACCGTTGACCGTACCGAAACGATCGTACTGCGCGCGCTTATTGGGATCCGAAAGAACCTCGTAGGCTTCGTTGATCTCTTTGAAGCGATGCTCCGCATCCGATTTGTCGTGCGAAACGTCCGGATGGTGCTTGCGCGCGAGCGCGCGATACGCTTGTTTGATCTCGTCCCCAGACGCATCTCGTGCGACGCCGAGGACGTCGTAGTAATCCTTGGTGGGCATGCTTCCTTAGCTTGTTTCGACGTCGGATAGGCGCTGACTCAACGTATCGGCCGTACCGGAGGCAAGCGCCAGCAGGCGAGCATACGGCATGCGGCGCGGCCCTAGAATGGATAGCATTCCCATCGCGTTAGGGCCGAAACGGTACGGTACGGTAACGACCGACAAATCCGAAAGCTCTTCGCTGCCGAGTTCGTGTCCGATCTTGACGCTGGCTGCGTCGGAACTCATCGCGTCGGCGACGATGTCGTAGAGCGTTTTCTGTTCTTCGATGATGCGCAAGATCGAACGCAGCTTGCGCAGATCTTGGAACTCGGGTTGATCGAGCAGATTTTGCGCGCCCGCCGCGGCAACCGTGGGAAGCTCGTTCGAGCGCGCGGTCTGCATTGAAGCGGTGACCGCGTTGCGCAAATCGTCGGACAAATTCATCTCGCGCGCGACCGACGCAACTTCGGCATCGGACACGTCGCGCAGCAAACGGTTATTGAAGCGCGCGTTGAGCGCGCTGGAAAATCGCGTGAGCTCGTCGGGAACGATTTCCGAGCCGACCTCGAAAAGACTCTGCGCCGCAACGCCGAGCGACGTTACGACGATCGCGACTCCGGTGCGCGGCGAAAGCCAGATGAGCTGAACGTGCTTGAACGTCTGCGACTCTTGCTGTGGGCGCGTCACGAAGGCGAGGTTATTCGAAAGCCGTCCGAGCAAGCGCGTCGTGTGATCGATGATCTCGTCGAGCTCGTGACTGGCGTCGCGCAGTTCTTCGCGAATCCGTTTGCGTTCTTCGATGCCCAGCTCTTCGGGCTGCATCAGCCGATCGACGTAGGTCCGATAGCCTATATCCGAGGGGATGCGGCCGGCAGACGTATGCGGCTGCACGAGGTAGCCTGCGGCCTCCAGCTCGGCCATTTCGTTACGCACGGTCGCCGAACTAATGCCCAGGTTATATTTCTGCGTCAGCGTCTGCGAGCCGACGGGCTCGGCCGTCGCGACGTACTCGTACACGACCGTGGCAAGGATATAGGCCTTGCGCTTATCGAGGCTGCCCGGGTCTTTCACGAGGATTAATGTAGCACTCTTGGCGTGGGACTGCTAGAAGGAGGTGGCGCCTGACGCCGCAGCCCGGTCGATCGCCTGCTTGAGCTCGTTCCAGCTCAGGCCGCCGACCGAGACGTACGACACCCGCCCGCTGGGATCGAGAACGAGCGTGTCGGGGATCTTGTCGATCGAGTAGAGCCGGTTGATGGCGCCGTCGGTGTCTTCGACCAGCGGCAGCGTGATGTTCCACGTCCGAAAATAGCTCGCGGCCACATCCGGCAGCTCGTTGGAAATCGTCACCACCGCGAGCCGGTCGCCGTACGTCTGCTTAGCGCGAGTGAAGTACTTCATCTCCTGCGTGCACGCGTCACACCACGTCGCCCAAAAATCGATGACGACCACGCGGCCGCGCAGATCCGAAAGATACTGCGTTCCGTGCGGGCTGGGAATCGCAAAGTTGGGCGGACGCGCGTCAAACGAAATCCCCGCGAGGCCGGTGCCGGATGCGGCCGTGAGCGCTGCCAAGACGATGCCGGCGAGAACGTGCACTATTGAATTTTCGGCAGGCGCCGGTGCGTAGCCTAGAGGAAGACAGGCCGATGACGAGCCACGCGATCGAAGCCCTTTTTGAAGAGAGCCGGCGCTTTCCGCCGTCCCCTGAGTTCGCCCGGCAAGCCAACGCCAAGGCGGACGTCTACGAAGAAGCCGAACGCGATTACCTCGCATTCTGGGCTCGCTGGGCGCGCGAGCTCGAGTGGATGAAGCCGTTCTCTACGACGCTGGAATGGAACGAGCCGTTCGCTCGCTGGTTCGCCGACGGCGAGCTCAACGCATCGGTCAACTGTCTCGACCGTCACGTGCGTAACGGTCTCGGCAACAACATCGCGTTCTACTTCGAAGGCGAGCCCGGAGATCGGCGCACGATCTCGTATCGCGAGCTGCTCGACGACGTCTGCCGCTTTGCCAACGGACTGCGAAAGCTCGGAATCCGTAAGGGCGATCGGGTTGCCATTTACATGCCGATGATTCCCGAGCTGCCCGTCGCGCTGTTGGCGTGCGCGCGCATCGGCGCGGCACATTCGGTCATTTTCGGCGGTTTCTCGCCGGAATCGATCATCGATCGCGTCAACGACGCGCAATGCGTAGCGCTGATTACCGCCGACTACGGCTGGCGCCGCGGAAAGAAGATCGCTCTCAAACGCAACTGCGACGTCGCGATGGAACACACGCCGAGCATCAAGCACTGCGTCGTCGCGCGCCGCGTCGGCGACGAGGTTTTCATGCACGAAGGCCGCGACGTTTGGTGGTCCGAGCTCGTCGCGGGCGAATCGACGGAATGCGAACCGGAGCGAATGAACGCCGAGGACCTGCTGTTTCTGCTGTATACGAGCGGAACGACCGCCAAGCCCAAGGGCATCAAGCACACGACGGGCGGGTATCTCACGCACGTCGCGATGACGCACAAGCTCGTCTTCGACATCAAGCCGGAAACCGACGTCTATTGGTGTACCGCCGACATCGGCTGGGTGACGGGACACTCGTACATCGTTTACGGTCCGCTCGCGAACGCGTGCACCGGCGTTCTCTACGAAGGCACGCCCGACTATCCCGACAAGGATCGCTTCTGGGAGATCGTCGAGCGCTACAAAGTCACGATTCTCTATACCGCACCGACGGCGATTCGCACGTTCATGAAGTGGGGCGTCGAGTATCCCGCTAAGCACGATCTCTCGTCGCTGCGTTTGCTGGGAAGCGTCGGCGAACCGATCAATCCCGAAGCGTGGATCTGGTATCGCGAATGGATCGGCGGCAATCGTACGCCGGTCGTCGATACGTGGTGGCAAACCGAAACCGGAGGCATCGTGATCTCGCCGCTTCCCGGCTTGACGACCTTGCTTCCGGGCAGCGCCACCAAAGCGTTGCCGGGCTTCTTTCCGGACATCGTCAACGAAAGCGGCGAGTCCGTTCCGCTTGGCGGCGGCTATATCGTCATCACGCGCCCGTGGCCGGGCATGCTGCGCGGCATCTGGGGTGACGACGATCGCTACAAACAGACGTACTGGTCGAAGTTCGCGCACGCGTATCTTGCCGGCGACGGCTGCAAACGCGATCTCGAAGGCAACTACTGGTTCATGGGACGCATCGACGACGTAATGAACGTCAGCGGCCATCGCATCTCGACGACCGAAGTCGAAAGCGCCCTCGTCGATCATCCGAAAGTCGCCGAAGCCGCGGTGTGCGGAAAGCTCGACGACATGACCGGCCAGGCGATTTACGCCTTCGTTTCGCTCAAAGCCGATGAGACCGGATCGCCGCAGTTCGCCGACGAGCTGCGCGACCACGTCGCAAACAAACTTGGAAAATTCACGCAGCCGAAGTACATTACGTTCACGCAGGAGCTGCCGAAGACGCGAAGCGGAAAGATCATGCGCCGTCTGCTGCGCGATATCGCCGAAGGCCGCACCCTCGGCGATACCACGACGTTAGCGGATTCGGCGGTGGTTCACGAGCTTCAGGAGCGCGCGAAAGTCGAAGTCACGCAAGAAGACTAGGGTCTGGAAGAAGGGCTCGGCTTTGGCGAGCTCATCATATTATTCGAATGCATCATGTTCGAGTGCATGGCCGACGGGCTGTGCGAGGGTTTCGGCGAGGCTTTCATCATCGTACCGTGACTCGACATCATCGCGTGCGACGAGGGCTTGGGTGACGGCGACGGCGTTCCCATCGAGTCGGCGAGGGCGACGGTTCCCGTCGTAAGAGCGAGCGCTGCCGCGAGCGCGAACGTACGTGCGTTCAAGTTTAACCTCCAGAAAGACGAGTTTTGTTCTAGTACGCTCGTAGGGCGCCGCCGGATGAGTCAGTCGTCTCCGAAATCCGCCGGCGTGGGGTGCACGCTCCCCGAGAGGATATCGTTCACGCGGATCGCCGGGTATCCGACCGATTCGTGGATGCTGTCGTCCCACGCGAGCACGACGAGATCGCGCAGCTCGCGTGCGCCGTCAGCGACGCGCGCCACGGCAAACGCAGTCGCCTCGGGCGTCGCGTGCGTGAATCCGCCGCGGCGGGCGATTGCGTAGAGCTGCGGTACCTCGTCGTTGCTCGCGCGCAGATAGAGTCCGATCTCTTGCAGCAGCTCGTGCTGGTCCACTTCCTTTTGCGGCGGACGCGGGCCGCCGGGCGGAACGAGCTTTTTGACCGCGGCTGCGGTGACGTGCGCCCGCACGAACGCGCCCTCGAACGGCGCGTGGATACCGCGGTCGTTGTAATGTACCGTGACGTGCAGCGGCTGGCTTCCGTCCCCGACGAAATGTGCCCAAATCCCGAGCTGATAGATGATGATCTGCTCGCGTAATACGCGTTCGTTCGCGAACGCGTCGCGGTCGTGCGCCGAGAGCCCGTTGCGTGAAAGATAGTCGAAGGCACGCCAATAGGCAAAGTCCTTGCGCAACACTTGCCATCCGTCGGCGATCGCGTACGGAAGATATCCGGACTTATACGGATTGCCGTTGCCCTGGCGCAGCGCGTTGGCGTACGCTTCCATATCGTTCGGTAACGCGCTCAGTGCGACGTTACCGGCGACTCGCCGATCGTCGCCCACGTCCACGTAATGCGCCGGATCCATATCGTGATCGAACGAATAGCCGGCGCCCTTGACGCGGTCCATCTCGGTGCCGAGCTGCGAAATCGTCGCCACCGCGCCGGGCGAAGTCAGAAATGCGGGAACGTCGTCGGGCAGCGATTGCATCGCAACTTCACCGATGATGCGATGCCCCGTCGTCCCCCACGCACCCGCCGCCGCGGGCGCAAGTGTCAACGAAAGAGCGAGAACCGCGCCGATAACGCGCTTCATGCGAGAAAGTCTCCCAAATCTTCGAGTGCGTCGATGCGAGTCGCCGGTGGAAGCGCCTGCAAAATGGTTGCCCCGTAGCGCGTTGACGCGGCGCGGCCGTCGAGAAGTGCCACGACGCCGCGGTCGCTGCCGCTGCGAATGAGCCGCCCGAAACCTTGCTTCAGGCGCACGGTGGCCGCCGGGATCATGTAGTGTTCGAACCCGTCGAGCCCGCGCGCTTCCAGCGCGCGAATGCGGGCCATGACGAGCGGATCGGTCGGAGTCGGGAACGGTAAGCGATCGATGATGACGCACGACAACGCTTCGCCGGCGACGTCGATGCCTTCCCAAAACGTTCCCGTGGCGAAGAGCACGGCGTTTGGCGTTCGCCGGAACCAATCCAAAAGATGCGCTCGCGGCAGCTCGCCTTGCAGGCGGACCGGGAACGCGATTCGCTCCCGCACGAGCGCGTAGACTTCGCGCAGCCGCGCGTACGACGTAAAGAGTACGAACGCGCGCCCGCGCGTGCGATCGAGACACTCTTCGACCAGCGGCGCGGCGCGGCGCGCAAAATCGGCAGCCTTGGGATTGAGCTGGGCCGGCGCGATAAACAGCCGCGCTTGGCGTGCGTAATCGAACGGCGACGGCGCGACGAGTTCCTGCGCGTCGTCGAGACCGAGCGAGCGCCGCAAGTACGTAAAGTTGTCGTTGATCGACAGCGTCGCGCTCGTGAGCACGACGCTCTGCGTGTGCGCGAAAAGAGTCGCGCGAAGAAATTCTGCTACGTCGTGCGGCGCGCAATTGACGGCGTACGGACCACCGCCATCCGTACGTTCGACCCACGCGATCGCGTCCTCGGATGCCGTTTGCGCGCGATCGATCGCCGATGAGTGAGCGACGACGCCGCGCATGGCAAGCTCGCGACGCCGCTCGGCCTCGGCGTCGTTTTCCGGTTTACGTTTGAGCGCGCGGTGCCAGTTGGCGAATAGCCAGTTCTCGAGGTGATACAGGTGCTCGCGCAGCGTTTCGAGCGCCGGGCCGGCGTCTTCGTTCGCGGCCAGCGGATAACGATCGCCCGGAACGCGCGCCAGCAACGATTCGAGCGCGCGCACACCCTCGTCGAACTGCGTGTCGAATGCCGCCGGCAGATCGTAAACGCGGTGCAGCTTGCGCAGCATCCGCCCGATGGTAACGCGCGACACGGTTGCGGTGAGCGCATCGGTCGCCCACCGTTCGCACTGATGCGCTTCGTCGAGAATGGCAACGTCGTAGGGCGGCAGCAATCCACCACCGACTGCCAAATCCAAAAAGAACAGCGCGTGATTGACGACCACGAGATCCGCGTATTTTGCCTCGTCGCGCTTTTTGAAAAAGAAACAGTCGCGGAAGTGCTCGCAAAACTCGCCGACACAGTCGTCGGCATTGGCATCCAGCTGCTCCCAATCGTCCCCCGCCGGAACGTACGGCAGCTCGGCGCGATCGCCGGTCTGCGTGCGCGTTCCCCACTCCCACAGTTCTTGCATCCCGCGCGACGGCGCGACCAGGCGGTCCGTCCGCATCCGCTCGAGCTTCTGCTTGCAGAGGTAATGACTGCGGCCTTTGAGCAGCGTAACGCGAATCGGTTCGCCGAGCGCTTCTTGGACCAGCGGAATGTCTTTGCGCACGAGCTGCTCTTGGAGCGCGATCGTGCCCGTTGAGAGAACGACCTTCTTCCCGCTGCGAACGGCGGGAATCAAATAGGCGAGCGACTTACCGACGCCGGTTCCCGCTTCGACGATCGTGTGCACGCCCTCGAGGATGCCGCGCTCGACGAGCTGCGCCATCTGAACTTGTCCGGGGCGCGGCTCGAATCCGGGTAACGCTCGCGCGACCCGTCCACCGGCCGCGAAGACGTCGTCGATCGTCGAGTTGGTCACAGCGTCTGACGATCGTGCGGCGTTTGATACTCGGTTTCGAGTTCGGTGCCCGTCGCCGCATCGGTAACGACCGGCTGCACGCGCCGCGGCGGAAAATAGATTACGTACGTCAAGATAAATCCGCCGATCAAGCCCGCTATGTGTGCCTGCCAAGAAATCCCCGGCACGGCGAATGTAATGATCAGATTCAATACGAGGATTCCGATGTTGGCCCGAACGAGTTCCATGCCGGGTTTGCCGAGCTTGAGCCCAATGGCGAACAGTGCCCCAAAGAGTCCGAAGATTGCACCACTCGCTCCGAGGGTTGGTACGTACGGCGGGCTCAAAAACACTACGCTAAGCCCCGAGCAGACCAAAGAAACGACGTACACGAGCAGCATTCGCCACGATCCTATGGCGTACTCGATAAAGCGCCCGAGGAACCACAGCGACATCATGTTTACGCCGATGTGGAGAAGTCCGTCGTGTAGGAACGCACCGGAAACAATTCTCCACCATTGACCGTCTTGCAAAACCGCAGCGGGGATCAAGGAACCCGCCAGCAAGACGCGCCGAATGTCGCCGCCGCCGACACTGAACACTCCCGGACCCGCGACGAACGCTTCCCACAGAAACCCGATGACGTTAAGGATGATGAGGAAGCGCGTGGCCATTAGCGATCGGCGACCATCACCATGCGCGCAAGCTCGAGTGAAATCGCGTGACGTTGACCGTCGATGTCGACGGTAATCGGACCGCCGAGCGGCGCTTTCTCGACGACGTGCAACGCAATGCCTGGACGCAATCCGACCTCGCCGAGATAACGCAGCATCTCGGGAATCTCTTCGGTCACGCCGCTAACGGTCGCGTGACTTCCCTGTTCGATTTGCGCCAACGGAACGCCGACGCGCACCGGGTCGCTCAAATCGCGTGGCGGAATCGGCTGGCCGTGCGGACACGTTTGCGGATCGCCCAGCAGCTTGATCAGCCGGTCTTCCACGCGCTGCGAAATTGCGTGCTCGAGCATGCACGCTTCCGAATGGACTTCGTCCCACGACATTCCCAGCACGTCGGTGAGCAGCCGTTCGGCCAGACGGTGCCGGCGCAGCACGTTGACGGCAACTTGCAAACCTTTGCGCGTAAGTTTGACCTCGCCGCGCGCAACGTATTCGACGTAGCCGTCTTTGTCGAGTTTCTTGAGCATGCCGGAAACCGAAGCCGGCGCGACACCTAGCGAAGATGCGAGTCCCGACGTCGTGACGCCCGGCCCCTCGCGCTCGAGGCGGTAGACCGCTTCGAGATACTCCTCGATGGATTCCGCGAAATGACTATGGCCGGACATGCGGCTTCTCGATTCGGCGCGTCACGGCCGCATGCATTGTCGCCTTCTCGTGCGGCTGGGCAAAGCTGGCGTCGATTGCGTTTCGAACGAAACGCTCGAGCGTCTCACTTCCGGCGATCGATTCCACCAGCGCGTACTCCGCGGCGATGGATGTGCGGAACATCGCCGGATCGTCGGCGTCGATGGTAACGATGCATCCCGCGCGATCGAACTCGACGAACGCGTCACGATCGGTCAGTGCGGCGCCCGTTAAGACGTTGGACGTCGGGCAAATCTCGAGCGCAATCCGGTCTTCGGCAAGACGCTGCACCAAACGCTCGTCGTGCAACGCCGCGATGCCGTGTCCGATGCGCTCCGCTCGCAGGTGATCGAGCGCAGCGCGAACGCTCTCGGCACCGGCCGCTTCACCCGCGTGCGCGACGCAGTGCAAGCCGTGGGCGCGCGCGCAGGCAAATGGCGCTTCGTAGAGTTCCGGTGGAAAGCGCGACTCGTCGCCGCCCAGCCCGACGCCGACGACGTCGAGGTCGGTGAGCTGCGTTGCGATCACTGCGGTTTGCATGGCACGGTCCGTGCCGAAGTTTCGTGTCAAGTCGACGATGAGTTTAAACGTCGCCTGCGGGCGTGCGGCGCGCAGCTCCGCGACGATCCCCTCAACGCATGCGCGCACGTCGAGCGATGTATGAAAAAACGTCCAGACCGACGGCGAGATGAAGAGCTCGCCGTAAATCACGCCTTCCGCGATCGCCGTTTCGACGAACTCTCGGGCCAGCCGCGCGTAATCGTCCGGCTCGGCGAGCGAACGGCTTGCCGCGGCGAAAGCGAGTAAGAACTCCCCGAAGTCCCTAAAGAGGTAGGGATCGTTCGGATCGACGGCCGCCGCCGGCTCATCCCGAAACGGGCCGTCGCTGCTCCCAGGGCGATAGCGGAGAGGCACCCCACGACGCGCGGCCAGTTCGACAAAGGTCGCGGCCCGCAGCGTGCCCTCGAGGTGACAGTGCAGGTGGACCTTCGGGATCGCGTCCGCCAGGGGCATAGGCCGCTCTTCGCGGCCCCTGCGAGCTTAGGCCTTGCAGGGGCGTAACCTAGACCGTAGTATTAGGGT
The DNA here is from genome assembly GCA_035656415.1 of Vulcanimicrobiaceae bacterium. GTDB lineage: Bacteria > Vulcanimicrobiota > Vulcanimicrobiia > Vulcanimicrobiales > Vulcanimicrobiaceae > JAFAHZ01. The sequence continues at coordinate 282 of DASRSM010000132.1, read as the reverse complement.
TCTGCCTATCGCGGGGTGGAGCAGTCCGGTAGCTCGTCGGGCTCATAACCCGAAGGTCGATGGTTCAAATCCATCCCCCGCAACCTGTACAGGTCCGTTCATTGCAAAATAAACGGACCTGTTTTTTTAGTTACCGGTCCACCTTAGGAGTGGAGCAGATCGATCTTCAATCGCTCCTGGGCTCCCAGCAGCCAGAACTCAAGTGCGATGTCGGGTTCGAATAAGAGCGGTTGGCTTTTGAGAAAAGTCGTCACGCGCGTCTTTTCGGTGTTCGGATCGCCG
>DASRSM010000131.1:0-7477 GCA_035656415.1 Vulcanimicrobiaceae bacterium | reverse complement strand
ACGCGCTGCCGTAAGCACGAGAGCGAGGAGATTCGCGGCTGATGCGCACGCAAGAAACGCTCGTGATGTTCGGCATCTTCGTCGGCATCACGCTGGTCATTACGTACCTTGCCGCAGGGCAGAGCACCACGAGCCGCGGGTTTTACACCGCCCACCGGCGCATCGGCGGATTGCAGAACGGCTGGGCGATCGCCGGCGACTACATGTCGGCTGCGTCATTCCTGGGCATAACCGGACTGGTTGCGTTTTACGGCTTCGACGGCTTTATGTACGCCGCGGGGGCGTTCGTCGGTTTCCTGGTCGTGCTGTTACTGGTCGCCGAGCAGTTGCGCAACATCGGCAAGTACACGATGGCGGATTTGATTTCGTTTCGCTTGCGCGGTCGAAACGTTCGCGCGGTGGCCGCGGTCTCCACGCTTGCCATCAGCGTCTTTTACATGATCGCCCAGATGGTCGGCGGCGGTGCGGTAGTGCACTTGCTTCTGCCGCAGTTCAGCGACGTCGTAGCGATCCTCGTCGTGGCGGCGCTGATGCTTACGTACGTGTTCTTCGGCGGCATGCTGGCCACGACGTGGGTGCAAGTCATTAAAGCCGGACTGCTCCTGATCAGCTCCGTAGTTCTTTCGGCCCTCGTGCTGGTGCATTTCAACTTTTCGATCGGAGCGATGCTGCAGGCCGTTACCGCCGTGCAAAAGTCCGGAAGCGCCAGCGTCAACCTTTTGCAGCCCGGTTTACTGTTCGTCGGATCGGCCGGCGCTTGGAATCTGCTGTCGTTCTCGTTGTCGCAAGCGCTCGGAACCGCCGGACTTCCGCACGTGCTGATCCGTTTCTTTACCGTGCCGTCGGCGAATGCGGCGCGCAGATCGGTCGCTTGGGCGATGGTGCTGATCGGCATCTTTTACGTACTGATCTCGTTTATGGGCCTGGGCGCTGCCGCCATCGTCGGCGAGCAGCAAATCGGAACGCGGCTCTACGCGGGTCAAGCGATTTTGTATATCGCGCATCACCCCCAGGAAGCGCAAGGACTCAACGCGGATCTGCTCGCGCATAACTACATCGTGCCGAAACAGGACAGCAACTTGGCCGTTCCGCTGTTGGCGGCGAACCTCGGCGGTTCGATGCTCGCAGCGTTCGTTTCGGCGGTAGCGTTTGCAACGATTCTCGCGGTCGTGGCGGGTCTCACGATCGCAGCATCTTCGGCTTTCGCTCACGACATATGGTTCAATCTCGTTCGATCCGGCCGCGGCGACGAAACCGAAAATCTCTACGTCGCGCGTGCGACGGCCGTCGTAGTGGGCGTCCTTTCGGCCTTATTGTCGATCGCGCTGCGCGGATACAACGTCGGTTTTCTCGTCGGACTCATTTTTGCCGTGGCGGCCAGCGCCAACGTTCCGGTGATTCTGCTCTCGCTTTGGTGGAAACGATTCTCCGGCGGCGGAGCCATCGCGGGCATGGTCGGAGGCCTCGTGTCGTCGATTGGACTCATTGCAATCAGCCCGGTCGGCATGGGATCCCACGCCATCTTCCCGATAGAAAATCCCGGAATCGTGTCGATTCCGATCGGCTTCATCTGCGCGTTCGTCGGCTCGTTGGTTGCACGGGATCGCGAAGCCGAAGAGATGTACGGCCAGTTACAGGTGCGTGCGGTTACGGGACTCGGCGCTGAAGTCTAGCTTCCGCTTCGAGTTACCTGCTGTTCGAGGGACGCGCGCTTTTTCGCATCGTGCGAGACCATCCATGGCTCCGCTCCTCGCGAAGACGCCCTCGAACAGCAGGCAACTCTCGCGAAGTTAGACTTCAGCTTCTCGTTGGATTTGGATTATTGGGGCTTTATTGCGTAGTGGTCCGTAATCTGTAGACCGCCGGTGCCTTGCTGTAGCGTGAACGTAATGTAATACTCGCCGCTTGAGGTTTGGACGTCGGCGCTCACCTTGTACGGGCTAGCCGAAGATTCGGGGTGTACCGAAACGATGTGCGAGTTGGCGTCCACGAAGCTTTCGCTCGGGAGTCCGTGCGCGAGATACGTCGTTGCCGTCGCGCGATCGCCGCGCGCTAACGCGCCGAGATACGAACGAACGATCGAAGCCGCTTGATCGGGTCCACCCGTTACGTAGTTCGGCGCGGGCGTCGTCGCGGAAGCGACGGCCGGCGCCGTTGCAGAGGGCGTGAATACCGTCGACGCCGAGGCCGACCGGTGCGGCGCGGGCGTAACGTAAACGACGTGCGGCGTTGCCGCCGGCTCGGGACTCGGTTTCGCTTTGGGTTTCGGCGACGGCGACGGAGAGGCTGACGGAGATTCCGACGCGGCGGCCGACGGCTTCGGCGACGGCTTCGCCGATGCGCGGGCGCCTTCACTCGGCGTAGGAACCGGTGCGGGCGTGTGCGTCACCATCGCGAGCGGTGCGGTAGGTCGTTCGGGTGCGGTAGTAAACGTGGTTTGCGGTGGCGTGGCTTTAGCGTTCGAGGATCCGGCGCCGAAAAAGCGTGCAAGCACTCCGCCGAGCAGCAAACCGGCGAAGATGACGACCAGGATCAGTGGGAGGAGCGGAAGTCCGCCTCCGCCGCCGCCGCCGGAATCTTCTTCTGATGAACGGCGACGCCGCGGGGTGTCGTTCACGTGACCTGCGTCAACCGTTCGGCAATAGCGCTTCGTAAGACGGCCGGCAGCGCATCGGCGAAATCCGGATGCTGCTCGACGAAGATCGTCGTCGCCTGTCGTAACAGACCGGCGTTGCCGCGCGCGTAGTCGACAAAGGCTTTCAACGCTGCGTCTTCACGAGCTTGAATGCTTGCGATGGTCGTGCCCGCTCCTTCTACAGCGTCCTCGGACGACTCGCCGCGATCGCGAAACGCGTCGAACATCGCTTCGACGAATGCGGCGCCGGCTTCCGGCGGCATCGTCGAGAGGTCGTGCGAGAAAGCGGCGGCAAGATCCGCCTCATCCATTTTCGAGACGAGCTTCTCTACGGTGCCGACCAGTACGTCGGCCGGCACATTCCCAAAGTGGGACATTACCTGGATACGGTTATCCTCACAGGCAGGCAGCTCCTCGATGCAGCAGAAAATGTTCCGTCGTGATTCGCGTTCGGGTTCCGTTGGATCTCCACGCCGTCGCCGTCGACGGATCGGCGGCCTTTGCGCTCGCAACACCGTTACGCGTTCGCGAGCTGCTGGCATTAGCCGTTAGAGAAGCGATCGGATCCCGAGCACCGTACGACAAGTTTCTCCGCAGCGTTCACCGGACGCTCGCCGGGCTGGCCAAAGGCGATTTCATCGTCGACATCAACGGCCGAAGCTTCGTCGATCCCGAAGCGGTCGTGGTCTGCGAAGGAATCGCAGACGTACGCTTCTTCCTCAAGCAGCGCGCCGGAGTGCGGCGTTAAACCCTACCGTCCTTTTAGCGAACTCGTCGGCCTCGCGGCGCGGCTGACGTTTCGTCGTTGGCAGCTCTATTTGACGGGGACGCTTGCGGCGTTTGCCGTGCAGGTTGCATTGGCTCTGGTCTGGCGCGTGCCGCATGCGGACGAACTCGGGTCCTTGATCGCGGCACCGCTGCTCGTTACGCTGGTCTATGCCTTCGTTTCCGCCGACGCAGCCGAAACGCCGGTCGCGGAAAACCTCGTGTGGGAACGATTTCTCGAACGCGCCTGGGCCGTCATCGTGATCGACTTCTTGCTCAGCGACGTTTTCGCGGCAGCGATGACGTATAGCACGTCCGCGAATCCGCTCGAGATGATCGCAGGAATCGCCGCCTTTATCTTCTCGGTGCTTGCCGTATTCTCGGATGCCGGAGCCGTCGTGGACGACGACGTCACCGTCTGGACGGTCATCCCGCGCTCCCTTATCCGCAGTGTCGTGACGACGTGGAACGTCACGATCTTCATTCGGGCGCTGGCGATCTTCTCGATGTGGCTGCTGGCCTTCGTTGCCGAAGAGGCGCTGTACGTTACGTTGGCGCATTTCGCCGTCCCGCAGGCACTTTTCTGGGGCAACATTCCCATCAATACCCTGGTCACGCCGCCGATTGCGGCTCTTACGGTCGTCGCGTACCGCGATGCTACGAACGTGCTACGATAGATCGGGTATACTGCTAGCAGCCCTTCGCCAGAAACGGAGTTCCGGAAATTTCACGCGCACCGGTGAGCCTCGCGTTCGTGGCTGCAATCTTCGCGATGTCGGCCGTCGCATCGGCGGACCAGCCGTACGACGTGCGCGGTCAAGACGTCTATCGAGTCGGGACGTCGGCAAAGACGGCGCGCGTCACGTATGACGGCGCGGAAACGCTCACGGTTCACAAACAGGGCAAGCTGGCACGATTCGAAGCGCAGGCACAGTACGTGCGCAGCGACGCCGGCGGGAAGCACGACGCGACCGCGCGGTTCATCCAAGAGCTGCTCCCGGGCGGAACGTTCGAAGACCGCTGGGATGAGGATCCCGACTTTTTGACGATCCTCAATCAGCCGTTCGCGGTACAGCTCGACGGCACGACGATGCGCGATCTCCTCCACCTGCACGCGCAAGTTCCCTTCAACGCAACCTCCCCGCTGGGCGGCGATGCGGTCCTGCGCGGATATTTGCGTCCGGGCGTCGGCGGTGAGATCGCCGGACGGCCCGCCGTCGCAGTGCGATTCCAAGCAGAGGGCCCGATGAGCGGTACCCTCCCCGGAGGGCACGGGACCATGTCGGGCCGGATGCGCATGGACGGTACGGCCTATTACGCGCTCGACGACGCATTGCTGTTGGCGTTGGACGCGACCTTAACGATTCACGCGAAGCTCGGCGACCCCCCGCAAACGCTGCCCGTGCAAATCACGTACCGCCGTTACATTCGGGCGCGCGAACGCGCGCCGCTTAAAACGCCCCTACCAGCTCAACCTGGAGCGGGTGACGGAACGGCATCTCCCGCAGTTCGGTAAGCGCCGTGAACGCGAGATGATTCTGATGGCAATCGACGAGCATCTCGATTCCGCGCTTCACGCAACCGGTCTCGTCGACGTATTTACTGAGTTTCTTGGTAAAGTACGCGTGCGGATCGCGCAGCACTTTCGCGTAGTACGGATCGTCCGTTAAGCCGGCCGGATCGATGCCTTCTTTCGGTACTAGCCAGACGAACCAAGGGTCTTCACCTTGGCGGTAACCGATCAATACCAAGGGAATCGCGCGCACCGAATCGAGATTCGGCAAGAAGCTGCACATCGTGTACGCGTCGAGCGCGATTTCCGTTGGTTCGATGGTTTGCTGCATACTGTCTCCTCTTGAAACAACAAAAAAACCGCTTTATCACGCGATAGAGCGGCTGTTTCTCACGTCGATCCGGAGCGTCCGGAATAGGAGGTCCATGGTGGGGCATTAGGAGGCCCGAGGAGTTCCCCCTGCGCGGAAAAAGCGCGGGAGGTCCCCCTTGCTCGTTTTCAAAGGCAGACTGCCGGAGAAACTGAAACCATCAACCGGGTAGTGGTGGTCGAAGCGACTAATGAGTGCGCTCGCACCGCTCCAACAGGGAGTGTACGTGTCATCTGCGGTTCCCTCCGGGAGGGTTGCAGCTCGCCGGCCGCAGCCGGCTCCCGGCATCGAGAACTTCGAGCGGATCGTCGACGATTATCAGCGACGGCTGTACGGATTCGCCCTGCGCATGACCGGAAATCGCGAAGACGCCGAGGAGATCGTCCAAGACGCCTTCGTGCGCGCCTACCGCGCGCTTGGAAAGATGTCGCCCGAGCAACGCGCCGAGTTACGGCTTCAGCCGTGGCTTTATACGATCACGCTCAACGTTACGCGCAACCGGCTCCGGAGCAAACGTCCGTCCAACGTCGCGCTCGACGCGCTCGCCGATCCGGACGCGCTGTTACGGGAATCGAACGAAGGGCCGCCGCAGCCCGAGACCATCGTCGAACAAAACGCCGACGTGGCTCTCGTCGAACGCGCTCTGCTACAACTCCCGGTGCACCTTCGCGCGGCCGCGACCCTGCGCTTCATCGAGGGGCGCTCTCATCCCGAAATCGCGGAGATTCTTAACCAGCCGATCGGCACGGTGAAATCTCACGTGCATCGCGCCGTGCGCATTCTGCGGCGCATTCTGGGTCCGCAAATCGGACGATTCACCCCTGAAGGAGATTCTGTGCATGCGCTGTCGTGAAGTCGAGTCGTTATGGGACGACATTCGGGGCGAGTGCACGAAATCGCTCAAAGAAGCCGTAAGCGGCCACCTGCGAGCGTGTCCACCGTGTCAAGAGCTCTTCGAACAGTACGAAGGCGTCGCGTTCTGCCTGTCGTGCCTCCCGCAACCCGAACCCTCGTGCGATCTCACGAAGCGCGTCGTCGAACATATCGCGACCCTTAAGCTCCAGCGAGCTCCGGTCGTCCTCTCGTCGGTAACGACGCCCATCGGCGGCCTCTACGTCGGCTTCAGAGAGAACCGTATAGCGTACATCGGGTTCGACACCGGCGAACCGTTAGAGGACGTGCGCGTGCGCATCGAAGCGCGGTTGCGCCGTCCGGTCACTGTCGGGGAAGCGCCGGCGTGGCTGCAGCCCACGCTCGATCGGTTCTTCGCGACGTGGAAGGTCGACGATCAGGTCGTCGACATCAGCGACCTCACGGCGTTCGAACAAGCGGCCCTGCGTGCCGCGGCTTCTATCCCGCCGGGCGAGGTGCGATCGTACGGCTGGGTCGCGACGCAAATCGGTAAGCCCCGAGCGGCGCGGGCAGTCGGCCAGGTGATGGCGCGCAATCCGCTGCCGCTGCTCTTTCCGTGTCACCGCGTCGTGGACTCGTCGGGCGGCTTGCACAACTATTTCTACGGACTCGACATGAAGGCACGACTGCTCAAGATGGAGGGATATCGCGGATAACGGCGCCAACCTAAGCGAAGGTGCCCAAACGCGTCCTTATCACCGGTTTCGAGCCGTCCGGCGGTGAGAAGATCAATCCGAGCGAAATGGTTGCCCGCAGTTTGGAGGGGCGGCTGATTTCCGGCCGCCCTCTTTCCATCGGTATATTACCCGCCGAAACGCGCACGTTGCGCGAGCGCTTGGAGCAGACGCTGCTCGAGGAAGATCCCGATATCGTCATCGCGATGGGACTTTTCGGCGGGCGCACAGCAATGGCGCTCGAGCGCGTAGCGGTCAATATCCTCGACTTCGAGCACCCCGACAACGTGGGCGTCATGCGTAAAGGCGACGTCATCACGCGCGGCGGCGCCGACGCGCGTCTTTCGAACCTGCCGTTCGAACGCATCGTCGAGGCGTGGCACGCCAACGGCGTGCCCGGTTACACGTCCAATTCGGCCGGCACGTTCTTGGGGAATCAGATGCTCTATGAACTGCTCGGTCTGACCGAAAGCTCGGCGACCCCCGTGATCGTGGGACTCGTGCACTGTCCGTACCTTCCCGCGCAGGCGATCGCCGCGGGTCCGGAATCCAGCCCCTCGATGAGCTACGAAATCATGAAAAAAGGGATGGAAGTGCTGATCGAAACG
>DASRSM010000130.1:0-22964 GCA_035656415.1 Vulcanimicrobiaceae bacterium | reverse complement strand
AAGGCGCCCTGGCCGCGTTCTCCACCGGCGAGGTCGTCCAGCCCGTCCGCAGCGTTTTGACCATCGAGGAGAACGCGCGATTTCTCGGCGTTATGCCGGCGGCCACGGCTGACGTCATGGGTGCGAAAATCGTTAGCTTCTATCCGGCCAACGAAGGCACGGAACATCCCACGCACAACGGCTCGATCATCCTGCTCGACGCGCGCACGGGGCGACCCTTGATGGCAATGGATGCGCGGCTCATCACTGAGATGCGCACGGCCGCCGTTTCGGCTGCGGTTACCAAGCGCCTGATGCCGCAAAACGCTCGCGTATTGGCCGTACTCGGCAGCGGCGTGCAAGCGCATTCACACGTCGAAGCGCTCGGTCACGTCGCGCGCTTTGACGAGATTCGCGTTTGGAGTCGCGACCCAGAGCACGCGCAACGCTTTGCAAAGGAACACGGTGCGGTCGCTACCAGTGCCGAAGATGCCGTTACGGGCGCCGACGTCGTCGTCGTAGCGACGAGTGCAAGCGAGCCGGTGCTCCACGGTGCCTGGCTGAAGCGCGGAGCGCACGTGAACTCCGTCGGCGCAAATCGGCCGAACTGGCGCGAGCTCGACGACGCGGTGATGACTCACACGATCGTCGTCGATTCGCGCGAAGCCGCGCTCAAGGAATCCGGCGACGTCATTGCGTCGCACGCAGCGATTTATGCCGAAGCCGGCCAGCTCTTCGCCGGCGCCGTACCGATGCCGCCGCAAGATGCGACGACGGTTTTCAAATCGATGGGCCTGGCCGTGGAAGATCTCGTGACCGCGAAGCTCGCGTACGACGCATTTACGCCGGCGGTTTCCGCCGGTAGAGAATAATGCCGTCGTCGCTGGCGACCGGCACGTAGAATCCGGCTCGAACGTCGCGCCGCAGTACGGGTAAGCTATTTGCGTTCCACGCAGCCGACGCGTAGCGGCCGTCCACGAGTACGTACTCCGGCGCGCCGGCCAGACCGACTTGCGCCTTCGGGAAAAAGCCGAGATGCGCGTAGATTTCGTCGTACGTCCCGATCGCCGCATCCGGCGGAATGCGCCCGATTAACGCGTTCGTTGCGGCATCTTGCGGCTGCGGCATTCGCAAAAAGTGACCCAGGTGCAGCGGGCTGAAAAAGACCAACACGATAACGCACAGCGCCGCACTCGTCCTCACCCAGGCGATGCTCTTCCGATCGGCACGCGACAGTATGCGCGCACCCGCTAGCGCGAACGCGACCAAGACGTAAGGCACCCAGACGGCCGCGTAATGCTGACCCATCGTATAGGTTAGCGGTTCGCGCGACGCGAGCACTTCGAGAAAACCCGGCAGCGACAATATCATCACGCGGGAGCGGAACGGGATAAACGCCAACGGCAAAAACGCTTCGAGCAGATAGGTGAGACGCCCGACGATCTGCCGGTCGAGCGGTAACGCTTGCGCGTAGCCGCTCCATGCGTAAAAATGCTTCGGCATCCATAGCGCCGGTGCGCCGGCCAGCGGGCGCACCAGAAGAAAGTATCCCGCGAAGCACGCCACGGATCCCACGATCGCGACGCTGCCGAAAACGACGCCGGCTCGTTCGCGCCGAATCGCGAAATACGCGATCGCCGCAATTCCCAAGAATGCCATTGCCGGCGCCTGATCTTCCTTGATCGACAACGCGAGGGCGAGCAGAACGTAGGCCAAAACAAAGCGCCGCGAATCGAGCGCCCAGAGCAGCCACGCTATCGCCGCAGGCGCGAACGCGACCTCGTGAAAATCCGTAAACGTGACGCCTTGAAGCGGCGGATACAGCAACGCTATGCACGCTAACCCCGCGGCGTTCCGATCGCTCGTGCGACGGCGAGCGATGAGATAGAGCGCGGGTGCGACGAGCGATGTCGCAACCGCCTGCACGATCGCGAGCACGACATCCGAGTGCGCCGCCCATAACGGCGGAGCGCACAGATACAGAATCGGTGAAAAATGGTACGCGAAGTGGCTTCCGGCTTCGAACGTATTGTGAAAGCCGTGAAACGCGGTAGCGATCGTCTGCGCGAACAGACCTAAATCTGCGCCCGCGTGATAGGTAGCGTACCGATCTGCTCCGAGAACGGAAAAGAGCACCGCATAGAGGAGCGTCACGCCGGCGACAACTTTTGAAGGCCTCGGCACGCGCTTTTTTGCCGGAAATAAAGCGGGCTTTCCTTCAAGGAAGCAGGCGCTGCGATTAGTTCGCCCCTCCTCAGGGAAGAAAGCGCGCATGAAGCGCCTTGCGTTGCTCGTTCCTTACACCACCGTCGCCGCTTTTGCCGTCTCCCTTGCCGTTCTTCTGCCGTCCTTTCCGCAGCGGGTGGGAGCGCAGGCCGCGACGATGGCGCCGATATCAAGTACGTCGCCGAGCGCCAATCCTATGGCGACTGCCACCGACAATTCGATGGGCGGCGCCGCGACGACGAACCCGCTGGAATCCACCAACCCGATGGAGTCCACCAATCCACTGGCCACCGAAACTCCGACACCGGGGGCCGAAACGTCGACGAGCACCAGCACGTCGAGCGGCGGGGGCGGCGGATCCTGGGGCCTTCTGGGCTTGCTGGGGTTGATCGGATTGATCGGGCTTCGCGGAAGCTCGCGCGGCAACTGACGTTACGTAACCTGGATCTACCTTTCGTTAGCGCAGGTGCTGGTCGAGCCAGCCCAGCCACAGGTCCGTGAGCTCCTCGGTGTTCCGCGGCGCGTCCGGTCCGTGCGTCGGCGCGTCGAAAACGACGAACTTCACCGGAACGTGATTGTCGTGCAACGCGTGATAAAACGCGTACGACATGGTGACCGGAACGACCGGATCGTGCGTCGTTCCCCAAATCAGCGTCGGCGTCGTCACGTTTTGTGCGTACGTCAGCGGCGAAACCTCGACGTATTGCTTCATCCCATCGCCGACGTAGGGCGAAACGCCGTTTTGATAGTAGCGGTCTTGAACGTTTGAGACGGAGAGGTCGTACGACTGCGCTTCGACGTTGACGGCGGCGCCGGAAACTGCCGCTTTCCAGCGGCGATCTTGTCCGATCAGCCACGACGTGAGAAGTCCGCCGTACGACAATCCGCTAACGGCAACGCGCGTAGCGTCGGCTTCGGGCAACGTATTCACCGCGGTTAACCCGGCGAGAATGTCCGCCGACGGACCGCGGACCGAGTCACCCGCGACCCCGAGCAAAAACGCGTTACCGGCGTTATCGCTGCCGCGGTAGTTGGGAGCGAACACGACGTAACCGCGCGCCGCGATGAGCTGCTCGATGGGCCAATCGCCGCCGTACGATTTCCCGGCGGCGCTTTGGATTTCGGCGAGGCCCGGACCGCCGTGAATGTCGATGACGACGGGATACTTGCGCCCGGGCACGGCGTTGGGCGGATAATGCACCACGCCGTACTCGCGGTATCCGTTGGGACCGTCCCACGCGATCGGCGCGATCCGCCCTAGCGTGAGCTGTTCGAAGAACGCATTGTACTGCGTGAGCCGGTGCGGCCGGGCGCCGAGCCGCGGCAGGTAATACAACTCGCGCAAGCTGCGGGCGGTCGTACCGACGAACGCCACCGCACCGGCTCGCGAAACGCTTGCCGCTATCCCGGCGTCGAACGTGCTGCTCTGATACGCGTCGCACGTCATCTCGATTCCGCCCAGATCGAGCGCAACAGGCGCGCCGCCGAGCGGAATGCGATACAAGCGCGAGTGCGTCGTATCGTTGCCGCACGCGAGCAGCGAACGCCCGTCGGGCATCCAGATCGTTCCCCCGATGTCACGATCGAATCCGCGCGTGACGTCCACGTCCAAATCGCCCTGCCGCAACCGCACGGTGTTGAGCGCTAAAAAGTTCCCGTCGCGCGGATACCAGTACGCGAGACGGCTGCCGTCGGGCGAGAACTGCGGAGCCAGCTCCAGCGACTCGCGCGCGGTGAGTTTCGTCAGTGCGCGTGAGACGACGTCGATCGAATATAGCGTAGATCGCTCGCTGTCACCGCTGTAGGTGTTCGGTAGTCGCGCGAACACAATGCGGCGTCCGTCGTGCGACCACGCGAACTCCGATGTGAAGATTCCGCCCGAATCGGTCGCCGCGACCGTCCAGCTTCCGTGCGTAAGGCGGCGCACGGAACCGTTTTGCAGGATCCACAAATGCACCGGCGGCACGAGTGCCGCAAGGGTGTAGTCGGTGTCGCCGGGCTCGAAGTAGTCGCGCGCCGAGGGCGCATCGTATGCGGAAAACGCGATCGCGCGGCCATCGGGCCGCCAAGCAAAATCGTTGACGTCGTTTGCGGCGCGCGCTAATACCTTACGCTCGGGCAAGGCTTCCATCAACGCCATCGCACTGCCGCTGCGGTCGAGGTACGCGAGGCGATCTCCATCCGGGGACCACCGGGGCAGCGTGACGTCGGCGTCGCGCAGCAAGATTACGTCTCGGCCCGTTGCCGTCTTCACGACGTGAAGCTCGCGCACGTACGCGTTCCGAGCGAAATCCGAACGAACTACGATAAACGAGACGCGCGTTCCGTCGGGCGACATCGCGGGCTGCTCGACATCGGCGATCCTGCGAATGTCTGAGGATTGCAGCGTGCGCGCCGCGGCGGGAGCGCCGGCAATGCTTGCGGCGAGGAGGCAGAGAAGAACGCATCTCATCCGTGGGGTGCCCTCCGGTCGTTGTTGAGATATGAAATCGTCAATCGCCCTTCTTCTTGCCTGCTTACTGGGACTCTCGGCCTTCCCGGCCCGCGCTGCCGGGACCGAACACGTCGTCTTCGCGGGCGGGTGCTTCTGGGGGATGCAGGCCGTCTTCGAGTCGCTGAGGGGCGTGACGTCGGCGGTTGCGGGCTACTCGGGCGGCAACGCCGCCACGGCGCATTACGAGATCGTAAGCACCGGCATGACCGGCCACGCCGAGTCCGTGGAGGTCACCTACGACCCGGCGCGGATCTCGTTCAAGCAACTGCTCGACGTGTTCTTCCTCGTGCACGATCCGACGGAGCTCAACCGTCAAGGACCCGACGAAGGCACCCAGTACCGTTCCGAAATCTTTTATGCCACGCCGGCGCAGCAGACCGAAGCCGCCGCATACATCGCCGCGCTGGGACGCAAGCACGCGTACGATGCTCCGGTCGTGACGAAACTCGACCCGTTACGCGGCTTTTATGTTGCCGAAGGCTACCATCAGGACTTCGCAGTCCACAATCCCGACAACGAATACATCGTCATCAACGATCTGCCTAAGCTCAAGAAACTCAAAGTCACGTATCCTGCGCTGGTCAAACCGAACGCACCACTGATTTCCAAAATGTAGCTAGCGCCGCTAGGGCGGAGCGTCGCTGACGTGCTGAGCGTACGTACGCGGCTCGAAGTACCAATCGGGCGGCGGCGATGACGGAAACACGATGTCGTTGAAATCGTAATCGACGGTCGCGTCTCGCCCCAGATATTCCGCGTCCTGCTCTAACGTCGGCGTGCCATGAATGTGCGTAACGATCGGCATGTTGTTCATCCAGCCGAGCGTTACCGAAAAAACCATCGGGTAGACGTGCCCGTCGTCAAAGAGTTTGTCGGTCGCGACGACTTCCTGCAGTTCGAGCGTCTTTGCGTCGACGTACAGTTCGCGCAGACGATTGCGATCCGGATCGCGACGCGCCTGCAAGCTCACGTGAATCAGATGTCCTTCGGTCGCGACCTTGACGACCTTATAGTCGAACTCACCCAGCGCCGTGACGCTCGCAATCGTCGGCGGGAGCGAACCGGTGGGCTCCGGAGTCGGAACGTATTCGCGCGGACTGGTATGCGGATGCGCGGGGGCGGGTTCGAACAAGTCGGCCGTCGGCGGACCCGGGTCCCACGGCTCGTTAAACGACGGGCGCAGAAACTCAAGGTCTCCGCGTGCCGAACCGCGATAGACGCGGCGCCCGAGCGCGGCGCGATCGGTCGTACGACACCAGATGTGGTACGTATAGCTATTCACGACGTCGGGATAGCCGTCGTCGAGTGTCTGCTTCCGGACGAGCGTGTAGGTTACGTACGGCGGCGGCGGTCGATGCGAGCGGAATTGACGCCGGATGAGAAAGAGCAACCGCTCCGGCGACGGTAACGCGATCGGCGTCGCCGTCACGCGTGGAGCGGCCGGAGCCGCGGCATGTGACGGCGGCGTCACGGCCAACCAGACCAGCAGAGCAAGAGCCAAGCCAAAAAGCGTTCTCACGCCGTCTTCTTAAGCACCGCGGCGCGTCGCTTCCTGGCTCGTTTTCTTAGCATTTCCTCAGAAAATGCTCAACGTTACTTGGGGGCCATACGAAGCGCCCCGTCGAGGCGGATGACTTCGCCGTTGAGCATCTGGTTCTCGGCGATGTGCCGCGCGAGCGCCGCATATTCCGCCGGCTTCCCCAATCGCGACGGAAACGGATTTTGCTTGCCCAGCGACTCGCGCGCGGCCTCGGGTAAGCCCGCCAGCATCGGCGTGTCGAAAATTCCCGGAGCGATGCTGACGACGCGAATCTGCTGCTGCGCGAACTCGCGAGCGAGCGGAAGCGTCAAACCGACGACGCCGCCTTTCGACGCTGCGTATGCAACCTGCCCGATCTGCCCGTCGAAAGCGGCCACGGACGCCGTGCACACGATGACGCCGCGATCCTCACCCGGTTCCACGGGACGTTTCATCATTTCTGCGGCGACCAGCCGCACGACGTTGAACGTGCCGGCCAAGTTCACCATGACGACTTTGATAAAGTGATCGAGCGGCTGCGGCCCGTCACGGCCTACCGCGCGTTCGGCCGTAGCGATGCCGGCGCAGTTGATCGCCCCGTGGACGCCGCCGAACTCACTTAGCGCCAGCGCGATCGCGGCTTTGACCTGAGCTTCGTCGGTCACGTCGGTGCGCGCGAATCGCACGGAACTGCCGCACTCCTTCGCCAACGCCTCCCCGCGCTCGTTGACGTCGCAAATCACGACGTTCGCGCCGGCCCTGGAAAATTCGCGTACGCAGGCTTCACCAAGTCCCGAACTTCCGCCGGTGACGAGAAACGCTTTACCGGATAGATTCACGCTTACAATCCCTTTCTATTCGTTGACTTCGGCCAGCGGCACGTCGCGCGCCTGTGCCAGTCGCTCCCAGTCTCTTGCAGGCCGCTGCGCGATCGCAGCGGCGATCGAAGCTTCGTCGAGCGTCTCGATTTTCAAAATGTCGCGCAATCCCTCGATAAAGTGCGATTCCAGCGCTGCTACCGCGACCCAACCCTCGCTTGCGCGATACATGCGATAGGTGGCGAGGTCTCCGCCGAGCGCGCCATCCGGCGTGGTGAGTCCATAGCGAAAAGGTGCGGCGAAATCGTGGGCGGCGTCGACGATGCCGATCTCAAAGTAGCGCCCGCGCCCGTCGCGGGCCCGAGCCAGCAACGCCGCCAGCGTCGCCGAAACGATTTGTTCGGCGGCCGCGAGATCGCCGACGAGCGTACGCGGCATCGACGGCGGCGAGAGCAGTCCCGCGCGCGCCTGATACGTCAAGTCGTGTCCGGCGCGATCTTGGTGCGGCGCCGATTCACCGACGACGGCGACTTGCACCAGGCGCGGATAGCGCTCGCGAAGCATTTCGTGCGCGATGCCCGCGCGCTCCAGTGCGCGCGTACGCATTGCCGTGAGCAGCACGTCGGCGCTCGCGATTTGCCCGTGCAGCGCGTCACGATCGCCAGGCAACGAAAGATCTAAGCGTTCGACCTCAACGCGCGCGTGGAGCCGCGCGTACCATTGCGGCGCCGCAGTCTCGAGCGGGTCGCCGCGCTTGGGTTCCGCCTTCCAAACGGACGCACCGAGCTCGGCAAAGCGTGCCGCCGCCATCGGTCCTGGGATATTTGTCGCAGCCGCCACGACGCGGACTCCCTCGAGCGCCGCGCCCAAATCGTCGTTCATCTTCAGGAGTGTTGCGCGCGTGCGCAGAAACTACCCGCGTGCCCAAAAAGAGGAATGTGCACTCTGAAAAGCGCGGCGATATGATCGCGCTTGCGATCGTTTTGCTTGTCGCCGTCGCGTTGGCCTGGTGGCTGCTCGGCCCGCGGCGCGCGCATCGCCCAAAGACGGTGTCCGTTCTAACGCCGGCACCGCCGGCGCAGCATCAAGAGACGGCCGCGCCGGTCGAAACCGCGACGGGCACGCCTGCAACGACGGCACCGGTTACCGCAATACCTTCGCCGCTCGCATCGCCCACAGTTCGGGCGGCGGTTCCGGGCGCACCGCGACTCGCACTCATCGTCGACGATTGCGGACAGTGGATCGACACGGAGCGCGGATTCATCGCGCTGTCGATTCCGCTGACGGTTTCTGTTTTGCCCGACGTTCATTACACGTCGACGATTGCAAACGAAGCGGCGTCGGCAGGCAAAGGCGTTATGCTGCACCTTCCGATGGAAACGCTTTCGGGCCTCAATCCCGGTCCCGGAAAAGTCACGACCGAGATGACGGACACGCAAATCACGCAGCAAGTCGAGGACGATCTCGCGCAAGTTCCGCTCGCAGCCGGCGTAAACAATCACGAAGGCAGCAAGGCATCCGCCGACCAGCGCGTGATGGACGACGTCATCGGCGTCCTCGCCAAACACGGCAATCTCTTCTTCATCGACTCGCGCACCAACGCCGCCTCGGTTGGCGAACGCGTCGCCGAGAGCCGGGGGATACCGACCGCCGGCCGCGACGTGTTTCTCGACAATCAGGCGTCAGTCGATTACACCGAAACCCAGCTCAAAGAAGCTGCGGCGATCGCCCGCAAGACCGGCAGCGCGATTGCGATCGGACATCCGCGTAGCACGACCTTAGAAGCCGTGCGCGACATGATTCCGCAACTCGAGGCTTCGGGCATCGAGTTCGTGCTCGCGCGCGACCTAGTTTCTAGCGATCCTCGCTGACGTCGTCGATCCAGCGCTCGGCCCAACGCGCCAGGGCGTCGAGGGCCTCTTGAAGCTCGCGCCCGCGCCCAGTCAGCTGATAGAGCACGCGGATGGGAGCGCCCGAGTGGACTTCGCGACGGATGATCCGTGTGGCTTCGAGTTCGCGCAGCCGCTCGGTGAGCAGCCGATCCGAGATGCCAGGAATGCCCGCAAGGAGCTCGTTAAAGCGCTTGGGGCCCGGCAAAAGCAGCCGGATGATGGCGCCCGTCCAACGGCGTCCGATGAGCTCGACGGCGCGATGGAATCGAGGGCAAAGGCCAGCCTGCAGCGTCTCCTCGGAGACGAGCTCCTCCTGTGGCGAGTGACTAGCCGGCATAACGTTATGATAAAGAAAACGGGATAGAAAATCTTCACGAAGGGTTCGAGAGCCCGGTCTACCGGCCTGCCCGGGCGTGCACTTAGGGCGCGACCGCTTTGATCTTCTCTCCCTTCGGATCTTCCGTGGCAACCCGCTTCAGGAACGCGGTGGCGAACTCGCTGCCGATCCGCCGGCGATCCGAGGCGTCGCGCGCCGGCACCGTGACCACCATATCCACCGAACGGTCGGCGACCCTGCCGAACCGAACCTCGATCTCGTCTTTCGGCAGCGGATTCGCGACCTCGCTCGCGGTCTGGCGCGCGGCGTCGGAGATGCGACCGAAGTCGGCGCTGCGATCCAGCGTGACCGTAATTGGGACCCGCAGGGGCCGGCGATACGCAGTAAAGATGGCCTGCGCCAGCTTTTGATTCGGCACGATGATGCGGTTGCCGTCGGCGTCGCGGAGCACCGTGTTCCGCCAATTGATATCGACGACCGTTCCCGTGTTGTCGGCGTCGATCCGAACGAGGTCTCCCGCATGGACTTGTCGCGACGCCGCAATCTGAATGCCTGAAAAGAAGTTGGCGAGCGTATCCTGCAGCGCGAGCGCTACCGCCAAACCGCCGATTCCAAATGCGGTAAGGATGGGCGCGACCGAAATGCCGAGGTACTGCATCACCACGAGGCCGCCGACGATCGCGACCAGCGTTTCCGTGACGTTGATAAAGAGCGAGATCGAGCCGATGGCGCTGGCAGCGGCCGCGCTCTTGCGGGAAACCACCGATGCCGCGCCGCGAGCGATCACAACCGTCGCGAAAATGATCAGGATCGCGACGAACACGCGATGCGTATTCGGATCAACGTGCCCGCGCTGAAGCATCAGCGCCGCCACGTACAGACCCAATATAAGGAAAAAAATGAATGCGATGGAGCGCAGCGATGCGAGCGCGCGAACGCGGCGGACGAGCGATTCCGCCCCTACTCCGGCAAGTGCGCCCGCGGCGACGACTCCCAATGCAATGATTGTGATGTGGTCGAGCATGCCAGGTGGGCTCTTACCCACATTGGCGGAGCTACGCGCCGGGAGGAAGGGGCAGCGGCGTTCTGCGGGGGAGCGGTGGGCCGCTCCATACCGGTCGCGGCGTGGCTACCGGCTGGGGCGTAAACACGGCACGTGGGGGCGAGGTGGGAGCGCTCGCATCATACGGCGTCGGCAGCGTGACGGTGGAAGATACGGTCCAGACTTCCAGCAGGCGACGCTTCGCATCGTAGGCGATGGCGTCACCGAGGCCGCGAAGCAGCGGCCCCACGGGAACGTAAGCCGCCTCGCTGCGGTCGCCGCCGGGCAACAGCACGCGCACGATGCGACCGTCGCGCTGAATAACGAGCGTCGAACCCTCGATCCACGCACGATCCGCTAAACGCAGCAGCACGGGCTCCAGCGGCGCGAAGACGCGGCCGTCGGCAACGTACGCGCTAAAATACGTAGGCAGAGGGCGCCCGTCGACGAGCATCGTGACCGGGGCGGGCGGTGGGAATACCGGCACCATTAAGCGATATACCGCATCGAATGGCGCGATTCATCTCCGCATTGCGTGAAGGCGGCATCCGTTTTTCCCGCGATGGCTGTGCCTTTTTGGCACAGGCGCTCGCGTTCAACGCGTTGTTCGCACTTTTCCCTCTCACGGTTCTCGCGCTCAGCGGCGCGACGCTCGTCTTGCCGTACGCGCAGCACCGAACCCTCGCGTTTTTCGATACGCTCGCACCGGCGCTGCACGACTACGTCGCCGCCAATCTCAGCACGTACATTTACAGCCGGGGCATTACGAGCTTCATCGCGCTGATCGTACTCTTATGGTCCGGCAAGAATCTTTTTATGGGCATGGCCTTCGCGCTCGATCGCGCGCTCGGCGTTCCAAAGGGGCGGCCGCTCGTGCATAACATCGCGCTGTCGTTCGTCATGCTCCCGTTAACCGGCTTGCTGCTCATTGCGGCTATTGGACTTCCCGTCGTGATCGCGATTGTTTTCGCCGCGAGCGGCGTCAGCGACCCGGCACGCATCACGCACGTTCTCGCGTATCTCATCTCGATCGCGCTCGTGTTTATCGTGACCGTCGCGCTTTATCGCTGGCTTCCCAATCGCGGCGTTTCCTGGGGATTTGCCATACGCGGAGCGACGGTCGTCGCCATCGCGTGGCCCGTCGTTCAGCTCGCCTTCGCGCAATACACGACGCACGTCGATTTTACGCACATCTACGGCGCGTTATCCGCGCCGCTCGTGCTTCTTCTTTGGTTTTATTTCATCGGCTGCATCTTTCTCTATGGAGCCGAATACAGTGCGGCGATGTCCGCGCTCCGCGGCGTCGATCGCGTGCCGGCTATCAGCGAGGCAAGTTAATGCGCTATCTCTTCATTCACGGATCGGGCTGTACCGGCGACGCCTTCGCCGCACAAGTCGCGGCCTTCAACGGCTCGATCGCCCTTACGCTTCCCGGGCACGCCGACGGTCGTGAAGGTCCCGGCACCATCGCTGCGTTTGCCGACGCAGTCGCCGGCGAGATCGATCGGCTATCGCTTCGGGACGTCATCGTGTGCGGCAACTCGATGGGCGGTGCCATTGCGTTAGAACTCGCGCTACGCGCGCTGCCTGCGCTCCGCGCGATCGTGTTGCTCGGATCGGGCGTACGCTTGCGCGTCGCCCCGGCCATCTTCGAAAGCCTCGAAGCCGATTTCCCAGCAGCGGCGCGCCGGCTGGCGACGATGTTCTTTGCTCGGCCGGATCCGGACCGTATCGATGCGGCCATCGCCACGATGCTGCGCGTCGGACAACGACAAACGATACGCGATTTCCGCGCGTGCGATGCATTCGATGCTACCGAGCGCATCGTAGACCTGCACGTTCCCCTGCTGGCGTTGACGGGCGAGCGCGACGTGCTCACACCGCCCAATTTCGCGCAATGGTTCGGCGACCGGGTACCGGGTGCGGAAGCGCGAATAGTGCCCGACGCCGGTCACCTCGCCATGGTCGAGCGCCCGGAAGAAACGAACGCCGCACTGCGAGCGTTCGAAGAACGATGCTTCCCTCGTTGAAAGGACCCTAGTGCGCCGGTTCGTCCCGTTGTTGCTCGTCGTTACCTCGCTCGCCTTAATGGCCGCGGCCCCTTCGCCGCAGCCGACCGTGTCACCGACTACGTCGCCGACTTCATCAGCAAAGCTCTCACCGGCCTCGGCTTCGCCGAGAGGCTCCGCATCGCCGCGAGGTTCGGCGTCCCCGTCGTCGTCGCCCAAGCCCATCGGGGGAACGCCGACCGTGTTGATCTATCCGTTCGAAACGCAAGCCGGTGCCGACCCCAAGATCGGGGCCGCGATCTCGCAGATTCTTTCGCAGGCGATGACGCAGTCCGGCGGCATCAACGTGTTGCCCGTTCCCCCGAAAGTTGCCCGCAGCGACTATCAAACGTACGCGAAGCAGCAGCATGCCGACTTTTACATCGGCGGTTACGTCACGCCGATCGGCGAAACCGCATCGGTCGTCGAACAGGTGGTCAGCGTCGACAGCGGCGTCATTCTCTACTCGCAAACGGCACAGGTTTTTAGCGTCGGCGACGTCGCGTCGCAGTCGCTTCAAGCGCGCGCCGTCATTGAAGCCTACACGAATCGCGGTACGCAGAGCATTGCGTCGACCTCTTCCAAGACGCCCGCGCCGACGGCCACCAACGGCGCGCAAATGAAACTTGGCGGCATCAGTGCCATCGTCGACTCCGTATTCCATCATCACGCCGCGGCGACGCCAACCCCGATACCGGCGGGCGCAAAGCCGTCGCGAGGCGTGATCGTTGCCCCGGTTTTAGCGACCGGCTCGGTTTCTGCGAGCGATCTCAGCAGCGCGACCAACGAGCTGTATTTCGCCATGGCGCGCAAATACAACGCGTCCATTACGGGCGTCAAGGAGAGCGTCGCAAAAGCGGCCGATTCGATTTGCGGTTCTAACCGCAACAACACGATCGCGAGCGGTACTCTCGCCGAAAACATGCCCAAAAAGGGGCATGAAGTCGACTTCACGCTTCAGATCTACACGTGCTTCGGCGTCGTCCTCGACACTCAGGTCGGTAAAGGCAACAACGCCAAAGCCGCGATCGATGCTGCCGTTGCGGCCTACGCCGCCGCCCACCCCGATAACAGTTAGTTAGTCGAGCAGTCCCGCCGGCGGATCGATGACGATCCGCTGCGCCTGAGCATCTATCGTGCGCACGATTGCAGCCACCATCGGCACGAGCCGTCCGCGCACGACGAGCATGTCGCTCGAAGGATAGTGTTCGACGCGCTCGACGTCGCCATACGTTTCGCCGTTGACGCCGACGACCGCGCAGCCTACGAGATCTTCGTCGAAAAACTCGCCTTCGTCCGCCGGAATGCGCTCGCGCGGTGCGTACAGCATCGCTCCCGCGAAGCGTTGCGCCGCGTCTGCATCGGTCACGCCTTCGAACGTTACGAGAAACCGCCCCTTGTGCGCGCGCACGCTTCGAAGACGAACCGCTTGCGAAACGCCGTTGAGATCGCAGCGCAGTTCCGTCCCCACAGAAAAGACGATGCGACCCGCGTTGCTCGGATCGCATTTGAGCTCGCCCGCAATGCCGAAGACGCCGGCGATACGTCCTACCGGCAGCTCGTTACTCGTCTTCTTGTTGCTCCTCGGAGCCATCGGCGGCTTCGTCGGTGTCGAGAATATCGACCGAGACGCGCCCTTCGGCGGTCGCACGCACGATCGTTCGCAGCGCGTGCGCGACACGGCCGTTGCGTCCGATCACCTTCCCGAGATCTTCCGGGTCGACCACCAGTTCGATGACCGGTTTGCTCTCTTCGTCCATGAAGAGCTCGACTTCGATTTCATCGGGCTTGGCGACGAGCTTGCGCGCAACGAACCCCAGAAGATCCGTCGCGCGGCGATGTCCCGCCCACGGATCTTGCGAGGAGTCTTTCTGCCGGCGCGTGCCTTGCTCTCGCCCGCGATGCGGAGGCCGGTCGCCGCGCGGCTGCCGGCGAGGCTGTTCGTCTTCCGGTTCGACGTCGTCAATGACGGTTTCGCTCGTAGCGATTTTGCGAGCGCCCAAGGTCGGCCGACGCTCGAGCTCGTCGGAGCCTTCGCCGAAAAGTCCGAACTCGTCGTCGAACGCGCTCATTAGGAGCCGCCCTTCTCGTTCTTGGGCTTGCGCTTGGTGGTGGGCATCGGACCGCGGTCCATGATACCCTTTTCAGCGAAGAGCCGGCGAACCGTCACCGACGGCTGCGCGCCCTTTAACAGCCACTCTTTGGCTTTGCCCTCGTCGACGACGATCGTTCTCGGCTCGGTGCGCGGATTGTAGTGACCGAGGATTTCAATGAACCGTCCGTCGCGCGGCGAGCGTGCGTCGGCCACGACGAAACGGTACGTTGGCTGTTTCTTTGCGCCCATACGGCGCAACCTGATCTTGACCATAATGTGCTTTCTACTGCGAGGTGGTTATTGCTGAAGCATTCCTGCGGGCAGCTTGGGCATAAAGCGCCGCTTCTTGCCGCCGCCGATCTGCTTCATTAACTGACGCGACTGCTCGAACTGTTTGACGAGACGGTTCACGTCGGAAACTTGTGTGCCCGAGCCCAAGGCGATGCGCTTGCGGCGCGACCCGTTGAGCAAATCGGGTTTGCGGCGCTCGCGCCGCGTCATGGAGCAGATGATCGCCTCGATCTTCTTGACTTCTTTCTCGGGGATCTCGAAGTCTTTGGGAAGCGCGCGCGAGAGGCCCGGAACCATCTTCAAGATATCGGTCATGGATCCGAGCTTGCGCACCTGGCGCATCTGATCGAGAAAATCGTCTAGTGTAAAACTTTGCTTGAGAAACTTCTCCTCGAGCTGCTTCGCTTGTTCCGTCGAATACAGCCCCTGCGTTTTCTCGATGAGGGTGAGCACGTCGCCCATGCCGAGAATTCGCGAAGCCAGCCGATCGGGATAGAACGGCTCGAGAGCTCCGACTTTCTCGCCGACGCCCACGAACTTGATCGGCGCGCCGGTAACGGCGTGAATCGACAGTGCGGCGCCGCCGCGCGTGTCGCCGTCCATCTTCGTAAGAATGACGCCGGTGATGCCTAGCCGATCGTGAAAACCTTTGGCGACGTTGGTCGCTTCCTGACCCGTCATCGCGTCCGCGACGAGAAGAATTTCTTTCGGGGCGATTGCGGCTTTGATACGCTCCAGTTCTTCCATCAACGCATCGTCGATCTGCAGCCGGCCCGCCGTATCCACGATGACGGTCGAGAGCCCAAGCCGGCGCGCTTCGGCTACCGCTTCCCGTGCCGTCTTGACCGGATCCTGAGTACCGCGTTCGTACACGGGAAGATCGATCTGCTTCGAGAGCGTTATCAACTGATCGATTGCTGCGGGACGGTAAACGTCGGCGGCAACGAGCAGCGTGCGGCGGCCTTGCTCCTTGAGCCGCAACGCGAGTTTGGCGGCCTGCGTCGTCTTGCCCGAACCTTGCAATCCAACGAGCATGATCACCGACGGCGGTGCGTCGGAGAACTGCAGGCGAGCCTGAGCGCCGCCGAGGAGATCGACGAGTTCCTCGTGGACGATCTTGACGATCGTCTGCGCGGGCGTCAGCGACTCCAAAACGTTCGCACCGATCGCCTTTTCCTTGACGCGCGCGACGAACGACTTGGCAGCGCCAAGCGAAACGTCCGCCTCCAAGAGCGCAATGCGAACTTCGCGCATCGCCTCGTTGACGTCGCCTTCACTAAGCTTTCCGCGTCCGCTCAGGCGCGAAAAGATCGCGCCTAAACGCTCGCTAAGCTGATCGAACAATTACGCGTTCGCCGACGATCCCGCCGTCGCTTCGTCGATGCGTTTGACGGCATCGCCGACGGTCTTGATCTTCTCGGCTTCTTCGTCGGGAATATCGATATTGAACTCCGTCTCGAAAGCCATCACCAGCTCCACTTGATCGAGCGAGTCCGCGCCGAGATCGTCGGTAATCGACGCTTCGGGCGTTACCTCGGATTCGTCCACGCCGAGCTGCTCGACGATGATCTTCTTGACTTTATCTAAGGTGGTTGACATTACGTCTCCTTATCTGGATTACATCAGTACGCCGCCGTCAACGACGAGCGTCTGCCCCGTTATATAGCCTGCGGCATCGGAGCAAAGGAAGGCGACTGCCCCGCTTACGTCCTGCGGCCTTCCCGGCCGGCCGAGAGCGGACTGTTTGATCAAGAACTCCCTTGCGGTGTCGGGCATTTTTTCGGTCATAGCGGTCTCGATGAGGCCCGGAGCAACGGCGTTGACTCTTATATTCCTCGAACCCAACTCCTTTGCGACCGACTTGCAGAGCCCGATGAGACCCGCCTTCGACGCCGCGTATGCGGCTTGACCTGCATTGCCCATGATTCCGACGATGCTCGTAACGAGCACGATCGACCCGGAACGCTGCTTCATCATCGGTTTTGCAACCGCACCGCAAAGATAAAAAGCAGATTTCAAATTCACGTTGAGCATCTGATCGATCGTCTCTGCTTTTAAACGCAATAACAACGCGTCAATCGACTGGCCGGCATTGGCGACCGCAAAATCGACGCGTCCGAAGCGTTCGACCGTTTCGGATACCGCGCGCTCGACCGACGCTTGATCGGTTACGTCGCCGGCAAAGATGTGCGCCGACGCACCCGGACGTTCCGCCGCACACAGCGCGGCGGTTTCTTCCAGGGCCGCGGTGTCACGGCCGACGAGCGCGACGTCGGCGCCGCGCCGCGCGAACTCCACGGCGACGGCGCGCCCGATTCCTCGGCTCGCTCCCGTAACGAGCGCGCTCTTGCCCTCGAATCTCATACCTTGGTCCCTATCGCGTCGCGCAACTTCTCTACTCCTGCGAAGTCACTGACGACCATCGCCTTCGGGGCGTCGCTCATGCGGCGCATCAAGGGGCCGAGCACTCCCGACGCGCCGAACTCGACCACCAGATCCAGGCGATAGGAGACCACGCGCTCGGCCGCGTCGTGCCAGCGCACTTCTTGGACGATCGAACGCACGAGGTTACGTTTGATCGTTTCCAGGTCGCGATACACTTGGGCATCGACGTTCGAGACGACGTCGAACTCGGGAAGCCTGAAGCTGCCCGCCTCGACCGCGGCGGCAAAGCGCTCGACGGCCGGTTCCATGAGCTCGCTGTGCCACGCACCCGAAACGTTGAGCGGAACGACGCGCTTGGCGCCGCCGGCGAGCATCGCCTCCGATGCAGCCGTCACCGCGTCGAGATCGCCGCTGATCACGATCTGCGTCGGTGAGTTGAAGTTTGCAAGCTGAACTCTTCCGCCGGTGGCGGCGCGAGATCGTTCGACGATTTCGCGAACGCGTGCAGGCTCGAGACCCAACACGGCGGCCATGCCGCCGCGCGCGCGATCCGCGGCCGCCTGCATCGCCTTTCCGCGTTCGTCGACGATGCGTAGAGCGTCTTCAAACTCGAGCGATCGCGAAGCGACCAAACTGCAAAACTCTCCGAACGAATGTCCGGCGCTGACTATGGGATGAAAATCGCTTCCCGCGGCTGCGTAGAGCGCGACGTTCGTCGTGAAAATCGCCGGCTGACTGTACTGTGTCTCGCGGAGCTTCTCATCTGGGCCCTCGCGCTGCAGCTCCAGCAAATCGTAGCCGAGCACGCGCGCAGCGCGCTCGAACAGATCGCGAGCTTGCAAACTGCGCGCCGCCACGTCAACGCCCATCCCGACGGCCTGCGAACCCTGCCCGGGGAACAGCACGCCGATTCTCATGCCGCGGCCTGCCATCTCCACGCCACGGCTCCCCACGAAAGTCCGCCGCCGAATGCGACGAATACGATTACGTCGCCGTCGCGCAACTTACCGGCGCGCACGAACTCCGATAGCGCGATCGGAATCGAGGCCGCCGACGTGTTGCCATATTCGTCAATATTCGTGACGACTTTCTCTTCGGGCATCTGCAAATAGTGAGCCGCAGCGTCGATGATGCGCTTATTCGCCTGATGCGGAATGAGATACGCGACATCCGCTTTCGTGAGATGCGCTTTTTTCAGCGCGATGCCGGTCGCGTCGATCATTTTATTGACGGCCACTTTGAAGACTTCGCGGCCTTGCATCGCAATCAGATTACGCTTCTCTTCGATCGCGGCGTTGTCGATGGGATGTCTCGAACCGCTCGACTCGACGTAGAGCAACTCCGGCTTGCTGGCGTCGGCTCCGAGTTCGGCGGCGAGAAACGAATTATCGGCGCACCCCTCGAGAATAATGGCGCCCGCGCCGTCGCCAAAAAGGATCGCGGTGGAGCGATCTTCCTTATTGAGGATCTTCGAGAGGGTCTCGGCGCCGATGAGCATCACGCGCCGATAGACGCCCGAACAGATCAATCCGGACGCGACGGTAAGGCCATAAATGAAGCCGCTGCAAGCGATCGAGATATCGAAGGCCGGTTTGTCCTTCGATCCTAGCCTGGCGGCCACGAGGCACGCGGTCGCCGGAAAATAGTAGTCCGGCGTAACCGAGCAGACGATGAAACAGTCGATGTCGAGGGCTGCGAGGCCGGCGTATTCCAGCGCGTTGCGCGCGGCGACCACTGCGAGATCGCTGGTGGCTTCGTGGTCGGATGCCCAATGGCGACGTTTCATTCCGGTGCGAGTCGTAATCCACTCGTCGGACGTATCGAGCCACTGCTCCAAATCTTCGTTCGTCACGACGCGGGCCGGCGCGTGATGTCCGACGCCGACAATCTTCACGCCGGTTAGGGTCATCGCGTTCTAGTCGTGGTCGTGGCCAGCGTGCTCGTTATGGACCTCGACGACCTGACGACCGTCATACGTTCCGCACGACTCACAAGCGAAGTGCGGACGCTTCGGTTGATGACACTGCGGGCACTCGACCGTCGTAACGGGTTCGAGCTTCCAGTTCGCCGCGCGCCGGCTGCGCGTTTTACTGCGCGGCGTCTTCCATTTTAGATTTGCCACCTGAGTCTCCGTTGGTACACGAGCATACGCTCGCGTTTAGATTCGCTCCGCACGTCCCGCATAGGCCGCGGCATTCTTCCGAACACCGCAAACCCATGGGCAGCAAGCTGAGCACGTTTTGCTGCGCTAAGTCCGCAACGTCGAGCCGGTCTCCGGTTAAAACGTTGCCCTCACCGAAGGGATCTTCTTCGCGTGCAATCGGATCGAGCCGTTCGTCGACGTAGACGTGAACGTCTCGGCCAATATCTTCCAAGCACGACACACACTGCCCACGCGCCACCGCGTCGATCGTCCCTTCGATCGTCAACATACGGTCGGCGTATCGAAGCTCGAGATGAACCCGTGCGGGCTCCGGAAAGCTGATCCCCTCGAACGTCTCGAATGGCACCTCATCGTCGATCACCAGAAGCTGGCGCCCGCCGGCGAGAAGCCCGCCGATATCCACTTTATGACTGCGGTCCATGATATCAATGCGGTCGCAGTATGAGGGCCCCACCACCGAGGCGGGGCCCTCACTACGACCACGACATTTTAGGCCGCGTACGTTCGCCTTGTCAAACGCCCCCGTCGGAGGGATAGAGACCTGCATGAACCTCGATCCCACCGCTTCCCAGCTTGCCGGCGCAGGCGTCGCATACGCACCCCAAATCGCCGCCGCCGCCGTCCGCCACGGCGTGGATCCGCGGCTGCTCGCGGCTGTAGCAGCCCAAGAAACCGGTGGCCCGGGCACCAACGCCGGACAAAACGTCGTCGGCGACGGCGGCCACGGACACGGCTTGTTCCAGATCGACGACCGCTGGCACGACTTCGCCAAGAGCCCCGAGGCCATGGACCCAGGCGCCAACGCGGACTACGCGGCGGGGATGCTCCACGAACTCATCGGCCGGTATGGAAACGTTCGTCAGGCCCTGAGCGCCTATAATGCCGGGAACCCCAACGCCGCGGGTACCCAGACGGACTGGCCCGACGGCGAGCATCTCGGCTACGCCGACTCCGTAATGCGCCATTACGCGGAACTCGGCGGCAGCGGGACTGTGGGGCCGACCCAGCCGGAAACCCTGCCGGCGGCTTTCCCTCAAACATTGCAGCCGCCGCCACAGCTTCCGGCCGCGGCACAGCCGCAGAGCTACCGCCGGCAAGAAACCGATTATGCCGGCCTCTTCGATTCCGACGACTCCACCACCGCATAGGAGGGCAACCCCGTGGCATTTCTGCTTCCCATCCTCGAGGGCGCCGGCGCCGGACTGCTCGGCAACGCGGTCGGCGGGCTCTTCGGCGGCGCCGGCGGCGCAGCCGAAAATGGCGCCATGGGCGCGCTCAACGCTCAAGACGAGACTTTTCAGCTCGGAATGTACGCATCTGAAGTCCAAAACCAAGAGCAGATGCAAATGCAGTCCGAGATCTTCGACCAAATGATGGACGAGCGCAGCGAAAACATGCGCGAGGTCGACACGCTCCGCAACGTCGACATGGCTCAGCGTAAGGCTGATGACTCGATCACGAAAAAATTTATTCAGAGCATCACTGAATGAGCGCTCCGCTTCTTCCGCTGCGCGATCGAACGACGCCCGTTCGCGCAGAGGCTGCCCGCCCGGCCTCCGGCGTCTCTTCGGACCTCACCGCCGATCAACAGGCCCAGATCGCCGCGCAGCACGTGGCCTTCGACTTTCAGACGGCAGAAACGGCCGAGCTGCTGCGCGAGCACGAAGCGCTCCAAGCGCTGCTCATGGAAAACCTCAAGAACGAAGACGAGATCATGAAGAAATGGATCGCCCTCATCTGAAGGATTGGAGGCAGCATCTATGCTATAATCCAGCCTTCGTCCGGGCCATTAGCTCAGTTGGTTAGAGCGCATGCTTGATAAGCATGAGGTCCCTGGTTCGAGACCAGGATGGCCCACCAGTCGAAAAAGCCTGATACCGTCAGGCTTTTTTCATACCAAGAGCTTTCGCCGAAGTGGTCGCTCGCCCGCGAGTTAACCCCCGGTTTAACCCATTTGAACGCCGGTTAGCCCTGGATTTTGCACCATTCAATATGCTGCCCAGAGTGTCTGCAGCACGTCGTCCGGCGTCGTCGCTGACGTGCGAATACACGTCTGACGTGACCACGCTTGTCGCGTGTCCGAGCCGTGCCTCCAGCAGCTTGAGCGGTACTCCCGCCTCTGCGAGCAGACTGTTCCCGGCATGGCGCAGCGAGTGAGGAGTCGCGCGCGGTAGTCCTGCGTCTTCGAGGATGCGATACAAGGCTCGTTTCACGTTCGCTCGGTCCAAGATTTGACCGCGCGCCCCTGGAAACACGAGCCCAAGCGGGTTCGGGCTCGCGGGCTAACGTGTCTTCCCGCGAGCGTGGAGACGGTTAGCCTGTACGTCGCCGACGTGGCCGACAAGATGCGTCCTGCAACCCTCCAACGGCGTCTAGCAGCCATTTCCGTCGCGCACAAAGCGGCCGGATATGAAACGTCGCCAACGTCGCATGAAGTCGTTCGTAGCGTACTCTCGGGGGTACGTCGGAGTCTAGGGGTCGCGCAGTCTCAGAAGCGCGCTCTAGCGGTTGACGACGTTTGCCGGATGGTCGCCGACTTGAAGCACGACCGCGCTATCGACGTTCGCGACCGCGCTCTTCTTCTCGTTGGTTTCGCTGGTGCGCTTCGCCGCTCCGAACTCGTCGCGCTCGACGTTGCCGACGTTGACTTCGAGGAAGATGCAGGCGCTGTTCGAGCGGCGCAAACGAAGAACTGCAGTCACGTCGGAGACGGGCGTAGAGTCAACGCATGGAACGTCTACCACTCATGCTCGAACTTTGCCCGCCGGAAGTGCTGCCGGTCGTTGTCGATCACGGAAGACGATGTTGGGCTCGCGGCGAGCATCGTCAAGCCATACTTGACCTAAGGTGCTATCCTGAGGTCTTATGCAAAACGACTTCAACCCTGACAACTACGTCCAACCCAACGGCCTTGAGGCGCTCAAGTACAAGGACGGCGCGAAGGTCTTAGACTGCAACGTCTGCGGTCGGTCGATGCTGCTGCCGGTCGAGTCGCAGCGTACGACCTGCACCGACTGCGGCGAACTCGGGTGAACAGCAAAGCCGCGCCAGAAAATGCGCGGGCAAGAGTCTATTCACAACAAGCAGGACCCCTCCCCTAGGATGACGTAAGTCAACCATCTCCCAAACCGGAGAGAAGAGGCCAATATGGCCGTGATTTTAGTCTTTGCCGGTGAATACGACCTTGCTTGTCAGAAAGAGCTAAGGCGCGAACTCCAGCGGGTGTACGCCGAGCCCAACGTCGTTTTGGACTTCTCCGAAGTCACGTATATCGACTCCTCATGTATCACTGAGCTTCTGCTCCTGAACAGGGCGCGCAGAGAAAGCGGCTTCGAGCGTGAGTCTATTCTCCTTCCAAACGGAAGCGGCGCGACTCGGCGTGTCTTCGAGGTAGCTGGATTAACGAAAGTCTTTAACGTCATCGAATCACTCGACGCCGATGCCGGTGACATTGTCGCACGTGCCGTCGTACGGTAGGCCGGGGAGGGCGGTCACTGAAACTAGCGCCCAGAAATGCGCGTGGTCGCCGCGAACAAAGGCATACGCCTGGAACAAGTCCGACTCAACCCATGCAGGGTGGAACAGGTTTCCCTCACTGAGGTAAAATGTCGTCGAAGTTACAACTTCGATGGTGGCGTCATTGAAAAACTGCAAGTACCACTGGTAGTCGGTGT
>DASRSM010000129.1:0-47835 GCA_035656415.1 Vulcanimicrobiaceae bacterium | reverse complement strand
TGGTTTCCGAGATCCGCCCGAAGGTGATCGTCTTCCAACATTTCGGGACGAAGATGCTCGAAGCCGGACCGCAGCGGCTCGCGCAGGAGCTCGAAGACCGGCTCGGGCGCCGCGTGATCGCCGCTTACGATGGTCTATGTTTGGATTTGGACACGGAAGTCGCGGCCGTTGGCGATTGAGATCGTGCGCGTGCAGCCCGATGCGGTTGCCGCATTTTACCGCAACACCGAGCGCGAAGTCCTCAAAACCTTTTACGGCTTCAGCGTCATCTGGCACGAACAGACGCACGACTTCGCCGCGCAAGACGGCGATCGCGTCGTCGGTGCGGCGACGATACGCATCGCAGCATCGCTCGGTCACGTCGAGAACATAGCCGTCGCCGAAGACGCCCGAAGGCGCGGCGCGGGACGAGCGTTGCTCGATGCGGCCGCCGACGTCTCCAACTATTACAACTGTCACAAGATGACGGTGCTCGTGCCGCACAAAAGCGCCGCGCAGCAGTTCTTCGAAGCCTGCGGTTATCGCGAAGAAGCCGTGCTTGCGCAGCACACGTTCAAACTCGACATGGCAGTGTTACGGAAGTTTTTGCTTTAGCGATCTAACCGCAGTAACCGGTCCAGTATAAGACGATCGGAATAACGTGGCCCGCAGGCACGGTTCCGTGCCACTTTCCGGCCGCCGCAAGACAGCCGCGAGCCGCAGCCTTCGTGAAAAGACCCGCGATGATTTTCTTGATATGGAGCGTCTGCTTTGCCGTAAGCGCGCAGCCTTTAGCGACGCCACCGTCATCTACGACGGAACACCTTGCGGGGATATAGCCCTTCTCGCTTTTGCCGTTGATGGTAGCGATGATCCCGATGCTGTGAATGGCGAGCCGCGCATTGGGCACGTGGCGGTCGGTTACGACGAAGTCTGAAGACGATGCCGGCGGCAACGCGATTTGGGTGAATCCGCCGATAGGATTTACCGCGTCACGATTTACTGCCGGAACCGACTGCGCAGAACACGCGCTCAAAGCACAAACGACGAGGAGACATACGATCCTCACGGGTCCTCCAAATGAAAAGCAACGGGCTCACTGAGCTCCGCGCGAGCACTTTCGACGGAAAGTGCCCACCGCATTTGGTTCTTAGGACCTAGGCCGACGGCTACTTCGGCGGTTGCTGTGGATTGTTGTGCCGCTCTTCGTGGCGCTCTTGACGCTGTTCGCGCCCTTGGCGCTGCGGCGGCGGTTGTGCGTAACCCGGCGGAGGTCCTTGACGCGGAGGCGGCTGCGGCGCGAACTGCCGCGGCGGTCCAGGAGCGTATCCGCGCGGCGGCGCGTATTGTCGCGGCGCAACCGGAGCGTATCCGCCCGGCGCAGCGTAGCCTGGAGCGAAACGCGTCGTTACGGGTGCACGCATCGCCGGAGCGCGGGCGAAACCGCCGCCGCGATTGCCGCGCAACTCGGCTTGAAACTGCGGATGCGCGTTGAGCGAACCGTTGTAGAGATACACCGATCCGTCGCGGCTCGTCGCGGTGACGACCGGTCCCCCGCCTTCGAGTTGCGCCTGCGTCGTGTTGGTGTTGCCGCGGACTTGCGTGCCGTTCGAGAAGTTCGACATCACTCGGCCGGTCTCGCTGTGCGCGCCGATCTGTGCGGCGCCGCGAACGCCCAGCGCCACGTTACCGTGCTCTGAGTCGAAGCGCGCGAGACCGGGCTCGAACGAACCGTTGTTGTAAACGATCGAACCGTAACGGCTCGTCGCCTCGATTTGATGCGACGTGCAGTTGTTGAAAATCATGTTGCTCGCCGCGCTGCGCGCGCGCAGGCGGTCGAAGGTCGAGTCGTTCGCCACGATTCGACCCTTCAACGATTCGACGTAACCGCTGCCGTTGACGCGATTGAGGAAGATGCCGCCGTTGTGCGCCTGCGCCCAGAAGACGCCGCGATAATCGTTTAACGTCACGCGTCCTTTGTCGACGTGCGCCATCACCAGCGCCGTGCCGCGCGGAACCGAAATAACGGTGTTGCCGTTGCCGCGTGCCCGAATCTCGTCGTGCTGCGAACCCGGCAACTGCGGAAGCACGAACGGTTCCGACGGCAGTGAAACCAGCCCGTATTGCGTTTGAACCGTATGCGAAAAACCAGGCAGCTGATGCTGGAGGTACGGGTCGACGGCGTTCGGCTGGAGGTGCTGCACCGAAACCGATCCGTCCGCGCTTACTTGCACGTCCGGCCGATCCCAGCTCTGCACGGTGACGTTGCCGGTGCCGAGCTGCACGTCGACGACGGGGTTCGGCCCGACGGCGATCTGCTCGTCGGCGCGCGCTTGCGCCGCGAGGGTCGTCGTCCAACACGCCAGGGCGAGGAGAAAGGTCGCCGCTCCCCGCCACCATCGATTCCGCACGGACTCATTGTATCGGGGCCCGCCAGAGGCCATCATTGGGAATCCGCTAGAGGTGCCGACATGCGGGGAAGGATCACCCTAAACAGAGCACCGCCTGCCGGGCTGCGCTCGACGGTGACGCTGCCGCTATGGACCCGGGCGATCGAGCGGACGATCGCCAGACCCAGCCCCGTGCCGGGCACCGTACGCGAGCGAGCCTTGTCGGCGCGGTAGAAGCGATCGAAGACGTGAGGCAGCTCGTCGTTGGGGATGCCCGGGCCCGAGTCGCTGACTTCGATCCAAGCCCGGCCGACGTCGGCCCCGACCTTCACGTCGACCCCGCCCTTTTCGGTAAACTTGATGGCGTTGTCGACGAGGTTCGAGACGAGCTGGCGAATGAGCCCCGGCTCGCCGTAGACGGTCGGGGTCGCTTCGTGTTCGAAGCCGAGCTTGAGGTGTTTTTCGGCCGCGCGCGATTCGGCGCCGCGCACGACTTCGTTGGCGACTTGCGCCAGCGACGTCGGTTCTTTCGGAATCTCGTCGCCGCGATCGGCCTTCGCCAGCGTCAGCATTCCGTTGACCATCGCAGCCAACTGGGCGCTTTCCGCAGCGATCGTTTCGAGGCTCTCGCGCAACACCGCCGGATCGCGATCGCCCCAGCGCAGCAGCATCTGCGCGTTGGCGTTGATCGACGTGAGCGGCGTTTTGAGCTCGTGCGACGCATCCGAAATGAACTGCCGTTCGCGCGCGAACGCCTCCGCCAGCCGCTGCAGCAAATCGTCGAAACTCTCCGCGAGCTTTCCAACTTCGTCGCGCCGCCGGCGTTCGCGCCATCCCAGCCGGAGATCCAGCCCTTCCGAGCCGATTTGCCGCATCGCGTCGGAGAGTTCGTTGATCGGCGTCGTCGCCTGCGACGCGAGCACGATCGAGAAGAGCACCACGACTACGGCGCCGGCGCCGAGCGTGATTGCGATCGCGCGCAGCGCGCGCGCGAACGTGAGGTTGAGCGCGTCGATCGGCTCGGCGACGTGAATGACGGCGATGCTGCCGCCTTCACGCACGTAGCGATCTTCAACCAAGTACGGACGCCCGCCAAGGGAGACTTCCCGGTACGCCGTGTCGTGCTTGGCGTTGACTGCCGGATTGGCCGGAATCGTATCGTCGCCGAGGTTCGTCGTCTTCGACAACGGATAGCCGTCTTTGGAGTCGACTTGAACGAAGCTGTTGGCCGATCCCCAGTTCGCCAGATTCGCGCTATTGAAGAGAAACTGCGGCGCGCCCGACGTGTCTTCCATCGCAAACGGATTTGCGGCGGTCGAAAACTGCACGATCGAACGCATCGTCGAGTTGACCGAACCCTTGACTTGATCGTACAGAATGCCTTGCAGGCGCCATGCGATGATGCCGCTGGTCAGCGCCAGCACGACGATGAGCAGCGTCGCATACCATACTGCGATCCGCCACTTTAAGGACATTTAGTCTTTGATCGTATAGCCGACGCCGCGTACGGTCGTTATGAGCTTGTCGTCGAAGCCGTCGTCGATCTTGCCTCGCAAGTAGCGGATGTACACGTCGATCAAGTTGGAGTCGCCTAAAAAGTCGCTGCCCCACACGCCGTTGAATAGCTCGTCCCGCGTGTGCACTTTGTTGCGGTGAAGCAGCAAGTACTCGAGGAGGGCGTACTCCTTGGCCGTCAGCGCGATCGACTTTTCGCCGCGCTTGACCTCGTGACGGTCGCGGTCCATGACGACGTCGCGATACTCGATGACGTTGGTTTGCGGCGAACGCTCGCGCAGGCGCGCGCGAACGCGCGCCAGCAGCTCTTCGGTCGAAAACGGTTTGGTGACGTAGTCGTCGGCACCGACGTCGAGACCGGCGATGCGATCGGGTACGCGATCCTTGGCGGTGAGCATGATGATCGGCACCTTGCTCTTCGCACGAATACGCTTGCACACTTCGATGCCGTCCATGCGCGGCAGCATCAAATCGAGAACGACGAGATCGGGTTCTTTGAGCGCTTTTTCGAGACCGCTCAGTCCGTCGCGCGCGACGTCGACTTCGTAGTTCTCGTGCTCGAGCTCGAGCTGCAGCACGCGACTGATCGCCGCGTCGTCCTCGATGACGAGAATCTTATAGGGCATGAAGCCGGATTATCTGGCCCTCTGTCCGACCCTCTGCGAAGCGAGCATAAAAGGTTGGGATCCGGTGAAAAAGGTGAGCCAGAACGCGGTTGCGGCGCCCGCGGCGAGCCACGCCAGCGTGGTGACGTTCGAGAGCGGGCGCGCGAGGGACGAAGCGATCGCGGAAATCGTCTGCACGAAAAGCGTTCCGCCGCCCATCGCTATGAGTGCGACGAGCCAAACCAGTACCGCGGCGATGACGCCCAAACCGGTGATTTCCCAGAACGAGAACGCGGGGGCCGGACGGTAAACGGTCGACGTGAGAATCGATGCACGCAGGTCGGCCGGCGGCTCCTCCAGCGGAAGCGCGAAGAGTGCTCGGTCGAGCGCGTCGTCGTCACGGTACATCATTGTTCGGTCTCCTTCGATGAGTTTACCCCGAGCTCCGTCGAGGGGCTTAGAAGCCTGCGGAGTTGCTCCTTTGCGCGAAATAGATGTGTTTTTACCGTACCCATCGGCAGCTCCAGCACTTGCGCGATTTCCTCGTATTGACGGCCCTGCAAGTGATAAAGGGTGATGACGGTGCGGTATTTTTCGGGGAGAGCGTCGATCGCGGCCCGCAGCCGCTTGGCTTCGTCGAGCGCAATCGCTTGCTGCTCGGGTCCCGGTCCGGCGTCGGCGCGTTCGGGCATCTCCTCACTGGAATAACGCTTGCGGCGATTCAATCGGTCGCAGCACGCGTGATAAGCGATCGCAAAAATCCACGTCGAGAACTTGGCACCAGGCTTGAACGTCCGCAGACTGCGGAAGGCCTTGAAAAACGCCTCCTGGGTGACGTCCCGGGCCTCTTCGACGTCGTGGAGGGTGCGGAAAGCCAGGTGGTAGACCGCTCGGTCGTACCGCTCGACGAGTACGGCAAAGGCGTCCGGGTTGCCCCGGACCGCCATAGCGACCAGGTCGCCATCGGCTGCTTCGGGCTGCGTCACTTTCCTGTCCAAGAGAACTGCCGACACGCCCCAGGTACGCGCGCGTAAACCAATTGTTTCGTTTTAGTGCGCCCTAAATCGGACGAAACACCGGGGGCGTCCCGGCCGTACCTAGGACAAATGAACACGTCACTCCACTCCGCCCCGCTTCCGCGACCCACCTTTGCGTTTCGCCGGCCGCCGGGGGCCTTGTAAATGTCACGCGCGCCGATTCTCGCAGGACTGGTCGCCGCCGAGGTAGCCATCGTAGCGATTGCTTTATACGCCATTGGCGTCGGGCGACCGGGAGCGGCGATGGCCGGAATCGAGCATTATAACTTCACCGGCAAGACGCTCACGCCGCTTGCTGCGGGCGATACTCCGCACGTGACGATCGACGATCCCGAATCGGCCGTCGTCGTCAAAACGTCGAGCGACGGAATGGTGCACGTTATGGATATGACCAACGTTCAAGGATTGCGCTTCCCCGGTGATAGCGGAATTCCGCCATTAGGAATGACGCGTACCGCCGACGGCGTTGCGATTTCGCGGCCGTACCATCAACGGTTCTTCCTGATGGGTATGTCCATGGAACGCATCGAGGTCGAACTGCCCGAAGGCTCGCGTCTGGAAATCCGGCAAAGCATGGGCGCGGACGTAACCGGCGTCAATGGCGGCGTGTACGTACGCTCGCAAGACGGTCACATCGGACTCAACGACGTCAAAGGCACGGTTGACGCGCATAGCGACGACGGGTCGATTCGCACGCACGGTCTTGCGTTGACCGGCAATAACACTATGACGACCGACGACGGCCGCATCGAGCTCGGATTCGCTCCGGGAGCCGATCTGAACGTCGAGGTCGGAACCGACGACGGACGCATTACCGTCGACGGAAACCGCGTGGGTCGCGATGGCGACAGCGACGCGGCACACTACACCACGCGTCTCGGAAACGGCAGCGGCAGCTTGCACGCGATGTCCCGGGATGGCTCGATTCACATTACCACGAACGGAGCTCTGTAAGGCCATGGCTGAAGACGTCCTCGTCCCAATCGCATTCTTTTTCTTCGTCATCGGATTGCCCGTGACGCTGGCTATGGTTTCGCGCTACATGGCGCACCAGGAGCGGATGGAATACATTCGGCGCGGCATGATGCCGCCGATTCCGCCGGATCCGCGCACGATGCGTAAAGCGATGAAGTACGGCGCTTGGCCGCCCGGACCGCCGCCCACACCGGGCTCGTCGTTTGCTCCGTACTACGACCCCAGCTACTACGCGCAGCACCAGCTGCGGCGCGGCATCCAAGTCGCGTTCATCGGGCTCGCTCTGCTCATCGGCCTGTCGTTCATCGGATATCACAACGGAACGTACGTCTACGGTCCATGGTTGCTTGGCGGTCTGATCCCGATGTTCGTCGGCATCGCACAGATCATCGGTGCAGTGCTCAGCGGCGCGCAGTTCGGGAACGTCAGCGTGAACGTCGGGCCGGCGCAGCCGCACACGATGCAGGGCGCGGAGCCGCCGGGGGCTGCGCCGACGGGCAGCGTTCCGCCGTCAGCTCCGTATGCGGGCTGGCGACCGGGTCCGATCCCCGAGATCGAGAAACCGCCGAGTCCGCCGGACTACCGCGGTTAATCGCTGGGCTGAGACATCACTCGCTAGGAAAGCACGAACCCCACCGGGACACCGGTGGGGTTCGTGCTGTTTTAGTAAGGATTAAAATTTAAGGAAGAAGACGATTTACTTGCAAGACACGAGCGCCATTGCCCATCCTGCGGCGGTACGCGTCCTGACGAGATATCCGTCCGCAGTCCGGTCGTAAACCTGATAACCAGCTCGCAGCGCGTCGGCTAGCGACTTGAAGACGATGAGACCTGCCATCTGCGGACCCTCCTTTCTTATTCTATTTACTGCTCTCTATACCGTATAACGGCCTTTGTCGCAAGACAGTTCACCTATTTTCGCGGAGTTTTATAAAAATTCGGCGAAAACGCGGGCTGTGACGACTCTGGAGACGCCCTCACGCGTTCATGCCACGTTGGTGACCGACCGGCGCGAGCTTGCACCGGGCGTGGTTTTACTCGGGCTTGACGCGCCGGAGCTAGCGGCGTCGACGTTGCCCGGTCAGTTCGTAATGGCGGTTCCTCCGAGCGGCGAAGCCGCAGCGACGGCGCTGGGCGTGTACGAAGCCGAAGCGCGTCGAGCGAGCCTATTGTTTTTCGTGACCGGAAAACGCACGCGCGAGCTTTCGGAGCTGCACGTCGGCGAGCGGCTCGACCTCGTCGGACCGCTCGGCAACGGTTTCGATCTGCAAAGTTCGCCGCGGCGCGTCGCGATCGTCGCCGGCGGTGTCGGGATCGCGTCGGTGTTGCTGCCCGCGCAAGCGCTGATCCGCGCCGGTTCGCGCGTCACCCTGCTTTACGGCGCCCGCACGTCCTCGCTGTTGGTTGAAGCAGAACGCTTCGCGGATGCGGGATGCGAAGTCGCGCTCGCGACCGACGACGGCACCGCCGGTTATCACGGTTACGTCACCGACTTGCTCGAGCGCTCGCACAACCACGATTTGATTCTCGCATGCGGACCGTCGCCGATGCTGCGCGCGGTCGCGCGCGTCGCCGCCCAGATCGGCGTGCGTGCCCAGCTGTCGCTGGAAGAAACGTTCGCATGCGGCGTCGGCGGTTGCTGGGGCTGCGTGGTGCCGATCGCGCGCACGAGCGCGCAAGCGCCGAGTTTTCCGCCCGAGCCGGCCGGCGGCAGCGACGCCGTGAACGCACGCATCTGCAAAGAAGGACCGGTCTTTTGGAGCGACGAGCTGCGATGGTAGAAACACAGCCGAGTCTCGCCGTTACGATCGGGAAACTGGAGTTGCCGTATCCCACGTTGATGGGAAGCGGGTGCTACGGGTCGGGCAAGGAGTTCGTGCAGTTCGCCAACTTGCGCAAGATCGGCGCGGTCGTGCTCAAGAGCGTCACACGCTTGCCGCGTATGGGCAACGCCACGCCGCGGCTGGTCCACACGCCCGCGGGAATGCTCAACGCGATCGGACTGCAGAATCCCGGCATCGATTGGTATCTCGAACACGAAGTGCCCAAGTACGCCCGCCTTCCGTGGCGCGTCGTCGGCAGCGTCGCCGGCTTCTCCATCGACGACTACGCGTACGTGAGCGAACGCCTCGCGGCGCGCGACGAAATCGCGGCGATCGAGCTGAACATTTCGTGTCCCAACGTGGCCAGCGAAGGCGAAACGTTCGCGTGCGATCCGCACCTCACGTCCAAGGTCGTGCGCACGTGCCGCGGCCTCACGGACAAGACGCTGATCGTCAAGCTTTCGCCGAACGTTACCGACATCGCGGCCATCGCGTACGAAGCCGAAGCCGCCGGCGCCGACGCGCTCGCCGTAATCAACACGGTGCGCGGAATGGCGATCGACGTCGATACGTGGCATCCGCGTCTGGGCAACGTTACCGGCGGCTTATCGGGACCGGCGATTCGTCCGATCGCGGTGCTGGCGGTGTACGAAGTCGCGCGTGTGGTAACGATTCCCATCATCGGTCAGGGCGGCATCGAGACGACGCGCGACGCGCTCGAATTTCTTCTCGCCGGCGCGTCGGCGATTAGCATCGGCACCGCGAACTTCACCGATCCGCGCATTCCCGAACGCATCGTC
Organism: Vulcanimicrobiaceae bacterium; assembly: GCA_035656415.1. Taxonomy (GTDB): domain Bacteria; phylum Vulcanimicrobiota; class Vulcanimicrobiia; order Vulcanimicrobiales; family Vulcanimicrobiaceae; genus JAFAHZ01. The sequence goes on along the minus strand of DASRSM010000129.1, from coordinate 38,711 downwards.
GAGGGGCTGCGCGAATATCTTTGGAACCGCAACTTGTCCTCGATCGACGAGATCGTAGGAAAAGCGAACGTAGGTTTCGCAACCGCACACGAATACGAAGGAGACGAAGGATAACGCCGTGGCTCAACTGATCGTCGCACTCGACGTCACCGGCGCCGACGAAGCCGAGCGCCTCATCGATCGGCTCCATCCACTCGACGTCATTGTGAAGATCGGTCTGGAAGCGCTGTACGGCTATCCCGAACGCATCTTTTCCTACTGCGAAGCGCGCGACGTACGCACGTTCATCGACGCGAAGCTGCACGATATTCCGCGCACCGTCGAAGCCGCGATGCGCCAGCTCGTACGTCCGAACGCGCACATCATCAACGTGCACGCACTGGGCGGATTGGAAATGATGCGCGTCGCGGTCGACGCCGCGAACGAACGCGCGAGCGAGCTCGGCGTTACGGCTCCGCACGTCTTCGCGGTGACGATTCTGACCAGCATCGCTTCGGAAGATCTGCTCGAGCTGGGATTGCAAGGCGGTCCGGGCGAGAACGCTACGCGCCTTGCGGCGCTGGCGCGCGACGCCGGCTGTTCGGGCGTCGTGTGCAGCGCGCACGAAGTGCGCGATCTCAAGAGTTTCTTCGGTGACGATTTCCTGACGCTGACGCCGGGCATTCGTCCGGCCGGCACGGCGCACGGCGATCAAAAGCGCGTCATGACGCCGGCGCAAGCGGTTGCGGCCGGTGCGGACTATCTGGTGGTCGGACGCCCGATTACGCAAGCGGAAGATCCGCTCGCCGCCGCGCGCGCCGTGCTCGACGAAATGCACGCACCGGTATGATCACGGAAACCGCGTTACTCGAGGCGTTAGCCGAACGCGGCGCGCTGCTCGAAGGACACTTCCGCCTCAGCTCCGGCCGTCACAGCAACCGCTTCGTTCAAAAGTTCCGGATTCTCGAAGAACCCCAGCTCGTCGAGCCGATCGCGCGATCGATCGCCGACGCGTTTCGCGCGATGCAGCCGACCGTCGTGGTCAGCGCGGCCGTCGGCGGAATCGTGCTCGGTTACGAAGTCGCGCGACAGCTCGGCACCAAAGCCATCTTCGTCGAGAAAGAAAAAGGTGTGCCGGCGCTGCGCCGCGGTTTCGAGCTCGGTCCCGACGATCGCGCCCTCGTCGTCGAGGACGTCGTGACGACCGGACTTTCGGTGCGCGAAGTGATGGACGTGGTTCGCCAAGCCGGCGCGCACGTCGCCGGCGTCGGCATCATCGTCATGCGCGCTCCGGCCGATTTCGGCGTGCCGACGCACGCGCTGCTGGATCTGCCGATCGTTTCGCACGATCCCGATGCGTGTCCGCAGTGCGAAGCGGGCGAACCGATCGACGATCCCGGATCGCGGCGCTCGTGACGCTCGCCGTTCGGCCCGGAAACGCTGCCGATCGGCTTTTCATCGAGCGTCTCGCCGAGCGCACCGTCATGGACAGCGTTCCGGCGTTTCGCCACCCGCAAGAGCTGATGGTCCATTTGGCACTCGCGCATCTGCTCGAGATCGTGGAAACGCAGTCGCACGTGACGCTCGTGGCCGAATCCGACGGCGTTCCCGTCGGCTTTCTGCTCCTGCTCGACGACTTGCCCGACGAAGTGACGTCGACGCCCCAGGCATTCGTTGCCTACATGGCGGTCGAACCCGAACTCCAGGGACGCGGAATTGGCCAAGCGCTGCTAAACGCGGCGGAAAGTGAGGCAAAACGCCGCGGCCTGCCGTATATCTCATTAATGGTGACCGAGGACAACGCCGCGGCCCGCCGGCTCTACGAGCGCGGCGGCTACGTCACGGAGCGCCGGCTGCTGTGCAAGCCGCTGTAAGCAACGGGCTCGCGCGCCGCGTCGGCTGGATCGTGGCGGCGATCGTCCTCCTGTTCCTCGCGTGGTGGCTGGCGGTTCATATTCCCAAGACGATCGCCATCTTCGTTATCGCCGCGTTCATCGCGTTCGGCGTCGGACCCATCGTGCAGCGCCTCGAACGTCGCATGCCCAAGGCGGCCGCGATCGGCATCGTGTTCGCCGCGCTGATGGTGATCATCGCTCTGCTCATCGTCATCGTGGTGCCGCTGACGGTAGAACAGATGCAGACGCTCGCGAGTAATTTACCCGGGTACGCCGCGACGACCCAAGATTGGATCGCCGGCTTGGAGACGTCGCTCGAACAGCATTTTCCTCAGCTGAACCTGCCGACCAACGGCATCAACATTCAAAAGATCGGCACCGGGCAGGTATCGGCGGTCGTTACGGGCTTGATTTCGGGCGTTGGTGCCATCGCAATTAACACGGCCACCGGTTTCTTCGTCGCGTTTTCCGCCGTCATTCTCTCGATTTTCTTCCTCCTGAACGACTCACAGATCGCCGAAGGCTTCGCGTCGATGTTCCCGCCGAAGCGGCGCGATACTGCCCGGAGCCTCGCCGCCGAAGTCACGAACCTTTTCGGCAGCTACATCTCGGGTCAAGTCATCGTCAGTGCGATTACCGGTCTGGTGGTTGCGATCGTAACCGCACTCTTCGGGTTTAAGTTTTCGCTCATCATCGGGATCATCACGGCAGTCGCGTACGCGATTCCGATCATCGGGATGTTCATCGCACAGGTGGTTGCCATTCCGCTGAGCATTCCGCAAGGCTGGGGCGTCGTCATCGGCGTCCAAGCCGTGATGTTCTTCATGGCGCGCATCAGCGACAACGTCCTAGTGCCCAAGATCATGGGAGAGTCGGTCGGCGTCTCGCCGATCGTCGCGTTCTTTGCCGTTTTTGCCGGCGGCGAGCTGTTTGGAATTCCCGGTTTGATCCTCGGAATTCCGGTCGCCGCATTGCTCAAGATTCTCTGGCGCTATTTCGTCGCGCCGTGGATTCAGGCGCAATATAAAGAGCCGCTGCCTAAAGACGAGATCGTTTAGCTTATAGCGTGACGGCCGCGGCCCCAACGGCGCGGCGCAGTGCCGCGCGAGCGAGCAAGCGCGTCGAATCGAGCGTCGGCAGCGACACGTTGTCGTCGTTGACGATCAACGGTATTTCGGTGCAGCCAAGTACGACCGCGTCGCACGCGTCGGCGTTTTTCATGCGGCCGATCGTGCGTTGAAAGTACACGACCGCTTCGGGTTTGAATATCCCGTGCACGAGCTCGTCCATGATGATGCGATGAATCTCTTGGCGCTCGGCGGCGTTGGGCCGCACGAACGCGATGCCGCGCGCCGAAAGCACCGCCGGGTACACGTCGCTTTCGACCAGATAGCGCGTTCCGGTTAACGCGAGCCGCGTAAATCCGCGCGCAGCGGCTTCGACCGCAACGACTTCGCCGATGTGCAGCCACGGCAGCGGCGAGCGCTCCACGACGTAGCCGAACGCACGGTGAATCGTGTTGTCCGGACAGATGAGGAAATCCGCGCCCGCCTTTGCCAGTTTTTCCGCCGACGCGAGCATGATCTCGGCGACGCCGCGCCAGTCGTCGCGATCGATGCGCGACACGTATTCCGAAAACGGTGCGGAGTGCATCGACACTTCGGGGTGATCGTAAACGCGCGAAAACTGCTCGCCCCCTTCGCAAATCGTGCGATAACACAGCGACGCGCCTTCGGCCGAGCAGGCGACGATGCCGATGTGCTGCGGTTTCACGGCGCGCTCACGACCGCGATGCCGTCGTCGTACTGCACCGTTCCGCAAGCGCGTGCCGCGCGCAATCGCGCCGCGTCGAACGCGGGAGTGCGAATCGGTTCCGCAACGGCGACGAGGAGCGCATGCTGGACGCGCGCGGTCTCACACGGCGCTGCGTCGCTCAGGTCGAGCGCGCGCGTATGCGGCGAGAGAACGTTGACCGTGCCCAAGGCCAGACCGTTTCCGGCAACGGCGGCGGGTTGCCTGCGAGCGATCCAGGCGTAGACGCCGCTGCGCGCGCCGCCGTACTGGAGTGCGTCGGCGTAATAAGCGACCGGTTGACGAGCGGCGAGGATTCCCGAAGCGACGACGGCGATTGCGATCCCCGCCGCGACCGGCCACGGCGAGCGGAGCCGGCGCGACAGCGCGACGACCGCCACCGAAACCAGTGCGACGGCCGGAGCCGCGAGGGTCGGCAAATCGTTCGAGAACAGTGCGACGCTCTTGGCGCTTTGTAGAATCGTTCCGGCGAGCAGCACGACCGTAGCGGCGAGCGATGCTTGCGCCAGCCACGGTACAAGCAGCAGCGCGCCGAGAACCATCGCGGGCGCGGCGTAGCGCAGCGACGCTCCGGTGGCGAGTTGCGGACCGGGACCGCTATAGCCTAGCGGCATGGCGAGATAGAAGAGCAGCGCGAAGAGCGCGCACCAGCCGATCGCCGCGCGCCGCGCGAGTAGCGGCCCGGCCAGCGCCGCCAACAAAGCGATGGCGACGAGCGGCGACGCGTGCAGCGCGACGGCGCCGAGCAAACCCAGCGCGCCCGCTCCGTGCGCGATAATCGTGGACGCGCCGCCGTTGCCGTAGGACGTCGTCATCGGTGCGATGACGGCCGCCTTCCACAGCAGCGCGTCGTGCGCGGCCCATAGCGCAAACGCCGCGGCTGCCGCGCACCACACACGCCAATTCGCGCGCGTCGACAGCGCGGCGACGAGTGCGAAGCCGAGGCCGTACGGTTTGAGCAGCGCGGTTATCGCGGCACAAACGGAGGTCGCGGCGACGTTGCCTTGTCGCGCGTTCCATAACATCTCGACGAAGAACGCAGCCAGCCACACGTCGTTCTGCAGCGTACCGCCTTGCAACGCGATCGGCGGAAGCGTAACGACCGCGGCGGCAAGCGCGTCGGCGAGCGTTGCTTGCGCGCCGAGCTCGCGCGCCCACGCGTACGACCGAAAACCGAGGAGCAGCAGCGGGCCCAATCCGCTCCACGGCATGCTGAACGGTCCGGATACCGCGTAAAGCGCGCTCGCAAAGACTTCCGACGCCGGCGGATACCACCAATAACGCGGATCCGTCGTCCAAAAGCCGTGCGCGTGCACCCACGCCGCCGCGTTCGGCAGATGATACGACACGGAATCGCCGTCGAGAACCGGCCGCATCAACGGCGGCCACGCCACGATCGCAATCGCCGCGATCAGGATGTAGGGCGTCTGCGTGTCTTTGAGATGCGCCTGTCCTTCGACTTCCTTATCGCCGAGCGCGCGAAGCGCGCGCAGTCCTGAGCGAAGTCGAGGGGTCAGGATGACAAGTAGTAGCGCAAGCCACAACGTCCACCAGTACAGCACGTGGGCGAACGCAAGGACGAACGGGATTGCGACGCCGAGAATCAGCGCGTCGCGTAAGCGATCGGCGAAATCGTACGGTGCGTCGCCGGTGCGAAGCAGCGGCGCGGCGGCAAAGAGACCGAAGAGCCAGAGCGCGCCCAGGACCGGCGCCAAGTTACATGGTTTCCGGAGCGCTTACGCCGGTCAAGCCGAGCGCGCGAGCCAAGACACTCTTGGTTGCGATGGAGAGCGCGAGCCGGGCGATTCGCATCGCCGGATCGTCCGTCAAGATGCGGCATTCGGTATAGAACTGATGGAAGTCCGACGCGACATCGCGCGCGTAACGTGCCAACCGGTGGGGCGCCAAGTTTTCCGCCACGCCGCGAACCGTTTCGGGAAACTCCGCCAGACGCCGGATCAATGCGAGCTCCGTCGGATGCGTTAGCGCGTGCAGCTTTGGATTCGAGGTCGCAGCAGCGACGTCCTCAGACGACGCGTTGCGCAGCACCGACGAAATGCGCGCGTGTCCGTATTGCACGTAGTACACCGGATTTTCGTTGCTCTGCTCGGCCGCCAGCTTCAGGTCGAACGTAAGCGGCGATTCCGCCGACGGCAGAATGAAGAAGAAGCGTGCGGCATCGACGCCGACCTCGTCGACGATCTCGTCGAGCGTGACGATCTGACCGGCGCGCTTGCTCATGCTCACCACCTCGTCGCCGCGCATCAGGGTGATTTGCTGGGCGATGAGCACGTGGACGCCGTTCGGATCGTAGCCGAGTGCCGACGCCAATCCCTTGAGCCGGCCGATGTAGCCGTGATGATCGGGGCCGAGAATGTCGATGACGCGGTCGCCGCGCTCCATCTTTTGGTAATGGTACGTGACGTCCATCGCAAAGTACGTCGGACGTCCGTCGCGACGAATCAGCACCCGATCCTTATCGTCGCCGAACTCGGTTGCCCGGAAGAAGAGCGCGCCGTCGGATTCGTACGTATGTCCGCGCTCGCGCAAACGCTCGATGCCTTCGCGAATCGTTCCGCTGTCGTGCAGCTCTTTCTCGCTTTGCCACAGGTCGTAGTGCACGCCGAAGCGCTTCGCGGTCATCCATTGTTCCGCAACGAGCCGGTCCCGGCCGAACTTCGAGAAGTACGGCAGCCACTCGGATTCCTCGGCCGCGATCCATTTTTCACCGTCGCTCTCTTCGATGGCGCGTGCGATCGGCACCAAGTACTCGCCGGGGTAACATTCTTCCGGAAACGGATAGTCGGGATCGAAGAGCTGACGGTAGCGCGCGTAGAGCGACCGTCCCAGCGTGTCGAGTTGACCGCCGGCGTCGTTGATGATCCACTCGACGAAGACGTCGAAACCGGCGAAACGCATCGCATTGGCCAGCGTGTCGCCTAACGACATCGAGCGACCTTGCACGACCACGAGCGGCCCGGTTGGATTCGCGCTGCCGAACTCGAGCGAAATGCGCTTGCCGTTAGACGGAAACTCGCCGAAGCGACCGCCTTCGTCGAGTATGCGGGCGACGACGTCTTGCCAAACCGCTGGCGTCAAACGCAGGTTGATGAACCCGCCGACCGGCTCTATGCCGATGAAAACCTTGTCGAGATTCGGGACCTTCTCGCGAACGTCGGAAACAATTTGCGCGGCCACCTCTTGCGGAGAACGGCGTGCCAGTTTTGCGAGCGAAAACGCGACGTTGGTCGCGAAGTCGCCGTACTCGGGGCGTCTCGGCGATTCGAAGCCGACGTGTATGCCGCCCGCCTCCGGGTAGCGTTGCAGGACCGCCAACTGCACCACGGTCGCAAAAAGTCCAAGCGGACCCTGAGGTCCGCGGGCCGGCTCGAGCTCAGTGGTGGTACGGTTCATTACGCGCGATCTTCGCCGCCCGGTAAAGTTGTTCCAGCACGATGGCGCGGGCCCATTCGTGTAAGAACGTGAGTTCGGAAAGCGACCAGACGAATTCGGCGCGTTCGCGCAGCACGGCGGCCGTGCCGTAGGCCCCGCCGATGACGAGCGTCAAACGTTGCGCGCCGCTGCGACCTACGTCGCCGATGCGGGCCGCGAGCGCATCGCTCGAGAGTTGCGTTCCGGTGCGATCGACGAGCCAAACGCGATCGTGGTCCCGCAAATGGCGCGCGACGCGCTCCGCTTCTTCGCCCATTGCGGCCTTCGGGTCGCGGCCGTTTCCCGCGCGGACTTCGATCTCGTCGTACGAGTGATACGCACCTAAGCGCGTGCGAAAATCGTCACACGCGCGTGCGACGTACGGCGTGCGAATGCGATCGACGGCGACGACGCGCACGATCATCTTCGCACTATAGCACCGTCGAAGTGAATTGCGCCGTTGAGCTCGAGCAGCGTCAGCGCCGCCATGACAGCGGGTGCTCCGGCGCCCGCGCGCGCGACGAGATCGTCGATTTCGGCCGGTCCGCCGTCGAGTTCGACGAGGATCGTTTGCGCGAGCGGGTCCTCGACGGCGACCGGATCCGTCGGCGCCAACGGCAGAGGCTTCGTCAGGCCGAGCGCCTCGAGCACGTCGCTCGCGTCGCGCGCCAACGTCGCTCCGTCGCGGATCAGCGCGTGACAGCCCGCGACGTTCCGGCGATCCACGTCGCCGGGAACGGCGAGGACCGGAATCCGCCCGGCCGCCCAGCTCGCCGTGTTGAGGGCCCCGCTGCGCGCCGGCGCTTCGACGACCACGAGCGCGTCGGCAAGGGCGGCGACGATGCCGTTGCGCTGCAGAAACTGGTACGGAAGCGCCGGCTGAGCCGGCTCGAACGGCGAGAGGACGGTACCCCCGGCCGCGACGATGCGTTCGGCCAGCGGGCGGTTCCGCGCCGGAAAGAAATGCCCGTGCCCCGAGCCCAGCACCCCGGCGGTCGGCGCGCCGGCCTCCAGGGCGCCCTCGTGGGCCGCAGCGTCGATCCCAAGAGCCAGGCCCGAGACAATGCAGCACCCCGCCCTCCCGAGCTTAGCCGCTAGCTCCCATGCCATACGCTTGCCGTAGCGGGTGGCCGCCCGCGTCCCGACGATGGCCACGCAGGGTCTCGCTAGGCCGGCTGGGTCGCCGGCGCTCCACAGCCCCTTCGCGGCCGCCTCGAAGCCGCGCTCGCCCCTGAGCGCCTCTACGGCTGGTCGGGGTAGAAACAGGGGGCGATCGATCGGCATCGCGCCCCAATCCCGCGCTCGGGGGGAATCGACAAGGCCCACGGGAATAGCCAGGCCCGAACGGAGGAACCGCAGGTGGCAGCAGAAGCGTATTGCGTGAAGTGCAAGACCAAGCGTGAAATCAAAGACGCGGTCCAGATCACGATGAAGAACGGTCGCCCCGCAACGGAAGGCAAGTGCCCCGTATGCGGTACGAAGATGTTCAAGATAGGAGCTGCGAGCTAACAGCTCGCCCGCCGCATTTATAAAAGAGCCGTCCAGTGACGGCTCTTTTTGCTTTTACTACCGGTAGTAACGTATAATGCGAGTGCCCACTACATGTGGGATATTTATGACTTGTCCTACTTGCCGCAAGAGTGAGACCCGAGTCGTCGATTCGCGCGACGACGAGACCGTCGTACGCCGCCGGCGCGAGTGTCTCGATCCGCGCTGCAAGCATCGCTTCACCACGTACGAGCGCATGGAAGCTCCCCGCCTCTTCGTCGTCAAGAAGGACGCGCGCCGCGAACAGTACAGCCGCGACAAAATCCTAGCCGGCTTGCGCAAGGCCTGCGAAAAGCGGCCGATTTCTGAAAGCCAGATGGAAGCGGTCGCGTCCGATTTGGAACGCGAGCTCTTCGCGCGCGGCGAAAGCGAGGTTCCCTCGACGATGGTCGGCGAAAAGTTGATGGAGGCCCTCAAAAAGCTCGATCCCGTCGCATACATACGCTTCGCGAGCGTGTACCGCTCGTTTCGGGACATCGAGAGCTTCCGGGAAGAGTTGTCAACGCTTCTTTCTAAGTGACGCTCGATATGGTCCGCGTTGCGCTCAAGCGCTTGCCCGAAGGCGAAGGCTTACCACTTCCCACGTACATGAGCGAGCATGCCGCCGGCGCCGATCTCTTTGCCGCCGTGAGCGAAGAACTCACCTTGCTTCCCGGAGCGCGTGCGCTGATTCCGACCGGCTTTTCGATCGCGTTGCCGCCGGGATACGAGGCGCAGGTGCGTCCGCGCAGCGGTTTGGCGATTCGCAGCGGTGTGACGTGCCTCAACACCCCGGGAACGATTGACGCGGATTATCGCGGGCAAGTGCAAGTGGTGCTGGCAAATCTTGGATCCGAGCCGGTCGTCGTGGGCCGCGGCGATCGCATCGCGCAGCTCGTTGTCGCGCCGGTTTCGCGCGCGTCGTTCGACGTCGTCGACGAGTTGCCCGTAAGCGAGCGCGGTGACGGCGGATTCGGTTCTACCGGTGGATTAACGCCGAGCAACGAGGCGCGATGAAGGTTTATATCGTCGGCAAAGGCGCAGTGGGAACGTACTTCGGCGATATGCTGACGCGGGCCGGCGTCGAGGTCGAATACGCGCCGCGCGCGCTTTCCGACGTGCGTCAATACGACGCCGACGTCGCGCTCGTTACCACCAAAGCGTACGACACGGACTCGGCGATCGAAACGCTGCGCAAAGCGATTCCGTATCCCGAGAAGTGTGTTTTCGTCACGCCGCAAAACGGCGTCGGCAACGAGGAGAAGCTGGCCGCCACGTTCGGCGTCGACAACGTCGTGGCCGCCGCCCTGACCACGCCGGTCGACCGCGATCGCGACGGACACGCCGTCGCGCGAAAGGAGGGCGGTCTCGCCCTGTCGCCGGTGGGTGCGAATGCGTACAACTGGCTGATCGCCACGTTCTCGGCGGCGGGGATGAACGTCAAGGTCGTCGACGACTGGCGCGCACTCAAATGGAGCAAACTCGCCCTTAACGTCGTCGCGAACGCGAGCTGCGCGATTCTCAACGTGCTCCCGAACCGGCTCGTGCACTTCGAACGAATTTTCACACTCGAGATCCGGATGGTGCGCGAGGTGCGCGCGGTGATGGCCGCCATGAACGTCGCGCCGATCGACTTACCGCGCTACCCCGTGCGCGCGCTTTTTGCCATCGCCGTGCTGCCGAGTCCGGTAGCGCGCGGGCTGCTGGCACGGAGCATCGCGGGCGCCCGCGGGACCAAACCGCCCTCGCTCCTGCTGGATCTGCGTTCGGCCAAACCGCAAACCGAGGTCGAGGTCCTCAACGGCGCGGTCGCCGCAGCCGCCCGCGAACGCGGCGTTCCGGCCCCGGTCAACGCGGTCTACGCGCGCGTGCTCAACGATATCGCCCACACGCCGCCGCTCTGGGCAAAATATCGCGAGCACCCCGAGACCCTAGAAGGCGAAGTACTCGCGGAGATGAAGCGAGTGAAGGCGTTGGCGAAACGATAATATGCGGGATCCGAACGTCCCCGAGTCGCTCGAAGGCTGGTGGATTCTCCATCGGATGTTTGCGCTTGATCGCCGCGCGTGGGACGCGCTGCCCGAGAAGCGCCGCAACAAGTATTGCGGGCACGCCATCGACTTAATCGATCACCTCAAGAACACCGAAGACGGCGATTTGAGCCTGACGCAGCTGGTGGGCGACAAGGGCGACTTGATGCTCACGCACTATGTGCGCACGTACGAGGGACTCTCGTACGCGCAAACGCTCATCGACAAGCTCGAGCTGCGCGACTTTTTGCAGCCGCGTTCGTCGTTCGTCTCGGTGCTCGAGCTCGGGCTGTACGACGCGACCGGCAAGATTCACACCGAGCTTAGCGACCGCGGGCTCGCGCCGCAGTCGACGGAATGGAAAGCGGCCTTCGACGAGCTCGTGCGCAAGCAAGCCGAGAATCCGCACGTGGCGCCGCGGCTGTGGGCGCGCATTCCGCAGCGCCGTTACGCGTGCTTTTATCCGATGAACAAACGCCGCGGCGAAGTGCAGAACTGGTATTTGCTGGGATTCGACGCGCGCGCCAAGATGATGAGCGAGCACGGCGTCGTCGGGCGTTCCTATCACGGGCAAGTCACCCAAGTGATCTCGGGCTCCATCGGCTACGACGACTACGAATGGGGCGTCGACCTGTACGCCGACGATCCGATCGTCTTCAAGAAACTCATCTACGAGATGCGTTTCGACGAAGTCAGCGCGCGCTACGCGGAGTTCGGTTCGTTCTGGTCGGGACTCCAATTCTCGCCCGAAGAACTCGGCGTGTTCTTAGACGGCGATGCCGTCCCCCAGCTCCTTACAACGGCTTGAAGTAAAAGATCTCGGGATCGCCGGGATCGAGGTTTTCGAGCTTTCCGGTTTGCGTGAAGCCGCGCTTGGAAAGCAAACCTTGCATCGCGACGTTCGAGGCGTTCGTCGACGTGTAGAGATTATGGCCGCCGTTGAGCTTTTCGACGTGCTCGATGAGCGTCGACGCAATCCCCGCGTGCTGGTGCGCCGGATCCACGCCGAGCATCCACAGAAACGGCCGCGCGTAGAAGCCGCGATCCCAAACCACGAAACCCGCAACCGTACCGTCGATTTCGGCGACGAGACACTCTTTGGTTCCGAGCGCGTGGCGGATGAACGACAGGTGGTGGTTGTAGTGCAGCGCGTGCGGCATCTTTTCCAGGAGCGGAAACTCTTCTTGGTGCGCTTGGCGAACGTGCATCGGTTCTCTCCGGCTCTACGGCGCGGCGACGGTGTACGGACCGTTGCCGAGGAAGATCGGGGCGCTCACGCGTTTCGTCGTAAGGTCGAGTTCGACCATCGAGTTGTCGCGCCTCGCTACGACGAGCGCGGCTTTACCGTCGCTCGTAAACGCGATCCCGTAGGGCGCGCCGCCGACGGTAATCGGTGCTTTTGCCGTGTTGGTCGCGACGTCGATCGGCGTGATCGTCGAGTTCGCGTAGTTGCTGACGTACGCGAGCGCGCCGTTGGGCGAGATCGCGATCAGCATGGGGCTGACGCCGATGGCGATCGCGGGCGACGCACGCCGCGTCGCAACGTCGATCGGCGTAACGTCGTTGTTTGCATTGTTCACGACGTAGAGCGTCTTGCCGTCGCGCGTTATCGCGATGCCCATCGGGCGGCCGCCGACCGGGATCGGCGTTTGCGCGGAGCGCGTCGCGATATCGACGGGCGTCACGTCGTTCGACCCGCTGTCGGTCACGTATAAAGTCTTGCCGTCGGGCGCGATCGCGATCGCGCGCGGATTCGCACCTACCTCGATGGGCGGGCCGGCGCTCAGGCGCGCCAGATCGACGGGTTGAACGGTGCCGTCGTCGCCGTTGGCGATCCATGCCGTCGCACCGCCGGGCGCGAGCGCGATGCCGCAAGCGCCGTGCCCAACCTCGATCGTTGCGGCGACGCGCTGCGCCGACGTGTCCACGACGCTGACGCGCTCGTTACCGCGATCGGTGACGAACAACCGACCGTCGTAGAGAATCGCGTCGCGCGGCTCTTGGCCCGCGGCGATTTCGGGACCGACGACGCGGGTGACCAGATCGATCGGTACGACCGTGTTACCGAAGCGATTTTGCGCCCATGCAACGGGATGCGCGTTGTCGCCGTCGACGCGCACGACGAGCGTTTGCTTTGGGAGCGGGGCGCCGCTTGCCGCCGTCCCGCGCAGAACGATTCCGTAATATCCTCCGGCAAGCGACGCATCCGCCGTTATGTCGACGTCGACGGGAAAGCTTTTCCCGGCCGCGACCGCGGCGGCGCCGTCCACCACGTTCGCGTGCAAGCCCGCCGGGAGCGTCGCGTTCCAGCGTAGACTCTCGTCTTTGGTGGCGGCGCCGTTATCGAAGGCGACGTGGGCCGTCACGCGATCGCCTGCCTTTACCGAAACGGCCGGCGCGTCGACGTGCACGGACGTAGCCGCCGCGAAGTGCACGGGTGTCGTCGCGTACGACGGCGGCGCGTTTTCGGGTGCCGCTCCCCACTGTTTGTTCGCCTGCGCGCCGAGATCGAAATCCAACCGCAGCGAGGCACGCAGCGGGAGATCGATCCACGTGTTTTGCGAAAGTTGTCCGTTGACGCGCAGCGACTGTACGTACGGCGTCGTCGCCGACGCGGCGGGCGCCTCGACGTCGATCGTCGGGCCGTTGGCCGGCGAATGGATCACAACGCTGGTAAAGAGCGGGCTGCCGACGTCGAAGCGGCGCACGGCCGGATTCTGCGGATACAAACCGATTGCGCTCCAAACGTACCACGCGCTCATCGTTCCGAGATCGTCGTTGCCCGGTAATCCGTCGGGCGTCGGTCCGTAGAGCGTTGTGATCGCTTGGCGCACGATCTCTTGCGTGCGCCACGGTTCGCCCACCGAGAGATACGCCCACGGGCTGCCGAGGCTCACCTCGTTGCCGAGCCATGCGTACGGCTTGTTTTGATCGGCGTTGATGTGCGTGAAGAACGTGTCGAGCTCGGCGGCCGCGGCGGCGTTGCCGCCCATGCCGGCGACGAGATCGCGCATATCCTGCGGCACCATCCACGTATATTGCGCCGAGTTGCCTTCTTGGAAGCCGCTCTGCCCGTTATCGGTAATCGGCGCGTACATGAAGGCGCCGTCGGCGTCGCGTCCGGCCATTTCGCCGGTCGCGCTATCGAACAGCGTCGCCCAGTTCGAAGAGCGCTGCATGAAGCCGGATTCGATCGTCGAGTCGTGCAACGATCGCGCCAATCGCGCGATGGAAAAATCGTCGAGCGCGTATTCGAGCGTTTCCGACGCACCGTTGGGTACCGGCGCGACCGACGTCGTGTGCGTGTTGACGACGAAGCCGCGGCGCAAGTAATCGTCCTCGACCTCCCAGCGCGGTACGTACCAGCCTTGGCCCGGCGGTCCGGCAATCGTCGAGGCGCCTTTGACCATCGCGCGCAGCGCTTTGTGCGCTTGGAAGTCGCGCGCACCGAAGGCATACGCGCCGGCAATCACGGGATCGATGGAGTCGCCGCCCATCACGCTCGTCGGTCCGTTCACCAGGGCCCAGCGCGGCAGCCACCCGTTTTCCTGTTCCGCCGCGTCGACCAGCGACTGCATCATGTCGCTCGTCTCGCCGGGCGCCAGCAGCGCGAGCAGCGGGATTTCGGTGCGATAGATGTCCCAGTCCGAGAAGTTGGCGTACTCGGAGCGATGCGCGCGCGCGCGATGAATCCGTCCGTCGAATCCCGGGTAGCGCCCGTCGACGTCGCTGTAGAGATTGGGATGCAGCAGCGCGTGATAGAGCGCCGTATAAAACGTGCGCTGTTGTTCCGGGGTGCCCCCGGTCACGCTGATCCGGCCCAAATAGTCGTTCCAGGCTGCCGTCGCGCGCGCCGCCACGCCATCGAAGTCCCAGCCCGGATTCTCGGCGTCGAGATTCGAACGCGCGCCGTCGACGCTGACGAACGAAAGCGCGACCTTTAGATTTACCGCGTGCATGGTCGATGCGTCGAACGTGACGTACGCGCCGCTTTGCGGACCGCCGGAGGTTTTTGAGTTCGGCGTGACGGTGCTTTGCTTCCACGTTCCGTACGACGCGAACGGCCGGTCGAAGCGCGCTACGAAATACACGGTGTACGCGTCGGCCATACCGCAAAAGAAGCCGCTCGTGGCGGAGCCGGAAATTTCGGTAGACGAATCGACGCTGACGTTTGCCGCCGTGACGCCGGCTTGGTTCGACGCGACGTTGAAGAGCACGTTGGCTTGCTGTGTCGCCGGAAAGGTAAAGCGTCCGATTCCGGTGCGCGGCGTTACCGTGAGCTCGGCGTGAATCGGCGTGGTGCCCAGCCAAACCGCGTAGGATCCGGGCGTCGCGGTTTCGGCGCTATGCACGAACGGCTGCTTCGCTTTTGCCGGATCGGTGACCGTACCGATCGTCGGAAGAATGCCGAAATCGCCGAAGACGCTGCAGCCGGGACCGCTCAAATGCGTAAGGCTCAGGCCGGTGATCGATTTGTCGGCGTACTCGTAACCGCCGCCGGGATTCTGAGACGGAGTATCGGGACTCCATTGCACCATTCCAAACGGAACGTCGGCGCCGGGAAATGTATCGATCGGGCCGCCGGTTTGCGTGCCGGACGTACCAACGAACGGATCGACCAGCGCGGTAGGTACGGGCGTCGCAAGCGCGAGCAGAAGCGTCAACGTTCCAAACAATGGAAGCCCTCCGTGCTACCCGCTGTACGACGCAAACGCGAAGGCGCCCCGCTTTGGGCGGGGCGCCGTTGGGTGGCCAATCGCGGCTTTAGCTAGCGTTGCGGTGGTTTGTGCTGCGATTGGTTGCGGTTGTTAGCATGGGTGGCTTGGGAGTGCGCCGGAGCGGTCCGCGCGCGAGCGCGAGCGGTTTGCGCGTGAGCCTGCGCGGCTCGCGCGTTCGCTCGTGCCGTTGCGGCGTGCGCTCGTGCGGCACGCGCGTGCGCCTGCTCCGTGCGCATTCGTGCCTGCGCGGCTTGCGCGTGATCGCGCGAAGCTTCGGCGTTGGCGTGTGCCGTTGCGGCGTGCGCGCGTGCCGTTGCGGCGTGCGCGCGTGCCGTTGCGGTGTGTGCTCGCGCCGTTACGGTGTGTGCTCGCGCGGTGGCGGCGCGGTCTTGCGCGCGAAGCGCCGCGTAGTGCGGGAACGCCCGCACGGAGCGAATCGGTCTGGAGACCGCGACCACGCTCGGGTGACCGTGATTGTATCGCACGTAGAGATTCCGGTTTTCGGACGCAAATCGCGCGTGCTCGATCTGCACTCGCGTCGCCGCGATGTGCCGCTCGTGCATCACGACGAGCTCGCGTTCCGTCGGCCGCACGCGAACGCCACCCGGTCCGTTGAACGCGTACCGCGTGCCGGCACGGCGAACGATCGCGCGGCGAACGTACACGTTGCGCACGATTCGCCGATTGACGTTCGACACGGCGGTGTTGTAGGCGAAGGCGCCGTTATTCCAGTATCCGCCGGTATAGCCGGCACCGTTGTAGCCGAAGCCGTAATCGATGCCGCCGTAGTAACCGACTTGCGGCGCCCAGTAGCCGTTATTCCAGGAATACGAGCCGTTATTATAGCCCCAGTATCCCGGCGTCCAGTACGTGTTGGCGCTCGGAGGCGTGACCCACGTGCCCGGAACCCAGTAGTAGCCGGCAGAGCCCCACGCCCAATAGCCGGGTTGCCAAATCTGACCCGGAGCGGTCAGCATCGGCTGGGTGTACGAGTCGTACACCGGAAGCGGCGGCGGCGGCGCGCCGACGTTGAACGATAAGAACACCTGCGCTTGCGAGGCGATCGGAATTGCGGGCAGCAACATGGCGGCCGCTAGCGCCGCTGCCTTGGTGATCAACGAGATCGGATGTCGTAGCGTATTCATGACCTAAAAGTCTTACCAGCAGCCAATCGCAAATTAAACGAGACGACCGCATTGCCGGTATGCTTAGGGTACGAGCGGCTCCACGAGGGTCGTCCCGCTTAGATCCGGCTGAATTAGGGGCCGATGAAAATAGCCGTTTTCATCGGAATTGCGGACGTCTTCGAACGCAATGACGGCATTTTGAACGACGTGCCGATGGACGAGATACAGCGTAGCGAGCGCTTTCTCGTCGGCGATATACGCGCACCCGGACGTCACGCTGAAGTCGATCGCCCACGGAACCTCGACCAGCGGTGCGATCGTAAAATCGCCCGAGACGATCGCGCGGCGCGGCAGAAAGTCCGACTGCCCGATCCACAGTTCGCGCAGCCGGTTGTCGTGCGGCTTGCGCAGCGGCCGCAGCCGCAAGTGATACGTCGGCGTTCCGTCGACGTCGGGCCGATCGACGAGCGTCACGTCGTAGTCGTGCGTTTGCGTCGCGACGATCGCGATGGTCGGCAGCCTCGACGGCTCTTCGTCTTGATGTTTGAGCGAGCGCTCGGGATACGTTAAACCGAAGGCGTACGTGGGATCGAGAATCGGCACGCCCACGAGGTCGGCGCTCGACGCCGCGGGGCCGACGGGCCGTTTGATGTGGGCGGCGCCGGTTTCGCAGCGGTCTTCGCAGATGTCCGCCGTCAGGTTGAACTTGAGGCCGCGAACCGTGACCGGGTGCGCCTCTTCCTCGGCGCTGATCGGAGCGACGTCGATGATGCCTTGGGCGGGCTTGCTGGCGGCGCGATAATGGTTGGCTTTCGGCGTTTGGCCGTCTAATCCAGAAATCGCGATCGTATAATCGATCGACGCCGGATAACGCGCAGACGTGACGGCCGATCGCGCGTGTGCGAAGAGATCGTAGGCGGTTGGCCCGGCGTCTACAGGCACGAAAAGGCCGTTCTGCGCAAAAGGTAGCGAAGTCCCTCCCGGCGCTTAGGCAGCGGCGCCGATGCGCTCTAAGCTTCGATACTGAATCGCTTCGGCGACGTGGTCGGATCGAATCGCATCGCAGCCGGCCAAATCGGCAATCGTACGCGCGACGCGCGCGATGCGGTCCAGAGCGCGCGCCGAGAACTGACGCCGTGCGCTGGCTTGGGCCAAAAGTTTTAGCGCCGCATCGTCGAGCGCGCACCATTTTCGCATCCCATTGGCCGGGATGGCGGCGTTGTGCGAAAACGAGGCGCCGTCGAATCGGCCGTGCTGGCGCTCGCGCGCCGCGACGACGCGTTCCCGAACCGCGTGCGAGGGCTCTCCACCGTCATACCGGATCATGTCGTCGAACGGGACGCGAGCAATTTCGATCTGCAGATCGATCCGGTCGAGCAGCGGTCCCGAGAGCTTGTTGACGTATTTCGCGACCGCGGCGTCGTCGCAGCGGCACTCGGCGCTGCGCACGCCGCGATAACCGCACGGGCACGGGTTCATCGACGCGACCAGCTGAAAACGCGCGGGATACGTAAACGTGCCCGCGGCTCGCGCGATCGTAACCGTGCCCTCTTCGAGCGGCTGGCGCATCACTTCGATCGAACTGCGCGAAAACTCCGGAAGCTCGTCGAGAAACAGCACGCCGTGATGCGCGAGTGAAATCTCACCCGGCTTTGCCGCCGGGCCGCCTCCGACGAGCGCGGTCTGCGAAATCGTGTGATGCGGAAAGCGGAACGGTCGCGCGCGAACGATGCCGGAGTCGCCGCGCAGCAGTCCCGCGACGCTGTAGATTTTCGTGACGTCGTGCGCTTCGACGAGCGTCATCGGCGGAAGAATCGGCGGCAGACGGCGCGCGAGCATCGTCTTTCCGCAGCCGGGCGGCCCGACGAGCAACAGGTTGTGGCCGCCGGCCGCCGCGATTTCGAGCGCCCTCTTTGCAAGCGTCTGCCCGCGCACCTCACTCAAATCGCCGTGCACGAGCGTATCGGCAAGTTCCAGCGCGGGGGGCGCCGTGCGCAAACGCCAACGCGCGCCGTTGCCGCCGACGACCGCAATGGCATTGTGCAGCGAGTCGACTGCATACAGCTCGATTCCGTCGACGAGCGCGGCTTCGGCAGCGTTGGATTCCGGCACGATGAGTTTGGTAAAGCCGGCGCGCCGAGCGCCGAGCACCATCGGCAGAATGCCGTTCACCGGTCGCAGCTTTCCGTCGAGCGCGACCTCGCCTAGGCCGATGAACTGCTGAAGCGCGAGACGATCGATCTGCTCGTCCATCGCAATTAGCGCCAGCGCGATTGCCAAGTCGAACGCCGGTCCCGCTTTTCTTACGTCGGCGGGTGCTAAATTGACGAGCAGCTTTCCGCCGGGATACATGAAGCCGGAGTTGATGATGGCCGATCGCACGCGGTCTGCGGCTTCGCCGAGCGCGCGATCGGGCAGCCCGATGATGCGTAAGCCCGGAGTTCCGGGCGCGCTATCGGCCTCGACGCGAACGACGTAGCCTTCGATGCCGAGCATCGCGGCCGAGAACGCAAGCGAAAGCATGTCGCTGCATCCTCTGCGCGCAAACGCCGCGGCGACTAGGGGGACGCGCCGCCCGTGTGAGCAGCTAACGAGTCGGTGACCAGCTTCAACGTCGTCTGCAAGACGGTGGTCGAGATGCCCTGAATTCCGGAGTTCTTGCGTTCGGTGGCGTATTCGTCGACCGATGCGGGCACCTGCATTCTGCCGTCGTACGTGAGCTTCGTTTGCGAGTCGGTCTTGACGCTGCCGAATCCGTGGCCTTCAAGGGTACGCGACTCGGTTATCGTCAACACGCCGTCGTTGTTGCTGGTGATCGTGTAGTCGGCTTTTACCGTGACGGGGCCGGGATTTTCGGAAATCGCCCAGTGACTGTTGGCGTCGACCTTCGCGGGGTCTACGAAGTTCGCGCCGAGAAACCGCAAAAGCGTGAGTTCCTCGCTATTGGTCGGTTTGGTCGGATCGCACGCGACGAGCGTGTTGCCGTAGACGGCGCACGTCACGGACGCGGCACTGCGCGTGTCGGCTCCCTGCTCGCTGACGACGACGATGAGACCGCGGTCGGGGGCCTCTTTCATGACGTCGACGGTGATCGTTCCGTGATCGGCGAGGTTTCCGGTGTAGGTGCGCGCGCCGGACGAACCCGGATCGTTCGAAACCGTTCCGTGCTGTTTGGATTCGTACGTGAACGAGTACACGAGATGGCGAATCGGCGCGGCGTCGGCAATGACGTATGGTATTAAGGCAAAAAGCATGACGTCGCTTCATTCGGGGAAGAGGGTCGGAACCATGCGAACGCTTGCGGTCAACATACGCGCGGGCGGCAGCCGAAGCACGGTCGACGCGCTGCTGGCGCGCTGCCTCGTCCATGGTCCGGACATCCTGGTGTTCTCGGAGTTTCGCGATAACGCGACCGGCACGTATCTGCGCCGCAAGCTCGACGAAAACGGCTATCCGCATCAAGCTGCGAGCGAAGGCCATCGCGGCAACGGTGTGTTAATCGCGTCGATCCGCGCGTTCGAGGCGATTCGCAATCCGTTCGGGCTTCCCGACGACGAGTATCCCAACGCAGTCATCGAGGCACGCTTCGGGAGCGTGCGCGTCTTCGGCGTCTACCTGCCCGGCCAGGATCGCAAACGTCCGCACTTGCGATGCTTGATCGCGACGGCCGCACGCTACAACGAAGCGAACGTCGACGCGATCTGCATTGGCGATTTCAATTCGGGACGCAACGAAACGGACATCGAAATCAACCTCGGGCGCAATACGCTCAAAGACGAGTTCAGTACCGCAGATCTGTACGCCGAGCTCGAATCGTATTGGACCGAAGCGTGGCTGTATTTTCATCCGGACCGCCGCGAATTCAGCTGGTACCCGTTTCGTAAGGAGCCGCCGGCGCAGCGTCGCAACGGATGGCGCATCGACAAGGCCTTCGTATCGAAGCCGCTCGTGCAGAAGCTGCGCGGCGCAGAGTACGATCACGGCTTTCGTCTGGAAGGTCTCACCGATCATTCCGGCCTAATCGTGGACCTGTGCATTTAACCGAGCTCGACTGGATTATTGTCGTGCTGTCGCTCGGCATAACGTTCGTGCCGGCAATCGTGCTGGCGCGGCGCGCGGGGCGCGACATCACCGAGTTCTTCGCGGCGGGGCGCCAAGCGCCGTGGTGGCTGATCGGCATCTCGCTGGTCGCGACGACGTTCTCCACCGATACGCCGAACTTGGTGACCAATCTCGTGCGCGACGGCGGCGTTGCGGAGAACTGGGTGTGGTGGTCGTTCTTGCTCACCGGATTGGCAACCGTTTTCTTCTACTCGAGGCTCTGGCGCCGCAGCGGCGTGCTCACCGATCTCGAGTTCTACGAAATGCGCTACGCCGGTAAGGCCGCTTCGTTCGTGCGCGGTTTCCGCTCGATCTATCTCGGTCTATTTTTCAACTGCGTGATCATCGCGACCGTCAACCTCGCGGCGGTGAAGATCGCAGGCATTCTCTTCGGGTGGCCGCGCTACGAAACGTTGCTGATCTGCGTCATCGTGCCGATTATCTTCGCCGCGACGGCGGGGTTGTGGGGCGTAATGGTCACCGACATGATTCAGTTCTGCATCACCATCACTTCGGCGTTCGCGGCAGCGTACTTCGCCATCCACGCGCCCGGCGTCGGCGGCCTGCACGGACTAATCGCACACGTCGCCGCAACGAAGCCGTCGCTGCTGTCGATCTTTCCGAACTTCGCCGACTGGCAGACGGCGCTCGCGATCTTCATCATCCCCCTCACCGTGCAGTGGTGGTCGGTGTGGTATCCGGGGTCGGAGCCGGGCGGCGGAAGTTACGTCGCGCAGCGCATGCTCGCCGCGCGAAGCGAATCGGATTCGATGTTCGGCACGTTGGCGTTCCAAGCAATGCACTACGCGCTGCGTCCGTGGCCGTGGATTGTCGTCGCGCTCGCGTCGACGATCGTCTATCCGACGCTGCACGACATTCGAGCCGCTTTCCCCAACGTCCAGCCGAATCTCATCGGCAACGACATCGCCTATCCCGCGATGCTGGTGTTTTTACCGTCGGGTTTTGCCGGTTTCATGGTGGCCGGAATCTTCGCCGCGTATCGCTCGACCATCGAGACGCACCTCAACTGGGGAACGTCGTATTTGGTTCACGATTTTTATCAGCGATTCGTGCGTCCCGAAGCGACGCAGCGCGAACTCGTGCTGGCCGGGCGCCTCGTGACCGCCGCGCTCATGGGCGTCGGCGTCGTGTTTACGCTGTATCTGGACAACGCCAAGGACGCCTTCAACCTGCTGCTCTCGATCGGCGCCGGGACCGGATTGATCTATCTGCTGCGGTGGTTCTGGTGGCGCATCAACGCGTGGAGCGAAGTGAGCGCGATGATCGCGTCGTTCGTCGTTTCGCTCGGGTTCTTTTTCGCCGGAAAAGCCGGACATGCGGCGAGCAGCACGACGGTGCTGCTCGTCACGGTCGGGATTACGACGATCGTTTGGCTGATCGTGACCTACCTGACGCCGCCGGCTCCCCAGGCCACGCTCGAGGCCTTCTATGCCAAGGTCCAGCCGGCGGGTCCGGGCTGGTCGCGGGTCCGCGCCGCGGGCGGACTGCCGCCCTCGAAAGACTCGCCGGTAAACGCGCTTGCGGGTTGGGTTTTCGGACTCGCGTCGATCTACGGCGCCCTTTTTTCGACCGGCGCCTCGATCTACGGGCATACGGCCGCCGGGGTGCTTTGGGGGGTGGTTTCCGCAGCAGGAGTTATTGGTTTGGTAACAATTGTCCGTCGAACGTTTACTTTCAACACGTAGCTCTCCACAGATTGCACAAGATGAACGTCGCACGCTGTGGAGAAAACCGCTCCCTGATCGCGAGGAAAACTGCTTGAATTGTCGCTTTTTCGCTACCGGAGTGCTGCTTTCGCTTGCCTTGGCGGCGTGCACGAGCTCGAGCTCCACGGCCACCAACTCGGCTTCGCCGGGTGAGGCCGGCTCGGCCGCCCCGGGCGCCAAAACCATCGGCGTTTCGATTCAGGACACCGAAGCGCAGTTCTACCAGGACATGGAAGCCGGCATGCGCCGAGAAGCGCAAAAATACGGCTATTCGCTGATCGTCGTCGACGCCAACCGCGACAACGCCAGGCAACAGAGCCAAGTTGAAGATTTCATTTCGAAGAAGGTCGACGCGATCGTGCTGACCCCCTACGACTCGCAAGCCATCGGCAGCGCGATCGTCGAGGCGAATAATGCCAACATTCCGGTCTTTACGGCCGATATCGCCAGCACGAGCAAGCAGGGCAAGGTCGTCGCCCACGTCGCGAGCGATAACGTGCAAGGCGGCTTTCAAGCCGGCAAGTTGATGTGTGCCGCCGTTGGCAAGACTGGAAGCGTCGCGATCGTCGATCAACCGGAAGTCACCAGCGTGCAAGACCGCGTCAAAGGGTTCAAGGAAGCGCTAGCACAGGTCTGCCCCGGCGTAACGGTGGTCGCCGACATCGATTCAGGCGGTTCGCGTGGTAAAGCCAACAGCGATACGGGCGACATCCTTCAAGCGCACAAGGACCTCAAAGGTATCTTCGGGATCAACGACGATTCCGCGCTGGGCGCGTTAACCGCGGTCAAAGCCGCCGGCGAAACCGGAAAGATTGCGATCGTCGGTTTCGACGCTGACGCGGAAGCGCGTAAGGCCATTGCGAGCGGCGGCATGTACGGCGACGCGATTCAGTTTCCGCAGAAGATCGGCGCGACCACAATCGACGTGATCCACGACTACTTCGGCGGCAAGACGCCGCCGGCGTTCGTGAAGATCGGCACCGGTACGTTCACGCAGGCGGACGCTAAGAAAGCAACGCCCTGACGTCGCTTCTGGAAATGCGCCATATCGCCAAGAGCTTTCCTGGCGTGAAGGCGCTTTCCGACGTTTCGTTGACGCTCGAACGCGGCGAAGTGCTCGTAGTCGTCGGTGAAAACGGCGCGGGCAAGTCGACGTTGATGAAGATTCTCGCCGGCGCGCAGCGAGCCGACGAAGGCGAGATTCTCATCGACGGCACGCCGGTGCAGATCGATTCGCCGCGTGCGGCCGAGCGTCTGGGCATCGGCATGATCTACCAAGAGTTCATGCTGGTGCCGCAGTTGACGGCGCCGGAGAACATCGCGCTGGGCAACGAGCCGGTGCGGCGCGGGTTGCTCGACGAGCGTGCGGCCGTTTCCGCGGCCAAGGAAACGCTCGACGAACTCGGCGTCGAGATTCCGCTGCACGTGCCGACGTCGCAGCTTTCGGTCGGTCAGCAGCAGTTGGTGGAAATCGCAAAAGCCTTGGCGCGTCACGCTCGCATCATCGTCATGGACGAGCCTTCCGCGGCGCTGACCGACCGCGAGATCGAACGGCTGTTTACCATCGTGCACCGGCTGCGCGAATCGGGTGCCGGAATCATTTACATTTCGCACCGCATGGAAGAACTGCCGCGAATCGCCGATCGGGTAACGGTGTTGCGAGACGGCCGCGCGATCGAAACGCGGCGCGCCGCCGATTTTCCGGTCGACGAAATCATCCGCGCGATGGTTGGCCGCGCGGTCGACGCGCAGTTTCCGCAGCTGCCGGACGTGCCCGCGGACGCGCCCGTCGCGCTCGACGTCAAGAACCTCGAGCGTACGCCGGGAGTACGCGGCGTCTCGTTTGCCGTGCGTGCGGGAGAGATTCTCGGGCTCGCCGGGCTCGTCGGAGCCGGCCGCACCGAGATCCTGCGCACGGTCGCCGGTGCCGACGTTCCGGACGCCGGCGAAGTGACGGTCGACGGTAGGCGAGTGCGGATCGTCAAGCCGCACGACGCGATCGCCGCCGGTCTCGCCTTCATTACCGAAGACCGCAAAAGCCAGGGGCTCGTTTTGGGCATGACGGTGCGCGAAAACGTGACGCTCGCGCATCTGCGCGATTTCGTCGATCGCGATGTACTCGTCGATAACCGCCGCGAACGCGAGGCGGCGGAAAAAATGGTCGAAGAGCTGCACGTGCGCACCCCGTCGATCGAGCAGCTCGTGCGGAATCTTTCCGGCGGAAACCAACAGAAGGTCGTGCTTGCGAAGTGGCTGCTCGGAAAAGCGCGGGTCTTTCTGTTCGACGAACCCACGCGCGGTATCGACGTCGGCGCAAAAGCGGAGATTTATCAACTCATGCTGCAGTTGCTCGCCGGCGGTGCCGCAATCGTAATGGTGTCGAGCGAGCTTCCCGAAGTGCTCGGCATGGCGCATCGCATCCTGGTGATTCGCGACGGCACGATCGCCGCCGAGTTCGCACGCGCCGACGCGACGCCCGAAAAGGTGATCGCCGCCGCCACCCTAGCGCGGAGTGCCGCGTGACGCATTCGAGAGCGTATTGGCTGCGCGTCGCCGGCGCGGCGCTCGTGTTCGTGATTCTCGTGACGATCGTCAACGTCGCGTCGCACGGCGCGTTCTTGCAGCCGAGCAACATCGTGCGCGTGCTGCGCCAAATCACGTATAACTGCCTGCTCGGCGTCGGTCAGACCTTCGTGATCATCACCGCTGGTATCGATCTTTCGGTCGGTTCGCTCGTCGCGCTCACCGGCGTCGTCGGGGCGCGCTTCGCCAATAGTCTGCCGTTCGGCGGTTTTCCGCTGATCGTGGCGACGCTGATCGTTACCGTTGCCGTCGGAGCGGCGGCCGGGTGGATCAACGCGTTACCGGTAGTCAAGCTCAATCTTCCGCCGTTCATCACGACGCTCGCGATGCTCGAAATGGCGCTGGGAGCGTCGTTTATTTTGGCGCACGGCCGTCCGGTCGCACTGCAGTCGACCGACTTTCAAAACACCGGAATCGGTTCGTTCATGGGCGGCGTTACGAGCGCGCTCCACTTGCCGAACATTCCGGTGCCCGTCGTCTGGATGATCGTTATCATCGTCGTTGCATCCGTGCTCCTCACGCGTACGCGGTTCGGCCGCTACGTCTTCGCGATCGGCGGAAATGAAGAAGCGGCGCGGCTTGCGGGCATCAACGTTTCGCGCGTGAAGACGCTGGTCTACGTGATCAGCGGTTCGTGCGCCGCCATCGTCGGGTTTCTCTACATGGCGCTGTTCTCGTCGGGCTCGCCCCAGACCGGAACCGGCGACGAACTATTGGAGTCGATCGCCGCCGTCGTCGTCGGCGGGACGAGCCTGATGGGCGGTCGCGGCAGCATCGTCGGCACGTTTTTCGGCGCATTGCTCATCGGCGTGCTCTACAACGCCATGAACCTGCTCAACGTCGATTCGTACTTACAAAAAGTAGTGCTGGGCGCGGTAATTTTGCTGGCCGTCACTCTCGACGAGCTTCGCAAACGCTACATCGCTAAAAATTAGCATTAGAATTCTGTAAGGCCTGGGACTTTAGTCCCGCCCGCCGCGAAGGATGCCCGCCCGCTCGCAGAAGCAAGCCAAGCACCTTGGCCGAGCTGGAGCGGATTCGTTTGCTCAACGGCGTGAGCGCAAAAGACGCTCGCGTGGTAGCGTTTTGGGCGCCCGCCGGTTTTGGAAAGAGCACCGTCGCGCGTCAGTTCGCGCGCCGTTACTTTCATTCTCGAGTCGTCGACGCGAGCGGCGTCGCTTCCGACGGCGAGTTCGCGTGGCGCGTCGTTTGCGCGCTCGAAGGGCGCCCGGCTCCAGGCGGCCTCGAATACGACGGACGCGATTCCGCTTGGATCGAACGCGCGCGGCGCGCGTGGCGCAAACCCTTCGCCGGCGTAGTCTCGTTCGAAAACTCCGAGCGTTTGACACAGATTCACGGCGGCGAGCAGTTCTTGCGCGATCTGCTCGCAACGACGCCGCATCCCCGCACGATCGTGTGTTGCGGACGAGCGCCGCTCGATCTCGGATTCGCGCGCTTCGCGCTGCCGCACGAGACGTACGTCTTTACCGGAAGCGACCTCGCATTCGATTGCGAAGAAGTGCGCGGCATTCTCGATTGTTCCGACCGGCACGCCGCCATCGTTTGGGACGTGACGCGCGGGTGGCCGCTTTGTGCGCTCATGATTGCGCGAGTGGCGCGCGAACGACCGCTCGAGGACGTATGCTCGCGCCTCGAATCGGCGAGCTTCGATTCGCTCTACGATTATCTGCTCGAGCACATTTTCGAAGTGATCCCCGAAGATTCGCGATCCTGCTCGATCGCGATCGCCGCAATCCCGCGGTGCACGCACCAAGACATCGTCAAGCTGTACGGACTCAGCGCCGACTCGCTGCGCCAACGCGCGCTGACCAGCGGGCTGATAGCGATTCGCGACGGCGCGTACGAGCTGCATCCGCTCGTACGCGCGTCAATGCTGCGGCGATACCCCGACGTCGCGCGCGAACGTCTGCACAGCGCCGCCGAGGCGTGGCGCGCCGAGGATCCCGAGCGCGCGGCGCTGCTGTACGTCGACGCCGGAGAGCCGAACGAGGCGGCGAGCGTTCTGGAGTCGCTCGTTACGGACCGGCTGCTCGTCGCCGTTCCACAAACGGTGCACGGCATCTGCCGGCGCATCCCGCGATCGGTGCTGCTGAACTTTCCGCGGTTGTGGTCCCACACGATGATCGAGCAGCCGTACGTCGGTCTCGAAGAACGGCTGCGTGAAGCGCTGTCCGTCTGGGAGAGACTGACGGCTTCGGAATCGCCGCGGACGCGCTTTTTGGTTTTGGGCGTGCTGATGCACGCACTGCTCGGGCTGGGGCGGCTGGAAGATTCCCAGGAGTATTACGACCGCTATCTCGCAGCTGCGCCCGAAAACGACGAAGAGATTCGGCCGCTCAAGTCGGCATGGCGAGTAGCGCTGGCATGCAAAGCCGGCAACTACCTCGCGGCAAGAGCGGCCTTCGAATGCGAGCGCGCCGCGCTCAAGCGTTATGCGGGCGTGTATGCGATCGCGATGGCCGACGTCGACTTCGCGTGCGCGCGGGCGGTCGCGCATTGGCCGGACGAGCGCATGCACCAGGACATCGCGCTGCATTACGCGCGTGAGTCGGAAAATCCGAGCGCGATGGAAGCGGTTCTCATCGAGTGCATTTTCGGCGCGTGGCTGGCTGCCGATGGGACGCAAATGCGGCGCCATACGGTCGAGCTCGACGCGCTGCGCCCGCCGGGCCACGCCTTCGTGCGCGCCTGCCGGCTGGGTTCGATCGACGAACTCGACGCCGAGGTCGAGCGTCCGAAGACGCGGGCCTACGCGTGTCTCATCGCAGCGTCCGTCGCTCCGCGCACCCGCCGAGCGGCGCTCGCGCAGCTCGCCGTGTCCGCGGCCGACGCCGCCGGCGATCCGCTGTTGCGAGTCGTGACGTGCGTTGCCGCGAGCATGATCGATCCGGCACGGCGCGATGTCTGGCTGGATCGGGCCGCTCCGATCGCAAGCGGCGTCGACGCTGCCGCTTTGCCGGAAGCCGTCGAAATGCTTCGCGGGGGAAAGGTTCCGGGCGGGTTCGCGGGCCTGGCAGGGTATTTCTCGGAAGGCGCGGCCGAGCCGCAGCAATATCGCCTGGTTATCGCGACGCAATCCCTGTTTCGCGGACAGGAACGCGTTGCGCTAACGAATCGCGAGATGGAACTGCTGTGCTATCTCGGGATGCGCGGCCTTACGACCAGTATTCACGAGCTGGCCGAAGCGATGGTCCCGCAGAAAGACTCCGCGTCGGCAGGACGCATGCTGCGCGTGTTGATCGCGCGCGTTCGCAAACGCTGCGATCGCGGGATCGTGGTGCACGAGGACAACGGCTATCGGCTCGGTTCGCACGTTACCGTCGCCTGCAAAGAAATTTTACGGCGCTTCGCACTGTTACGAAACGATCGGCTCTCGCAAGAAGAAGGCGCGGCGCTGCGGCGGGATCTCGGCGATTTGCGCCTCTGGTCGCAGGGTATCGCGCCGGCTTGGGAATGGGCGCGCGAGCTCGAGGACTACGTTCGAGCGATGGAAATCAAGCTCGCGACGCGGTTGGAAGCCGCGCGCGTGGCGTCTTAACGCTCGGCCTTCGGGAGTTCGCGCCGCAGTGCCATAATCGCGACCTGCGTACGCCGCTGCAACGCGAGCTTGCGCAAGATGTTCGAAACGTGATTCTTCACCGTCTTGGCGCTCAGCGATAGGCGGTCGCCGATTTCCTTGTTCGAGTCGCCCTGCGCGATGAGATTGGCAACCTGTGCCTCCCGTTCGGTCAGGTATTTGTGGAACGGGAAAGCGGCGCTGTCCGTCTTCGGTGGAATTGCCTGGGGCTTCCGCGCGGCCTTGGCCTCTTCCAAGAGGCGTCCGATGGTGACCTCACGCAGGCTCGCGCTCTGCAAGATCTCCCACAGCGACGGATGCGTCTCGCGGATGAGGACGGCTACCGTCCGGAGCGTTGAAGACCTAGAGCGCTTCCTGCCGGCGCGTACCTCTCCCATCTAGGCCAAAGGTAGCGCAGCGGGAGTTACAAAGCGGTTACAAAGGACCTAGCTCAGTCGTTGTCCGGCGCCTGGATCGACTGGGGCTGGCTGATGAAGTACGAGGCCGGAACCTTCGTGGGGATCGGCTTGAACGTCCGCGGCGCTTGACCGAAGTCGAAACTGTCCTCGATCGACGTCGCCCGGACGTCGCTCGTATTGAGCGACGCCAGACCGAAGGTGTCTTCCACGAACTTCAAAATGCTGCCGAACTCGTACGTCGTGTGCGATACGTAGCCGCGCTTGGCGTACGGCGAGATGATCAGGCACGGAACGCGGATCCCCAGCCCGACGTAGTCCAGCTGCTTCGGCGGCGCGTTGTCGTAATAGCCGCCCCAGTCGTCCCACAAGATCACGATCGCCGCGGATTTCCAGTACTTGCTCTTGCCGATAGCATTGACCACGTCGCCCACCCATTGCGGCCCGAGATTGCTCTGGACGATCGGATGATCGGACCAATTCAGGTCCGGAATTACCCAAGAGACCGCAGGAAGGATGCCGTTTGCCGGATCCGTGAGCGCCCTGGTTTCCGGCGAGACGATCTTCTGCCGATCGGGACCGTGGTAGACGTTCTTGATAGCGGTAAACGCCGACCATACTTGTCCGGCGAAAACCCCGGTCGTCGGAGCGTAATATTTCCACGAAACGTGCTTTGCGTCGAGCGTGTCGGCCATCGTAGCGTATTGCGTGAAGCACGGGTACGGTCCGTTATTGCTCAGCTGCCGCTGTGTGTTCACGAGCACCGTATAGGTGTTGTAGGGAGCTTCGCAACCCCACGGTGGACCCGGTAGCGGTACGTCGACGAGCGAGTGCGTCCGATCGATCTGCGTCGTACCCGCGATGAGATCTTGATGCGCGGTGAAGCTCGTTCCGAACTCGGTTGGAAACATATGATCGACCAGCACGTAGTTTTTGGCCATCGCGCGATACGGCGCGATCTCGGAATGATCGAGATACGCATACGGAACGGTGCCCGCCGGCGGCCCAAACCCAAGCGTACCGGTGCCCTCGAGGTCGAAACCGTTCATCTTTCCGTGGTTCCAACCCAACATCGCTTCGTGCCAAAGATGGCCCAAATCGCATTGCTGTATGCCCTGAACGCGGAAGCAGTCGTCTTGGTAGGTCATCTGATGCAGCCGAATCTTTGCGCCGGTGTGCAGATAACCGACCAGCGGCGCATCTGCACCGGGCCAACCCGCAAAAAGGTTCTCGAAGCTGCGATTCTCCTGCACGATGATCACAACGTGCTTAATATAATTCCGCGGCGTTAACCGCGCCTCCGACGGCGCCGGCACTCCCTCGTAGATGCTGCTCGGAATAACCTGCGACGACTTACCGCCGCATGCGGCCAGGATTCCAACGAAAAAGACTGAGAGAACGGCGGTCCGAACGCGGGATGTGTTACGCATCGAGAAGTCGATTCTAGAAGTCCTTTTGAGTCAATCCGACGTTAGTCTTCAGATCCGTAATTGACTGATCCAACACGATCTGGTCCCCCGAGTACAAAATCTGCCGTACCGGGAAATGCGTCACTTCGGAGAGGTACAGCTTCTGTTCGCTGATACCGTCGTTCTTCGACGGATCGGAAACTTTGAGATCGAGCAAGTCCGTATCGGTGCCCGCGATCTTGCCGCCTTTGAACTGCGTGAGCGTTCCGGCGATGGTCGCGTAACGGCCGACGATCACGTTCATGAGTCCATCGGGAATGGTATATCCGCGAATCGACGTCGCGCGCGGATCGTGGACCGACACGGTGAGATGAAGACCGGAGAGGATGCCGCCCTGATGTCCGCTCACGGTGTCGCCGCCGGACCAGACGCCGCCGGAGCCTTGCCCGTCACCCGAAAGGATGAGCGTTTTCGCGAAGTTGGGCTTCATGAATGAATACTGATAGACGCGATCTTGCGTCTTGTTGCCGAGCACTTCATGAGAATGAAGCATGCACGTGTAATCGTTCGTCGACGCCCACGCCGTATTGAAAGCGGTAATGGCGGCTGCCGTGTTGTCGGCGCGCGCCGCGGAAACAGAGAGAGCCGCGAAAATCGCCGCCGTGGCGACGACCGAGAGACAACGAGCTGCGAGCATTATTCCTCCGTAGAATTCGCAGGAAAGGCCGATTGTAAACCGCCGCCCTCGTCGATGAGGAGCGTTCCGTGTTTCCCTTCTACGCCGATGAGGACATCGCATTTTGCATCGGCAGCGATCTCCTCGATGGTTCGTCCCAGCGGCGCACCGCTATACTTACCCTCGCGGTAGGATCCGAGAATGATCAGGTTGGCCTTTTCACGCTTAGCAATATCGAGAACCGCCTGCTTCGTGGACCTCGCCTTGATCGTCTCGGCATGGAAGGTAACGTTATTGCTATTGGCAATCGTTTCGGCCGCGCCGAGGGCGTCGAGGGCAGTGCGCTCTTCCTCGGGCATTTCCGCGTCCGGCGGGAGCGTATACGGTACCTCGATGACGTAGACCGCGAGCAGCTCGGAGCGCTCGCCGCGCGCCAGTTTGACCGCTAGGGCCATCATGTGCGCCGAGTTAATCTCCGGTGAAAACACGACGATGATGCTGCCGACCATGCGTTCGAGCTCGCTCTCAGCTTCGGCGGCGATCTTCATGACGTACGACGCCGGCGGATGCAGCATCCACCAAAGCGTCGCAAACACGGTAGCGGCGATAAGGCAGCCGATGATAATCCCCGCGAGCGTAATGTGAACCGACGAGCTCTCGTAGATCACGGCGCGCTCCTCCGCGCCCGCACGATGAGTGACAACCGGTGCACGCCGAGACCGATCATCGCGCCGCCGAGAACGATGCCCGGCAGCGTTTCGATGCGAATGCCGTACGCGAGCGTGCGCACGGTGACGATCGTTCCAACGATGGCCGTGATTCCGGCGAGGAACGCACGATAGGCGATCACGAGAAGCCGGCCTTCGCTCGTCGTTCGTCGCTGGCTTTTACGTTGGCTACGTATTCGTCCATGAGTTCGAGCTCGCCGGCATTGCGCAGGATTTCCGCTTGTGCCTTACGCCAGTCGCGGCGCTGCGAGTGCAGGATCGGCAGCTTTTTGCGTCCGCGATAAATGAAGTACAGCACGATCCCGAGCACCAGCCAACTCGGGCCGAAAATGCGGCCGAGCGGATGCGTCTGCAGCGTAAACATCAGAATCGAGAAGATGCCGATGAACCCGAGAACGCCGACAATCGGAAACTCGACGCGTTCGCCGCGGAACCTCATTGGAACGTTGAACGGAATCTTGAACTTGCGCGGACTCAACGGATCTTTGAGCCGCAGAGCGATCAGCGCGATGAAGACGAACGAGTAGCTCGTGGCGGCACCGAACGCGTAGAGATCGGCGAGGAAATCCAGGCCGCTCTCACCGTGGAAGAATCGCGCGTAGATCGAAATCGCGTTGGGATCGAGCGAGGGCATCGCGGCAAAGATTAGCTCGAGCGCGGCGAGGCCGCAGAAGGCCAGAATCGAAATCGCGGGTGTCCGGTAACGCGGATGCACGCGTTGAAAGATCGACGGAAGCAAGTTCGAACTGCTCATCGCGTACGCAATGCGCGAGCTGCCGAAAACGCCAGAGTTCGACGAGATCATCAGCAGCACGGCGCCGAGTACGGGCACGTAGAACGCGGCCAGCGCTCCGAAATACGGCACCTGCGCGGCCAAGAGAGCCACGGCTTTGCCTTGATTGTCGGTACCGCCGGGGTAACTCGCTGGAAACATCTGCCAGAAATGCACCGGATGGCCCGATGGATCGAGGATCGGGTGCCACGGCACGAATCCCAGAGCCAAGTTCGAGTACGCCAGCGCGTAGATGAGAATTGTCAAAATCAGCGCGACGGACGTCCGCGGTATGATCGATGCGGGACGCTGCGTCTCTTGCGCGGCTTGCGAGATCGATTCCAATCCCACGAACGAGATGATCGCGAGCGACGTTCCCAGCATCAGGTTCGACGGCGACGGCCAGTCGACGCGCATGGTGTGGATCAAGAGATCGGGACGAAACGCGAACAAGAAGCCGAAGAACAAGATGCACGTTTCGCTGGTCACGTCGAGGGCCGAAACGAACCCTTGGAACGCCGTGCTCTCGCGAACCCCTACAACGTTGAGCGCGCATAGCCCGATGATGCACGCGAGCGTCACCAAGAAGTGCGTCCACGGGTGGGCCGACGCGACAAGCACCGGAATCAGCTGGCTCAGGTAGTCGATCGCGGTCCATGCGAAGAGCGTGATGTCGATCGTGAAGTCGAGCAGCACCGCCCAGCCCGCGATAAAGCCGAAAATGTCGCCCAATCCGCGCAGAACGAAGTACTGGCCGCCGCCCGCGACGGGATACGTGGCGGCAAGCTCCGTGTAAGCGAGGCCGATGCAGACGTAGACGACGCCGGCAAAGAGAAACGCCACGTTCGTCGCGCCGGCTGCAGCGGCCAGCACGAGTCCCAGGCCGATGAAAATGTCGGCGCCGACGTCGGAGTATCCCCACGAGAAGGATCCCCAAGGCGTAACGCTGCGGCGAAGCTCGGGTTTAGGAGTTGCAGCCATCGAGTTTGCTAGAAAATGACTCCGATTGCGGTGCGTTCTAATGCGTTGATCGTGTATTCCGCGTGGGAGAACGCTTCCTGGAGGCCGTACTCGCGGAAGACTTTGAGGCAATCGTTGAGCCGGTTCACCGCGTCGCGCAGCTCGGTTCGGTCGCGCTTGCCGTCGGCGGCCTTCTGCAGGACCATGGCGGCGTACTTCAACGCCGTTTTCGCGTGTTCGACCTCGTTGCCGTTGGTTTGCAGTTCGTGCATCGCGATTAAGTAGGCGTCTCGCGCCTCGTCGTAGTTGCGGCGCCGGGTAGCGATCATTCCCTTGAGAACGTTTTCCAGCGCGTCGCTGCGATTGCGCGCCGGGGCCAGCGCGCGGTCGAGCGCTTGACGCAGCATCGGATCGGTGGCCGTCTTGCGGTCGCTGGGCTTGTACGTCTGAAGCGGCTTCGTTTTTGCTGTCGGCGGCGGCTGGGCGCCGAGCAGAGCGAGGACGTCCTCGTAGAAATCGTGGGCCGTCTGGTAACGCAGTCCGGGCTCGCGTTCGATCGCGCGCATGATGACGCGTTCGAGATCTTCGGGAATGTTGCGGTTGACGTCGCGCGGCGGCGTCGGAATGTCGTGCACGTGCGAGTACATCGTGGCGACGATATCGTCGCGATCGTTGCGAAACGGCAGATGGCCGGTGAAAATTTCGTACATTACGATACCGACCGAGTACAGATCGCTGCGCGCGTCGGCCGGTTTGCTCAAAAACCGTTCGGGAGCCAGGTAGGAAATCGTACCGACGATCTGGCCGGTACGCGTCGTTTGCGTAATATCGCTCGCGCGGCGCGCCAATCCGAAATCCATGAGCTTTACGTGCTTGCCGGCTTCGACGATCATCACGTTCGACGGCTTGATGTCGCGATGGATCACGCCTTCGCCGTTGGCGTAATCGAGCGCTTCGAGCACTTCGGCGATGTAGAGCAGCGCCTGTTTGTAGCCGAGCTCGCCGCTCTCGAGCGACGAGAGCGTCTTGCCGTGAAGCAGCTCCATGACGATATAGTAGGTGCCGTCTTCCTCGCCGGCGTCGTAGACCGCGACGATGCGGGGATGATTCAAGCGCGCCATCGCGCGCGCTTCCGAAAGCAGCCGCGCGTTAGTGTCGTCGGAGCGGTCCATCAGCACCTTAACTGCGACGTCTCGCCCGAGGGTGCGATCGTTGGCGCGATAGGTATCCGCCGTACCGCCCCTACCGATCAGCTCGATCATCTCGTATCGACCGCCGAGCGTCCGTCCTTGGAGATGGTCCATGCTAAAAGGCCCGGTCCATATGCTAGAAGGCGTTTCTATGGAGGCGCGGCCGATTACCGTCTATCGTGACGACGTCGAACCGTATCTTGGCCGTGGGAGCGACGATCTGCGCGTACTCCTCAGCGATGCGGCGAAGCGTCGCACGCTTGCGCGCGTCGACCGCTCCCAGAGCCGAGCCGAAGGTGGCCGTATCGCGGCGCTTGACCTCGACCACGACGAGGGTGTTTCCGTCGAGACAGAGTGCGTCGATCTCCCCGCCCGGCAGCCGTACGTTGCGCTGCAGCACGCGGTAGCCGGCGGCCGTCAAGAACGTTGCGGCGAGATCTTCGCCCGACCGTCCTTTCGAAGCGCTCACGCAGGGGCGGCTTCGGCGACGCTTTCGAGTTCTTCCAGGGTCTCCAGGCCGAGTGAAAGCTGCGCATCGCGGACGCGAGCCCAGTTGGCACGGTGATGGACGCTCGGTCCGTGTTCGCGCAAGGCCTCAAGATGAAGTGGCGTCGAGTAACCCTTATGCGACGCGAACCCGTAACGCGGGTCTTCGCGATCGAGGTCGACGAGCAGCGCGTCGCGATGAACCTTCGCGACGATCGAGGCCGCGGCCACGACCGCGCAGCGTGCGTCGCCGCGAATGAGCGGTTCCTGCGGACCCGAGAACGAGCGAATTCGCACGGCATCGGTGATGAGATAATGGATCTCGCACGTGAGGCCCTCGATCGCGCGCTCCATAGCCAGTACGCTGGCCCAATAAATGTTCAACCGGTCGATCTCGCCGACGCTGGCCGCGCCGATCGACCACGCGATCGCGTCGCTCTTGATGCGCTCGGCGATCTCGGCGCGCAAATCGGCGCGAACCTGCTTAGAGTCGTTGAGACCTTTGATGAACAGCGCCCTGTCGGCGACGACGCACGCGGCGACGACCGGTCCGGCAAGCGGCCCGCGTCCGACTTCGTCGACGCCGCCGACGAGCGTGAAGCCGCGCGCCCGCGCGGCGTATTCGAACTGATGAAGGCGATGAAGGCGCCGGCGCTCGCGTTCGTAGGCGTTGCGCAGCCTGCGCTGCTTAGGCGTCATCGCGTTCCTCGGGCGTCTCGAGCGAGAAGCGTCCGAACGTTCCTTCGTTGAACGCGCGCACGTAGGATTGCGCCGCGTTGTGATAGTCGGCGTTGCCGCCGCGGCGTACGAACCCGCGCGCGGCCGCGAACTCGTCGAGCGTCGGGACGTTGCGCGCGGAATAGTGCTCCGTCGCCCACGCTTCGAACGCGCGTACCACCTCTTCGGGGTCGTAGCGCTCGCGCGGAACGGCACCGCAAATCGCGAGTTTCCACTGCGACGCTTTGGTCGCGATCTTTGGAACGAGAATTCCGGGTGTGTCCATCAGCTCGACGTTGGGAGGGAGGCGAAACCATTGCAACTGCCGCGTGACGCCCGCGCGGTCCTCCGTCTTGGCTGCCGCGCGCCGAAGGAGCGCGTTGATGATCGAGGACTTGCCCGAATTAGGAATGCCCACGACGAGCGCGCGCGAGACGCCCTTGCGTGCGCTCGCGAGCGAGAGCATGGCCGTACGCACGCGGCCGGCATTTTGCTGCGAGCGGCCGTCGACCGCGATCGCGCTTAGGCCGTCGCGTTCGAGCGCCGCGATCCATGCCTTCGTGACGTGCGGATCGGCTAAGTCGTTTCGGTCGAGGACGAGCACGCGCGCTCGTTTGCCGGCAAGCCGGTCGAGGGCGGGATTGCGTCCGCTGCGAACGACCCGCGCGTCGACCACTTCCACGACGATGTCGATGAGCGCGAGGTATTCGGACATCTTGCGCATCGCGCGCACCATATGGCCGGGATACCATTGAATGACGCGCTCCGGCCCAGCCTCCGCGCCCCCCTTGCTATGCAAGGGGCCCCCGAACCAGGGCGCGCGACACACATTGGTCAGCAACGCATTCCCCTAGGGCGCGCCCAATTATCGTTACGCCGCTACAACGTTGCGTTGTTGAAATCATAACGCGCCCGCGTTCGACAGCGGCCAGATGCCGGCAACGGCGCGGCCGATCAAATGGTCGCCGGCGATCGGCCCGAAGACGCGCGAGTCCTGGCTGACGGCGCGGTTGTCGCCGAGTACGTAAACCGATCCGGGCGGCACCGTTAGTTCGGGGAAACTGCGGTCGTCTTTATATCGCACGTATGGTTCGGCGAGCGCCGCTCCATTGAGAAAGACGGTACCGCGATCGATGCGCACGCGATCTCCGGGAATCCCGACGACCCGCTTGATGAAAAGTCCGCGTGCGTCGCCGTCGCGGCGAAACGCGGCGATATCCTGGCGCTGCGGTTTTCCGACGCGATACGCGAAGGTGTTGATCAAGACGTATTCGCCCGGCGCGATGTGCGGCTCCATCGACATGCCCGACACTTGACGCGGCGCCATGAAGAACGCCGCTGCGAGCAGCGCGAGAACTGCGACTTGCAGCGTTATACGCACAAGCGAGCGCCACTGTATCAATGCGGACACACGCGCCCTACTTCGCGACTATAGGAAGCGTGCCTGGGAGGGAGGCCAGAAGATGAGAAAGGCGCGCCCAGTGAAACCGGCGGTTACGCCTTTGCGCGGGCCGTTTGCGAACTTGCCGTCGTTTTGCGCGAAGCCCCAGATGTGCGAATCTTCCGAATCGTTGCGATTGTCGCCGAACATGATGTAGCAATGCGGCGGAATGCGATTGGGCGCCGTCCACATCGATTTGGGCGGAATGTTGGCCGAGCCCGGATCCAACGGTTGCCAACCCGCGCCGTAGTTCACGTAGAGACCGTAGTCGCGAACGACCATCTCGTACGCGGGGCGCTGCTGCGACGTGGAGATGTACGGCTCGCGCAGCGGCTTGCCGTTGACGTAAACGATTCCCGACATGACGCTTAACGTGTCGCCCGGCCGGCCGATGACGCGTTTGATGAAGTCGTCCGGCGTCGGAATCGGGGGCGGGAAGACGACGATGTCGCCTTCGTTGGGCTGGTGGAACTTGTACTCGAACTTGTCGACGAGCAGGACGTCGTGGATCTGCAGCGTCGGCAGCATCGACCCCGACGGTATGTAGTACGTTCGCGCGACGAACGTGATGAGCAGCCACGCTGCAATGCCGGCTACGATGAACGGATCGAGGAACTCGCGCGCGATCGCGGTGCTGCGGCCGTTCGAGCCGGCGACGACGGGGCGCAGCGAGAGTACGATGCGCGCGATCGCGATAATCGCGACGATGGCCAACAGTTCGGTAGGAGTCATTTCAGTATGTGCGTCCGATCGAACGGCCAAACGATGAGAAAAGCGCGGCCCGTGATTTTCTTGGCTTGCGCGAAGCCCCACACGTGCGAGTCGTCGGAATAGTTCCGATTGTCGCCGAGCATGAAATAAAAGCCGTCCGGAATCCGGTTCGAGACTTGCCAGAAACGCTTCGCCGGAATGTCGGCGGTTTTTGGATCGAGCGGCTCGCCGTCGACGTAGATTTCGTAATTCTTGATCTCCAAGTCGTATTTCGGCAGTTGGTTTTCGTACGGTTCTACGAGCGCGTTTCCATTACGGTAGACGATACCGTCGGCGATGCGAATGGTGTCACCGGGTACGCCGATCACGCGCTTGACGAACGCGTTGCCTTCGGACGGCACCGGCGGCATGAACACCGCGACGTCGCCCGAGCTCGGCCGTCCGAAGCGATAGGCCATTTCGTCGGCGAGCAAGACGTCGTGGACGGTCAGCGTCGGAATCATCGAAATCGACGGAATGTAGTACGTCCGGATTACGAACGTTATAAGGAAAAGCGCCGCCAAGCCCGCGACGATGAGTGCGTCGAGATACTCGCGCACCACGCCGACCGCCGAACCGTGCGGTCCGGCAGTGCGAAAAGGTTTGCTTGAGAGCGCGAAGCGCGCGATTGCGAAAACGCCGAGAAGTCCGAGTAACT
>DASRSM010000128.1:0-6822 GCA_035656415.1 Vulcanimicrobiaceae bacterium | reverse complement strand
TGCCGCCGCTTCCTTGACACGACGTCGTTACGAAGACGGCAATCGCTGCCGCAATCCAAAGCCGCATTGATAGATCGCGCACGACCCTCGTTTACCCGTAGGGCGGGCCATTCAAGCTAAGCGCGCGTGGGTCTTTCGCTTCCAGACGAACTCGTAATAGCAGAACTGTAAAAGCAAGCTCGCGCAATACGCCGCCGGATAACCGAGCCACACGCCGTCGAGCCCGCGGTGCTGCATGAGAAACCACGCGACCGGAACTTCGACGCCCCAAATCGTGAAGATGCTGATGGCCGTCGGCCACAGCACGTCGCCGCTGCCGCGCATGATGCCGCTGAGCACGGCGCTGTTTCCGAAGATGGCGTAGCTCCACAGCGTGATCATCAATAGCTCGTGGGCGATGTCCAACGTGTGGGCATCGGTGATGAACCAGCCGAGAATCGCCCACGCAAAAATGTAGCACAGCGCGATCAAAATGCCGCCGATGACGTAGTTGAGCCCGACGGCCGAGCGAATCACGCTGCCGAGCTTGTCCTCGCGGCGCGCGCCGATGCACTGCGCCCCGAAGATCGAAGCGGAGATGCCGATCGAGATGGCCGGAAACTGCACGTAACCGACGATTTGGTTGACTGCGCCGTAAGCCGCCGTCGCGCTCGACCCGAAGCGATTGACGAAGGTAATCACGGCGAGCTCCGCCAGCGACACCATCATCACTTGGATGCCGGTCGGAACGCCGATCTTCAGCACGGACCACAGGATGCGAAAATCGATGACGAAGTCGGCCAAGATCTCGCGATCCACCTTCAGCGGACTATTGCGCCTGCGAAGGTAGAGAACCATCCACGCAAGGGCCGCGGTATTGGCTATGAGGCCGGCCACGGCGGCGCTGACGACGCCGAGCTTCGGTAAACCCAGCCACCCGATGATAAAGATCGGCGTGATCGCTACGGCGACGACGCTGGAAACGATTAGCGCGTAAAAGGGCGTTGTCGAGTCCCCCGTTCCCCGCAGAAGCGTCGCGTAGACGAAATAGACGAAGAAAACGGGCATCACCAAAAAGATGACCTTCGCATATGCGTCGGCCATGCCGATGATGTCGCCGGGCGTCCGTAACCACGCTAGCATCGGCGTCGATCCGAAGTATCCGACGATGGCGACGACGATTCCAAGATAGAGCGCCGCACCGAGTACGGTGCCCGAAATGCGCTTGAGACGGTGGTGATCTTTAGCACCGAAGGCTTGCCCCACCAAGACCGTGCCGCCGCTGCTGACGCCGAAGACGAACGAAAACAGAAGGAATACGACGGGGAATACCGCGGAGACGGCACCGAGCGCTTGCGTAGAGATCAGCCGGCCGATCCAGATGCTCGCAAACGTTTGCGACGCCGACTGCAGCGCGTTGCTGAGCATCAAGGGCACGAGAAAGACGAGGAGGATCTGCCACATCGGCTTCCCCTCCTCGAAGACGTTGACGCCGTGCCGTCGCGCCTGCTGCGGCGTTTCCGCCGGCGGCGCGCTCTCGGCCTGAGCCATATTCACTCCTGTGAAAGCAGCGTGTAGATCTCTTTTCGCGTTTTGTTCAAGAGCTCTTGAACCCGTTCGATAGTCTCGGGTTTCGAGGACGGGCCGATTTGTGCGATCGCCTGCATCAACCGCTCCGCTGCATCGCGCAGCTCCGAGCTGGGCGTCGCTTTGGCTTCGGCTTCATCGTCGTCTTCTGCGAAGAAGTTTTCGAAGACGTTCCCCGCGTGCTCCATGTGCTCGCTCAAGTGCTGGCGGCCTTTTTCAGTAATCTCGTAGACGCGGCGCTCGCCCTCGGCGCGGCTGCGCACGAAGCCCTCTTCTTCGAGGGCGTTGAGGATCGGATAGATCGATCCGGGGCGCGGCGGCCGCCAGCCCTTCTCCGCAAAGAGCCGCATCAGATCGTAGCCGTGCCGCTCGCTCTCGGCCAGAAACGTGAGGATGACGAACTTCAGAATGCCGCGGCGCAGCTTACGGCCGGCTTTCCAATGCCTGCCCGCGTCGCCCATCCGGAACGCAAATCCGTGGTGAAACATAGCCCTAAACCTCCCGATGTATCGACATGCTATTCGATATATCGGAATATGTCAATCCGGATTCGCGCCGCGGCGCCTTACTCCGTGTCTACCGGCAGTCCCGAGGGTTTCTGGTGGAGGAAGTACTCCGCCGCGTGCTGCGCCGGGATCGCCGTAAACTTTCTCGGCGGCTGCGAAAAGTTGAAGATGTCGCCGATGCTGTTCGCGCGCACGTCGGCACGTTTGAGCGGCGGCAATCCCCAGTTCTCTTCGACGAACTTCAAGATGCTCGCGAACTCGTATTGCGTGTGCGAAACGTAACCTCTGCGCGCGTACGGAGAGACGACGATCATCGGGACGCGAAATCCCAGGGACGCGTAGGTGATTTGCGGCGGCGGCACATGATCGTAGAATCCGCCCCAGTCGTCCCAAACGATCACGATCGCCGTGCTCTTCCAATATTTGCTTTGCCCGATCGCGTTGACCACGCTCGCTACCCACGACGGACCGTGACCGCCGCGCGAATTGGGATGATCGGAGTTGCGGTAGTCGGGCGTAACCCACGACACCGCGGCCAGCGAACCGTGCGCGATATCCGTAAGGACGTTGGTTTCCGGCGACGAGACGCTGTTTTTCCAGTCTTTGCCGTAGCGCACGGCCTTGATGGCCTCGAAGCCGTTCCAAATGCCGCCGCCCTGACCGATCTGCGGCGTGTAGTACTTCCAAGAAAGCTTGGCCGCCTCGAGCCGGTCGGCTATCGTTTCGTACGTGAAACACGGAAACGGCCCGCCCGTAGCCTCGTAAACGCCGCGCCGCGTCAAAATCGGAACCCGCGTTCCGAGCGGCGCGTCGCATCCCCACGGATTGCCGTTCGGCGCGTCGATCACGCTTTCGAAGTCGTTGAGCGTCGTGTCGCCCGCAACGAGATCCTGGTGCGACGTAAAACTGCTGCTGCCTTGGGTCTGGAACATGCGGTCTCCAAGCACGTATTGCTTAGCCATGGTCCAGTACGGTTGAATCTGTTGCGGATCGACGTATTGATAGGCGTAACGGCCTAGTAACGGCCCTCCCGCCCGTGCGTACCACGCGACGTCGAAGCCGTCCATTTTCCCGCCGTCCCACTCCGTGCGAAAGCAATGATATTCGTGGCAAAGATCGGTTTTGAGCACGAGATCCGACTTGTGAAGCCGAATCGTCGTTCCGTCGTGCATCGTTCCGTAGCGCGCGCCGTCGGCACCCGGAAATCTTGCGAACAAGTTGTCGAAACTGCGGTTTTCTTGAACGATGATGACGACGTGCTGAATTTTTCCCTGTGACCCCACCTTCGCATGCCCGCTTGGGAGGAACCCTTCCTCACCCGGCGCTCCCGCCGCGTGCTGCGTGCATCCCGCTGCTGCGACAAGGGCAAAGGTCACAACGGCGGCAAGAAGACGGTTACGCATCATACTCTTCATCGGATGGCAAGTGCGGCTAGATAAGTTCATGAAAGTGGCGCGCCTCTCGAAGCGGCGGAGCGAAGCGCACGAAGCGCTCGAGCACGGCCGCATCACCAAAGATGGTAAACCGCTCAAACCCGGTTATCAAGTGAAATCCGGCGACGTGCTCGAGATTCACTACGCAACCCGGTTCGTCACCGTGCGCGTCGTCGGCGTCCCGCTGTGCGTAACGCCTGCGGTAAAACCCGGCGAACTCTACGAAGTGCTCGAGGCGCGCAAGGACGAACCCAGCGACTGGATCTAAATGATTTCCGCCGACACGAAAGACGCGCTGGCGCGCGACGTTCCCGAAGCGGCGCACTGCCGGCAAGCGCTGTTGGCCGGACTCGCGCTGTACGGCAATGCCGGCCGCCGGCACGAGTTCGTAACGCATCGTAACGCGGTCGCACGTCTGTTTTGGTCGCTGCTCGACGAAGATCGCAAGTCGCATCCGATCGAAACGCGTGCCGTCACGCGTCTTGCGCGCCTTCCTACGTTTGCCATCGGCG
Source organism: Vulcanimicrobiaceae bacterium (assembly GCA_035656415.1). GTDB lineage: Bacteria > Vulcanimicrobiota > Vulcanimicrobiia > Vulcanimicrobiales > Vulcanimicrobiaceae > JAFAHZ01. The sequence goes on along the minus strand of DASRSM010000128.1, from coordinate 2,805 downwards.
TACCGGACCGGCTGCGCGGCCTACCGGCGAAACCGGTGCACAAATGCGACCGCTTGGTCGAGATTCGCGCCGCCTTTCTCGCGTGCGGATCGTTGACCGCGGGCGCACGCGGCTACCATCTCGAATTCGTCGTACGCAGCGACGAGCTCGCCGCACGCTTGACGTGGACGCTGCGCAGTGCCGGAACCGCGCCGAAGAAAACGCAGCGCAAAGGCCGTACCGTCGTGTACTACAAAGACTTCGATGCAATCGTCGAAGTCCTAACGCTCGTCGGCGCGTTTTCCGCCGTGCTGCGCCTGGAAGACGTGCGCGCGCTGCGCGAAACGAAAAATCGCATTCACCGGCTCGTTAACACCGAAGCCGCCAACTTGGAACGCACTGCTGCCGCCGCGGCGGCCCAGCGCAGCACGATCGCGTTCGTCGAGAACGCCTACGGTCTGGCGCGTCTCTCGCCGGCGCTGCGCGAAATCGCCGAATTGCGGCTGGACTATCCCGACGAGTCGCTGGCGGAGCTCGGACGCCGATGCAACCCGCCGATTGCCAAGCCCACGGCGAGCAGCAGGCTCGGCGCGCTGACCCGCCTGGCCGAGCGGCTGCGCGGCGGGAAGGGCTCCGAGAAGCAGGCCCGGTAAAACCCCGGGCTACTCTTTCCAGTACGGAGTTACCAAATGCGTATCGGGATCAACGGCTTCGGCCGCATCGGGAGAAATTTTGCCAAGGCCCTGCTGGAACATTACCCGCACGTCGAAATCGCGGCCGTTAACGACCTGACCAGCGCAGCGGAGTGCGCCCACCTGTTTAAGTGGGACAGCAACTACGGCCCGTACGACGGCGCCGTCTCGGCAGAAGGCGACACGGTCGTCGTCAACGGCAAGCGCATCAAGGTCCTGGCCGAACGCGACCCCGGAAAACTTCCTTGGAAAGACCTCGGCGCCGACGTCGTGATCGAATCGACCGGCCTTTTCACCGACGCTGCAAAAGCGCGCGCTCACATCGACGGCGGCGGCGCAAAGAAAGTCATCATCTCGGCGCCCGCCAAAGGCGAAGACATCACCATCGTCCTCGGCGTCAACGACAAATCGTACGATCCCGCCAAACACAACGTCATCTCGAACGCATCGTGCACGACCAACTGCCTTGCGACGGCGGTCAAACCGATCGTCGACAATCTCGGATGGGTCAAAGGCTTCATGACGACCATCCACTCCTACACCAACGATCAAAACATTCTCGACGCGCCGCACAAAGATATTCGGCGCGCGCGCAACGCCGCGACGAACATCGTCCCGACGTCGACCGGCGCCGCAAAGGCGCTCTTCCTCACGATCCCCGAGGTTGAGGGCGCGTTCGACGGTTTCGCGCTGCGCGTCCCAACGCCGACCGTCTCGATGATCTATCTGGTCGCGCAGACAAAAAAGGCGACGACCAAAGACGAGCTCAACCGAATTCTTCGCGATGCCGCCGAAGGCGAGCTGCAAAAGTACGTGCAGTACACCGAAGAGGAACTCGTGTCGAGCGACTTCAAGCACAATCCGCACAGCTCGATCATCGACTCGAAGCTCAATGGCGCCAACGGAGATCTCGTGCAGATCGCCGCTTGGTACGACAACGAGTGGGGATACTCGTGCCGCCTCGCGGATCTTACCGCGATGGTGCTCGACAAAATTCCAGCGCGGGCATAAAAACGGCGTGGCGTTCCGTTCGGTGGAGGATCTCGACGTTCGCGGCAAGCGCGTCTTGGTCCGCGAGGATCTCAACGTCCCCATGAGCGGCACGCAAATCGCCGACTACACGCGCGTCGACGCCGCGCTGCATACGCTGCGCTGGCTGCACGAACACGATGCGCGTACGGTCGTGATGTCGCACTTGGGGCGTCCTGCCGGGAAAGCCGATCCGAAGTATTCGCTGCGCCCGGTCGCACAAGCGCTGTCGGACCGGCTCGGCATCCGCGTCGCGTTTGCTCCCGACTGCGTCGGTCCCGAGGCGGAGCGAGCGGCTTCCGAGTTGAAAGACGGCGACGTTCTGCTGCTCGAAAACGTTCGTTTCCATCCCGAAGAGGAGCGTAACGATCCCGCTTTCGCGGCGCAGTTGGCGAAGCTCGGCGACGTGTATGTCAACGATGCGTTCGGTACGGCCCACCGCGCGCACGCATCCACCGAAGCGATCGCGCATCTGCTCCCGCACGCGGCCGGTTTCTTGATGGCCGACGAGCTCAACGCGCTGCACCGTTTGACCCAGCATCCGGCCAAGCCGTTCGTCTGCGTCATCGGCGGAGCGAAAATCAAAGACAAGATCGACTTCTTCCGCAAGCTGATGGAGAGCGTCGACGCGTTCTGCATCGGCGGCGGCATGGCCAACACGTTTTTGGCCGCACAAGGCGTCAACGTCGGTGCGTCGCTGCGCGACGACGATCTCACGCCGGCACACGACATTCTCGCGCTGGCCAAGCAGCGTCACGTGGATCTGCACTTACCGATCGACGCCGTCGTGTCGCCTGCGTTCGACGCGGACGATAAAGCCCACGTCCTTCCGATCGACAAAATCGAAAGCGGCGACATGATCCTCGACATCGGCCCGGAAACCGCAAACGCGTACGCAAAGACCATCGAGCAAGGCAAGTCCATCGTCTTCAACGGCCCGATGGGCGTGTACGAAAAGCCCGCATACCGCCAGGGTACGGCGGTTGTCGGCGAAGCGATCGCGCGCGCGACGAAAAACGGCGCCGTCAGCGTCGTGGGCGGCGGCGACGCGGCCGCGGCGGCGCACATCCTCGGATTCGCGGACCAAATGACGCACGTTTCGACC